>JBJMJD010000078.1:0-36113 GCA_045806525.1 Gaiellales bacterium | reverse complement strand
GCGCGTCGGAGTGGGGCTCCAGTCCACTCCGACGCGCTTCTTGACTCCGACCCCCCCGGCTGCGAGTTGGGCGGTGTGACCCCGAGGAGACTTGTGAATCCTTCCCGGCGGCCCGCCGGTAGAGGGTTCGTCTCCGGCACCACCGTCTCGCCGTGCCGTCTTTGCGTTGTAGCCTCACAATAGTCGCCCGGGGGCTCGGGGTCAAGTGCACAAAAAGGGGTAAATCAAGTTGTCTGATTAGCTCTACTTGACTCGGGACGTTTTGGCTTGAAATAGCGTATAGTCCGCCGGTCGATGAATTCTCCAGGAGGTGCTAGTCAAGTGACCCGGAGTCCGCTACCTTGAGAGGGATGGGAGACGCGAAGACACTCGAGACCGTGCGCGGGGTCACTCGCCGCGAGCGTGCCACTGGGGTCGGCGCGCGCGTGCGCGAGGCGCGGCTCGAGATCGGGCTCACGCAGGGCGAGCTGGGGGGCTCGCGCTTCTCCAAGGAGTACGTGAGCCAGGTGGAGCTGGGCAAGACGCGGCCCTCGCCGGCCGCACTCGACTGGTTTGCCGAGCGGCTCGGGGTCGACCGCATGGCGCTGGCCGGGGAGAGCCCGGCGGCGATCAGGGCCGCCTGCGAGGCGGCGGTCACCCGTGCCGAGGCCGAAATCGAGGCGCACCGCGACGCCGAGGCGCTGGCCGAGCTGGAGGGTGTAAAGGACGCCCTCCGGTCGCCGGGGAGCGAACGGCTCGCGCTGCGGCTGCGGCTGGCGCGGGGCTGGGCGCTGCAGAACGTCGGCCGCCTGGACGACGCGCTGGTCGAGCTGGCCGCCGCGCGGCAGGCGGCGGAGCAGGCTGGATGGGACGACGCGCTCGCGCTGGCCCTGTACCGGATCGGGGTCGTCCGGTACAAGATGGGTAGCCTGGCGACGGCGGCGTCGCTGCTGGACGAGGCGCTGCATGCCTGCGAGACCACGGTCGACCCGTCGGATGCGCTACGGGCACGCATCTTCAACGCGAGGGCCAAGATCCGGCGGCGCCAGAAGGACTTCACGGCGGCGGCCGAGGATGTCGAGCAGGCGCTCGAGCTGGCGCACGCGCTGAACGACGACCGGGTGCTGGCAGAGACCTACCTGGACGCGTCGCTGGTGGCTGAGCGACGCAACGAGTACACCCGCGCGCGCGAGCACGCCGAGCGATCGAAGGCGCTGTTCGAGCGGGTGGCGGATCACGAGTACGTGGGCAAGCTGCTGAACAACCTCGGGCAGCTGCGTGCGATCACCGGTAAGCCGGAGGAGGCGGTACCGCTTCTGCGCGAGTCGTTCAGGATCGCCGTGGAGCAGGACAACCGCATCGACGCCGCCTTCGCGGCGTCGTCGCTGGCATCGGCACGGATGCACAGCGGCGATCTGGAGGGGGCGATCGAGAGCGGATATCGCGCGATCGAGTTATTGAGTTCGCGCGAGGAATACCGAGAAGAAGAAGGTAACGCTCAAATCGTGATCGGCCGCGCGTCGCTTGAGCTCGGCCGGCTCGATCTGGCGGAGGCGTCCTTCAAGGCCGCGGTGGACTGTTTTGCGGCTGTGGAGACGGTGAGCCATCTCGCCGGCGCATGGGTCGCGCTCGGGGATGTGGCACACAGCAGAGGGGAAGCAGCAAGGGCAGCGGAGTTGTACCGGCAGGCAGCAGAAGCCCTGCAGGACGTTCGCTGGTAGGGGAAGTACCCCCGTGGGCAGGAGGTAGGTAATGAAGATTCTGGTGAAGCGCCCAGCGCTCTTTGTCTGGGCGGTTGCGCTGGCCATGTTTCTGGCCAGGGTCGGGCCGCACCACGGCCACGGCTTTCATCAGTGGTAACAGTGCGCAAGGGTCGGCTCCGCCATCTGCGGCGCCGGCCCTGCGCGGCTGATACCCCGCAGGCCTGAGGGGGCGGCCGGCTCGGTGGCGCGCGCCTCTAGACTGCTCGCGTGGCTGCCAAACGTGACTACTACGAGGTGCTGGGCGTCGACCCGGGCGCCGACGAGGCCGAGATCAAGAAGGCCTTCCGAAAGCTCGCCCGCGAGCTGCATCCCGACGTCAATCCGGGCGACCCGCAGGCCGTGGAGCGCTTCCGCGAGGTGGCGGAGGCCTACGAGGTGCTGTGCGACGCCGACACCCGAGCGCGCTATGACCGGTTCGGCCATGCCGGGGTGGACGGCTCGTCGCTGCACACCGACCAGTTCATGGACTTCGGGTCGCTGTCCGACCTGCTGGGCGCCTTCTTCGGCGACGACCTGTTCGGCGGTGCCCGTGCCCAGCGGCGCGGCGGCGATCTCGCCGCCAACGTGACGCTCGAGTTCGCGGAGGCCGCGTTCGGCGTCGAGCGCCGGCTCGACATCGAGGTGATCGGCGACTGCGATCGCTGTAGCGGCAGCGGCGCGGAGCCCGGCTCCGAGTCGCACACCTGCGACACCTGCGGCGGCCAGGGCCGCGTGCAGCGGGTACAGCAGACGGCGCTCGGCCAGTTCGTGCAGACCGGGGCCTGCCCCACCTGCGGCGGCCGCGGCGTCGTGATCGAGACCCCGTGCAGCAGCTGCCGCGGGCGGGGGCTGCAGCAGGTGGCCGAGACGGTCGAGGTGCAGATCCCGGCGGGGATCATGGACGGCCAGCGGCTGCAGCTGCGCGGCCGCGGCCACCAGGGCCAGCCGGGTGGGCCGCGTGGAGACCTCTATGTCGGCGTGCGGGTCAGGCCGCACCCCAGCTTCCAGCGCGACGGAAACGACGTCGTCACCGTGCTGAACCTGCCCTTCACCCGTGCCGCGTTGGGCACAACCGTGACGGTGGAGACGCTGGACGGCGAGCAGCAGGTGGAGCTGGGGGCGGGCACCCAGCCCGGTGACGTGATGGTGCTGCGCGGCAAGGGCGTGCCGGTGCTGAACGGACGCGGCCGCGGCGACCATCGCGTGCTGGTGAACGTGATGCTTCCGCAGCGGCTGTCCGACGACCAGCGTCGCCTGCTGGCCGAGTTCGAGGCGGCCGTTGCCGACGATACGTACAAGCCCGACGAGTCGTTCCTGGGCCGCATCCGCTCGGCCTTCTCGGGATGAACCGCTACACCCTGCGCGTCCCGGCGGCCGACGCGGAGCTGGCCGTGCTGCGCATGTTGGAGTGGTTTCCGGGCGGCATCGAGGAGCAACGCGACGGCGACCAGGTGGAGCTGTCGGGCTTCGCCGAGCACCGCCCGGATGCCTCGCTCAGCGAGAGCCCGGTCGTCGACGGCTGGGCTGACGCCTGGCGCGACTTCCACCGGCCTGTGCGCGAGGGCCGGTTGTGGGTGGGGCCGCCCTGGTCGCCGCCCGAGCCGATCGCCGTCGTGATCGACCCCGGCCGCGCGTTCGGCACCGGCGCGCACGGCTCCACGCGGGCGGCGCTGGCGCTGCTCCAGGAGCTCGACCCCGGGCCGGCGCTCGACCTCGGCTGTGGCTCCGGCGTGCTCTCGATCGCGGCCGCCAGGCTCGGGTTCGGCCCGCTACGGGCGTTCGACATCGATCCGCTGGCCGTGCAGGCCACGCGGATCAACGCCGCCCGAAACGACGTCGAGCTGAGCGCCGAGCGCCGTGACGTGCTGGGCGACCCGCTGCCGCCCGCACCGCTATGGCTGGCCAACCTGGAGCTGCATCTGCTGGAGCCGCTGCTGCAGCGAGCCGACCGGCCACCGCTGGTGCTGGCGTCGGGTCTGCTCGAGCGCCAGACGCTCGGCGGCGGCCGCCGAGCGGTGGTGGACGGCTGGGCCGCCGAGCTGGTGGAACGCTGAGCGGGCACGTCTACCGCTTCTTCGCGCGCGACCTGCGGGAGGGAGTGGCGCAGCTGTCCGACCGAGACCGCCGCCACCTCGAGCAGGTGCTGCGCCTGTCGGTCGGCGATACTTGCGAGATCGTGTGGGAGGGCCGCGTGTATCGAGCGCGCGTGCGCTCCGACGGATGCGAGCTGATCGAGGAGGTGGAGTCCCTGCCCAATGCACCGTCGGTGACCGTCTGGATCGCGCAACCCGGCGCCCGCTCGGACGAGGCGGTCGAGAAGCTGACCGAGCTGGGCGTGGCCCGGATCGGCCCGCTTCGCACCGAGCTTCTGAAGGGCTCGTTCTCCCAGAGCCGCATGGAGCGCTGGGCGCGGGTGGCCGAGGCTGCCGCGAAGCAGTCGAAGCAGGCGCGGGTGCCGGAGCTGCTGGCACCGTCGGCGTACGCGGACGTGCTCGGCCGCGAGGCGGTGGTGCTCAGCAACACCGGCGCATCGGGCGGTCTCGCCGACCGCATCGTCGGCCGCCGCTCGGCCACGCTGCTGATCGGCCCAGAGCCGGGCTTCTCGGACGCCGAGCTTGAACTGGCGCGATCGCGCGGCGTCGCCGTCGCCACCTTCGGGCCCGTGGTGCTGCGCACCGAGACGGCGGCGATCGTGACAGCGGCGCTGGCGCTGCGAGAGATGGGCTTCCTGGGGTGACGACATTCGCCACGGAGTTCCTCGGCTGCAAGGTGTCGATGACGGACGCCCAGCAGGTGCGCGAGCAGCTGGTGGCCGACGGCCATCGCGAGGTGCCGGCGGATCAGGCCGCGGTGCGCGTTCTCAACACCTGCTGCGTCACGGCCGAGGCCGTGGCCAAGTCCCGCAAGGCCGCGCGCCGTGCGGCGCGGAGCGCCGAGCGGGTGGTCGTAACGGGTTGCGCGGCTGCGCTGGACGGAGCCTTCGACGGGCTCCCGGAAAACGTGACGGTGCTGTCGAGGCGCTCGGAGATGCTCGCGCCTGCCGTCTCCGACCAGGTCGGGGCGCTCTCCTGCACCGGCGTCGCCCAGCCGCGGTTCGGCCGCACCCGCGCCTACCTCAAGATCCAGGACGGATGCTCGTTCACCTGCAGCTACTGCGTGATACCGCAGGTGCGGGGCGCCAGCCGCAGCCGCTCGGCGGCTGCGGTGCTGGGGGAGGCCCGGCGGCGTGCCGCGCAGGGCCACCGCGAGCTGGTGCTGACGGGCGTCAATCTGGGGTGCTTTCGCGACCGGGAGGCCGGCCTTGACCTGGCCGGCCTGCTTCAGGCGGTCGCGGCCGTCGACGGCGTGGAGCGGGTGCGGCTGTCGTCGATCGAGGTCAATCACCTCAGCGACCGGCTGCTGCGCGCCGTCGCGGACACGCCCGGCGTGGCGCGGCACCTCCACGTGCCGATGCAGTCGGGCTCAGACCGCGTGCTGCGGGCAATGCGGCGCCATTACGCGGCGGCGGGGTTCCTGAGCAGGATGCACCGCGCGCGGGAGCTGGTCGACGTCATCAACCTCACCAGCGACGTGATCGTCGGCCACCCGTCGGAGCGGGTCGACGACTTCGTGGCGACGCTCGACGCTGTCCGCGCCGCCGGCTTCACCAAGGTGCACGTGTTCCCGTACTCGCCGCGGCCGGGCACGGCCGACGCGGGCGACGACCCGGTGACCGCTGCGGACAAGCGTCACCGCTCGCGCCGGCTGCGGGCGCTGTCGGATGCCCAGGGCGCCGCCCATCGGGCGTCCAAGGTGGGGCGGCGCGAGCGGGTGCTGGTCGAGGACGCCGACGGACGCGGGTACAGCGACGACTACACGCCGTTCCGGGTCACCGGCGGCGTGCGTGGGCGGCTGGCCGAGGTGCTGGGCGTGCTCGCGGCCGGCGACGCCGTGATCGCTACGCTGTGCTCGTGACCCTCACCCAACAGGTCCAGGTCGAGCTGCGCGACGCGATGAAGAGCGGGCAGCGCGAGCGGTTGGACGCGCTTCGCCTGATCTACTCGGCCCTGCAGAAGGCCGAGAAGGACGCGCCCGGGGAGTTCGGCGACGAGCAGGCGATGGCGGTGCTGCGGCGTGAGCGAAAGCAGCGGCTGGAGGCGGCCGAGGCCTACGACAAGGCCGGCCAGGACGACCGCGCTGCCCGCGAGCGCGCCGACCTGCCGGTGATCGAGGAGTTCCTGCCGGCCCCGCTCAGCGAGCAGGAGCTGGCGGCGTTGGTGGATGCGGCGATCGCCGACACCGGCGCCGAGACGATGAAGGATATGGGCCGCGTGATGGGGCTGGTGACCGAGCGCTCGGGCGGGCGTGCCGACGGTCGTGTGGCATCCGCGCTCGTGCGTGACCGTCTGTCGGCGTAGACTTTCCAGGATGGCTCTTTCCACGATCGCGGCGGTCCAGACGACCTGATGGCACGACTGAAGGTCTCGGTCGGGCACGATCTGGCGACGGAGCTGGGCGACGATCGCGACGCTGTGCTGCACGAGCTGGCCGAGCGCACCGGAGCGAGCGTCTACCTGCGCGGAAACGAGCTGACCCTGGAGGGCGAGGATCCGGCCGTCGATCGGGCGAAGGCGATGGTCGAGGAGCTGTCGCAGCTGGTCGTGCAGGGCATCTCGATCGGCCCGCAGACGGTCGAGGCGGTGGCCGGGGTGCTGACCGCCGACGGCCGCGCCGTGGACGTGCTGCACGACGTCGTCTGGCGCCATCGCGGCCAGCGCGTCTCACCCAAGACGCTCGGTCAGAAGGCGTATGTGGACGCGATCCGTTCCAACACGGTCACCTTCGGGATCGGCCCCGCCGGCACCGGCAAGACCTACCTGGCGATCGCGCTGGCCGTGGCGGCGCTGTCGGAGCGCGAGGTGGCGCGGATCATCCTGACCCGGCCCGCCGTCGAGGCGGGCGAGCGGCTGGGCTTCCTGCCCGGCGACCTGCAGGCGAAGGTCGACCCGTACCTGCGTCCGCTGTTCGACGCCCTGCACGACATGCTGGACGCCGACAAGCTGCTCAACTACATCGACACCGGCATGATCGAGGTGGCCCCGCTGGCGTTCATGCGCGGGCGCACGCTGAACGACTCGTTCATCATCCTGGACGAGGCGCAGAACACCAGCCCCGAGCAGATGCAGATGTTCCTGACCAGGCTCGGCTTCGGATCGCGCGTCGTCGTCACCGGCGACATCACGCAGATCGACCTTCCGCGCGAGCAGCGCTCCGGCCTTGTGAACGTGATGCGCGTGCTGGACGGGGTGCCCGACATCTCCTTCATCCAGTTCTCGGACGCAGACGTGGTGCGCCACAAGCTCGTGCAGCGGATCGTGAACGCGTACCTGCGGCACGCCGAGCAGAACGGGCCGGGGCGGCCGGAGTGACGGTCGAGGTGGAGATCGAGAACCACAGCGGCTGGCGGGTGGACGAGCCGGCCGCGGCCGCAGTCCTGCGATCGGCGCTGGCGGCCGAGGGCGTCGACAGCGGCGAGGTCGGTCTGGAGTTCGTGGACGAGCGGCGCATCGCCGAGCTGAACGGGGAGCACCGCGGCAAGCCGTCGGCGACCGACGTGCTGTCGTTCCCGATCGACGGCCGTTCCCTGCTGCCCGAGGGCGTCCCCCGCCAGCTGGGTGACCTGGTGGTGTGCCCGGCGGTGGCATCTGCTGAGGGGACGCCGATCGCGACGCTGCTGGTGCACGGCGTGCTGCACCTGGTGGGATACGACCACGAGATCGACGGCGGGGCGATGCTGGTCCGCCAGAACGAGCTGCTCTCGGAGGTGGCGCCCGTTGTCGCCGACCCTGCGTAGCCGCGACGAGCTGATCAAGGACGCGCGCCGAGCCGGCCCCTTCCGGATTGCGCGGCAGGAGGCCGCCGGCCTGGTCACCAGCTTCAACTACGCGTTCGAGGGCGTCATCTACGTTGTCCGCACGCAGCGGAACATGCGCGTGCACTTCGCCGTCGCGCTGTCGGTGCTGCCGCTGGGCGTGGCGCTGGGCGTGACCCGGTTCGAGCTGCTCGCGCTGCTCCTGTCGGTGTCGTTCGTGCTGATCGCCGAGATGTTCAACACGGCGCTCGAGAAGGCGATCGACGTTGCCACCAACTCGTTCGATCCGCTGGCGCGCACGGCAAAGGACGTCGCCGCCGGGGCCGTGCTGGTCGCGGCCGTGAACGCAACGTTTGTCGGCTACCTGGTGTTCGCCGAGCGGCTGCGCAACCCCAGCCGGCGCGCGATCGACACCGTGCGCGGGTCTCCGGTGCATCTGACCGTGATCGCGCTGGCGCTGGTGATCATGATCGTGATCACCTTGAAGGCGCGCACCGACCGCGAGACGCTGCTGCGCGGCGGCCTGCCCTCCGGCCACGCCGCGGTCGCCTTCGGCGGCTGGGTCGCGGTCACGTTCGCGGTGGCCGACTACCGGCACGCGGTGCTGGTCTCGACCGTGGTGTTCCTGATGGCGACGCTGGTCGCCCAGACGCGGGTGGAGGCCGGCGTCCATACCACCCCCGAGGTGATTCTCGGCGCCCTGCTGGGTGCGACCGTGACTGCGGCCGTGTTCCAGGCGTTCAGCTGAACTCGCGGCGCCCATCTAGCCATCCGGCTGGTTGCGTCGCAGAATGTGGTGATGAACCGATTTCAGCGCTCCTTCCGCCTGCTCTCCCAGTCGCTCGCCATCATCCGGCGCGACCGCAGCCTGCTGTGGTTCCCGGTGCTGTCGGCGGCGTTCACCCTAATCGCGGTCGCGGTCGTGCTGGTGCCGTCGGCCGTGCTGCTGCTGCCGGGCGCCACCGCCGACAGCGCGCACAGCTGGCCGATGCTGGTCGTGGCGGGGCTGGCGGGCTACGCCGCCACCGCCGTTGCCACCTACTTCAACGTGGCCCTGGTCAGCTGCGCGGCGCGGAGTTTCCACGGCGAGGACACGAGCGCAGGGGAGGGGATGCGCGCGGCAAACGCCCGGCTCGGGTCGATCCTGCTGTGGGCGCTGATCGCCTCGCTTGTGGGTCTGGTGATCCGGTCGGTCGAGCAGCGCGCGGGCCTGGTCGGCAGCATCGTGGCTCGTCTGCTGGGGGCGGGGTGGGCGATCGCCACCTACTTCGTGATCCCGGTGCTGGCGTTCGAGCAGGTTGGGCCGGCCGACGCAGTCCGCCGCAGCGTCGCCACCGTGCGCCGCTCCTGGGGCGAGAGCCTGATCGGAAACGTCGGCCTGGGCATCGCCACGTTCCTGCTGGCGCTGCCGCTGGTGGGCGTCGGGCTGCTGGGCGCCGCGGTGGTGGGCGCGAGCCCGGCGGCGGGCGTGGGACTGCTGGTGGTGGCGGCCGGGCTGGGAGTGGTGCTGCTCGTGGTCAGCTCGGCGATGGGGCAGATCTACAAGACCGCGGTCTACCTGTACGCCGACACCGGCGAGATCGTGGGCTACTCGAGCGAGCTGCTCGAGGGAGCCTTCCGCGACAAGCGCCAGTCGCGCCGTCGCTTCTTCGGATAGGGCTGTGACTGTTTCGTGACGGGTTGCGTCTGGTTCCGTGACGCCACCCTCCCTAGCCTGTGAGCATGGCCGATTCCGCAACCTCGACCGCGCTCGTGATCGCCGGTCGGTATCTGGCCAGCCCGGCGGCGCTGCGGGCTCGGCCGGAGGGGCCGATCGACGCGCTGGACACGAGATCGGGACGCACCGCTCAGGTGCGGATCGTGTTCGCATCCGACGGCTGGGACGACGACGGCTTCACAGACGCGGTCACGCGCTGGTGCGCGCTGGCCTGCTCGGAGATCTGCGGCGTGCTCGACTTCGGCGAGCACGAGGGACGCAGGTTCCTGGTGGTGGCGCCCTCGCTGGGCATGAGCATCGAGCGGTGGCACGTCACCCGCCGCCCGGGGCCGGCGGACGCCGCCCGGCTCGCCCTGTCGTTCGGTCGTCTGGCCGAGCGGATCGCGGCGGCCGGTTTCCCCGTCGACGCCAGCGATCTCGGCGACTGCGCGGTCGGCCCGGGCCCGACTCCGTTCCTGGAGCGGCCGCTGCTGGGCTCGCCGGCAGTCAACCCGATCCTGGTCGGCCCACGCGACGGGCAGCGCACGCTGTCGGCGATCCTCCGCGCCGCGGGCGGGGCGGGACTGGGCTCACCGCTCGAGGACTGGGCGACGCGAGCCGCCGCAGCCGGCTACGAGTCGCTTGCCGAATGCCTGGACGAGCTGGAGCGCTGCGGCAACGAGGCCCGCGAGACCGGCGACGACGCCGACGTGGTGGGACTGGCCGGGCTGTTCGACGACGATGACGACGAGCACCTGGCGCGGCTACTGTCGCCTGAGCCGCGCACTTGGCCGCGGCGGGCGGCGGGCGGACTGGGGGCGCTGGCGCTGGCGGTGCTGGCGATTGCGGCCATCGGCCAGCGGGCGTCCGGCACGCCGGCTGCGGCGCCCGTGCCCTTCTCGCCGCGACCGGTCGCCGTGGCTCCCGTCACGACGCCCAAGCCGTCGAAGCCGAAGCCCGCGCACCGGCGGAAGCGGCACCCGGTGAAGCAGCACCCGCGCGTCCACCGACACCGGCATCCGCACGAAACGAGCGCGCCACGGTCAGCTCGAGCGACGCCTCCCGTGCAGCCCCCGCCTGCGCCGCCTGCGCCGACGCCGTCTCGCACCTCGGCCGGGTCAGGAGCAGGCGATCCGCTGCCCGATCCAGGCGGCACCAGCATGCTTCCCGCTCCCTGACCGTTCGGCCTGCCGCGGTACGCCGCCGACCAGCCGCCGATGGTCGGTTGGTATCAGCCGGCCTTCGCGATCACGCCTCTCATCTCCTCGGCGGAAAGCGCGCGCAACGTGGTGGTGCGGAGGTTGCCCTGAGAAGCCAGCTTCAACAGGGCGGCGGCCAGCGTCTCGCCGTCCGGCGCGTCGACAATGCTCACGATGTCGTGACTTCCGAGCGTCCAGTAGATGGACTTGAAGCTGACCCCCATCCCGTCAAAATCGCCCCGCGCGGCCTCGTAGCGGTCGACGGAGTCGGCGAACCTCGCCACACCCTGTTCAGTCCAGTCCATGAGCACAACGTACGTCGGCATCAAGCCCTCCTCGGTCGGTGTCGCCGACCCTACACCGCCGACGGTTCAACCGCTCGAAGCGAGACGCGGCCGCGGACGTCGCGATTCGGCGGGCCGCACCAGGATGCTGCTCGCGCCCTGACCGTGTGACCTGCGGCGGTACGCTGCCGCCATGCCGCTGACCGATGATGATCTGGCCCTGTACGAGCGAGCGCGTGGCGCGTCCGCGAATGCGCACGCGCCGTACTCGCGGCTTGCGGTAGGTGCAGCGCTGATCACAGACGGCGGGCAGGTGTTCACCGGTGCCAACGTCGAGAACGCCTCGTTCGGCCTGACCTGCTGCGCGGAGCGCACCGCGATCTTCACGGCCGTCTCCGCCGGGCACAGTGACCTGGCCGCCATCGCGGTGCACGCCGAGGCGGCGTCGGCGGCGCCCTGCGGCGCCTGCCGCCAGGTGATGGACGAGTTTGCGCCGCGGCTGCGCGTGATCTGGCGCCGTGATGGCGAGCTGGTGGCCTCGTCGCTTGATGACCTGCTGCCCGACGGCTTCCGACTGTGAGCGAGCGGGCCGAGCACCGCTCCGGGCTGGTGGCGCTGGCCGGGCGGCCGAACGCCGGTAAGTCGACCCTCGTCAATCGCCTGGTGGGGGAGCACGTGGCAGCCGTGTCGTCGCGGCCGCAGACCACGCGCCGGCGGGCGCTGGGCGCCGTCACGGGTGACGACTGGCAGATGGTGCTGGTCGATCTTCCCGGGATCACCAAGCCGTTTGACCGGCTGACCGAGCGGATGCAGCGAGCGGTCGACGAAACCCTGACCGACGCCGACGCGGTGGTGCTGATGCTGAACGGGCAGGAGGGTGTGGGGCCTGGAGACCGCTACATCGCAGCTCGTGTGTTGCACGATGGATCCGTGCCCTGCCTGATCGCCATCAACAAGACCGACCGCATGCGGCCGCACGCGATCGCCGAGACGATCAGCGCGGCCGCGGAGCTGGGGCCGTTCCACTCCATGCATCCGATCAGTGCGCTGAACGGGGACGGGGTGGAGGCGCTGCGTGACGACCTCGTGTCCCTGCTCGCGCCGGGACCGGCCTACTTCCCGGAGGGCGTGATCAGCGATCAGACCGACGAGGCCCGGGTGGGGGAGGCTGTGCGCGAGGCGGCGCTCGACGCGCTGCGCGACGAGATCCCACACGCGGTCGCGGTGCGGATCGAGGAGATCGTGCCCGGCCGGAAAGGCGTGACAGTGGTGCGGGCGACCATCGTCTGCGAGACCGACTCGCAGAAGCGGATCGTGGTGGGCGCGGGCGGTTCGAAGGTGAAGGAGATCGGCACGGTCGCACGACCGCAGGTCGAGAGCATCGTGGGCGGACCGGTGTTCCTGGAGCTGAGCGTCAAGGTGCTGCCGCGATGGCGGCGCGACGAGGCCGAGCTCGACCGGCTGGGGATCTGACGGCCACCGGGCGGATCTGAAACTTGCACTAAGCTGTTCCCGGATGCCTCCATTAGCCGTCGAGCACGTTGCCCGAGCCGTTGACCACACGCTGCTCGACCCAGGCGCCGGAGCTGCGTCGCTCACCGCGCTCTGCCGGGAGGCGGACGAGCACGGATTCGCCGCGGTGTGCGTGTACCCATGGTGGGTGCCACGTGCCCGGGCGTTGCTGCGGGGCGGCGCGGCCGTGTGCACGGTCGTGTCGTTCCCGCATGGCCTCGAGGCAACCGCCGCGAAGTGCGAGGCAGCCCGCGCCGCGGTCGCTGCGGGCGCCGACGAGATCGACGTCGTGATCGCCTACGCGGCGCTGCGCGACGGTGACGCGAACGGGGTGTGTGACGACCTTTCGGCCGTGGTCGCCGCAGCTCGCGCCGAGCGCGGCGATGTGGTGGTGAAGGCGATCATCGAGTCGGCCCGGCTCGGCGACGAGCAGATCGTGCTCGCCTGCGGCCTGGTCGCTGCGTCCGGCGCCGACTTCGCCAAGACGTCGACCGGCCACGCCGGCGGGGCGACGGTGACGGCTGTCTCGCTGATGCGCGCGTCACTGCCGCCCTCGGTAGCGGTGAAGGCTTCTGGCGGCATCCGCACCGCGGCGTGCGCGCTGGACATGCTGGAGGCCGGTGCGACGCGCATCGGCACCAGCAACGCGCTCGCCATCGTCGCCGAGCTGGAGACGCATGCCCTCGCTCGATAGACGGCTGTCTTCGACCCGCCGAGAGGTCGAGGAGCGGCGGCGGGCGCGACCACTGGCGCAGCTCGAGCGTGAGGTGGCCGCGCTGGCACCGATCAGGCCCTTCACCGAGTCGATCGCCGGCGAGGAGATCTCCTTTGTGCAGCGCGTGAAGGAGGCCGATGGCGCGCTGCTGGAGCTGGCAGAAGAGCTGGACGTGGCGGGGCTGGCGGCTGCGCTGGGGCCGCTCGCCGACATGGCCGCCGACAACTCGCTGCCGATGCTTCTGACCGACATGATCGTGGACGCCTACCAGCTGTACGAGTGCCGGCTGGCCGGCGCGGGCGCGGTGGTGCTGGTGGCGGCGGCGTTCGACGACGACCACGAGCGGCTGGCCGAGCTGTACAGCGTGGCAGGCTCAGTCGACCTGGACGTGATCGTCGAGGTTGCGCACGAGGACGAACTGGAAGAGGCGCTGGAGCTGCTCGATCCCGACTCGTTCCTGCTCCGAAATCGCGGGTCCGACGATGACGGCTCGGTCGACTTCGAGCGCACGTTCTCGCTGCTCGAGGAGGTACCGGCCGGCAAGACGGTGTTCAGCCAGGGCGGCGTGCGCGAGCGGGAGCAGGTGGCGGCGCTCGAGCGATCGGGCGTGGACGCCGTGATCCTGGGCCCGTGGGCGGCGGCTGGTGACCTGGCGGAGACGCTGCGGCAGCTGCGCGGCGAGTCGCGTTAGCCCGGCCGGCGCCTAGCCGAAGAGCGCCTCGGCCTGGGCGTAGAGCGCGGGCGGCACGGTCTTCAGCCCGGCCACGGCATCGGCGATCGGCACCGCCACGATCTCGTCGCCCCGCAGCGACGCCATCATGCCGAACGACCCCTCGAACACGAGGTCGGCCGCCCGCAGGCCGAAGCGGGTCGCCAGCACGCGGTCGTGCGCAGTCGGCGATCCGCCGCGCTGGACGTGGCCGAGCTGGGTGACGCGCGTCTCGAACCCCGTCCGCTGCTCGATCTCGCCGGCCAGCAGCGCGCCGATGCCGCCCAGGCGGGCGTGGCCGAAGGCGTCCGCCTCGGGCGCGGCGACCAGCTGCGCATGGCCGCCCTCGAATCGCAGCTCCCAGCCCTCGCTGACGACCACGATCGAGAAGTCCTTGCCACGCCGGTGGCGGCGGTCGATCAGCTCGCAGCAGCGCTCGACGGTGACCGGCTGCTCGGGGATCAGCACCACGTCGGCGCCGCCTGCCATGCCGGACAGAAGCGCGATCCAGCCGGCGTGGCGGCCCATCACCTCGCAGACCATGACGCGGTCGTGGGACTCGGCGGTGGAGTGCAGCCGGTCGATGGCCTCGGTCGCGATCGAAAGCGCCGTGTCGAACCCGAACGTGTAGTCGGTGGCGGAGAGATCGTTGTCGATCGTCTTGGGGACGCCCACGACCGGCGCCTCGTGCTCCGCGTGGAGGCGGGCGGCCACGCCGAGGGTGTCCTCGCCGCCGATCGCGACCAGCGCATCGAGCCCGGCCAGGGATGCGAGCGTGGCCTCGAGACCGCCGTCGACCTTGAAAGGGTTGGTGCGGGAGGTGCGCAGGATGGTGCCGCCGCGGGGCAGGATGCCGCTGATGTCCCGGGCGCCGAGCGGCCTGGTGGTGCCGTCGATCAGCCCGCGCCAGCCATGCAGGATGCCGACCACGTCGTCTCCGCGGTCGAGCGCACGCCGGGTGACGGCGCGGATCACCGCGTTCAGGCCAGGGCAGTCCCCGCCTCCTGTGAGGATCCCGATCCGCATCGAGGCCATGCTAGCCCCGAGTTCGGCGCTCATCATCGGCAACGGCTGGGCGCGATTGACGTACTCTCTTCCAGCAGGGCCGAAGTGGCGGAACCGGTAGACGCGCCGGACTCAAAATCCGGTGGGGGGAAACCTCGTGTGGGTTCGAGTCCCACCTTCGGCATACCGCTCAACCAAACGGCAAGACAGCAGAGCGCCCCCGGGAACTGGGCTGCCGCGTCGCAGGCTCATTTGTCCGGTCGCACGTTGGCCCACCCGGAGCTGCTACTGGTGAAACGGCCCACCGAGGTGTTCGCCGGGCGGCGGTCTGTGTTCGTTGTCCAGCTTGGGCCCGCGGTATGTCTCGTCCAGGGGTTTTGGCCTACGTTCGGGCACGACTGCGCTTCATGGGGATCTGAGGTCATCACGGATGTTCGCTCGACTGGGCTGCCTGGTTGGGACGGCATCGACCCAGGCCCGTACGCGACTCTCTTGTAGCGCCGCAAGCGCTGTCATACACTGTGGTCATGGTCATAGCGCTGTTGCGCAGAGTCGGACGCAAGTTGCAGCCGCCGGGGAACCGTGGCTCGCTCGATACGGAGTACCGGCAGCCGAACATGGATCCCACGCACTGTCAGTCCGAAGCCAGTTACGTCGCGAAGATGAACAGCGGCGGCAGGTAGTTGCCACAATGCTCACTCGCATGTGGAATCGCTTCAAGCACTGGCGGCAGGCTCGCACAGAAAAGCAGGCCGAGGAACTCGCTGGGTTAAGCAGCGCGGATCGAGAAGTGGTCGCGCGTGGGCATGACGCATCCAGAGCGCGCCACGGCGACGGGAGTGGCCACACCCCTTGAGGCGGCGTAGCGGACGGACTGTCCGACTATGCCCGACCCTTCATGTGTGTCTCGCGTACGTTGAGGCACTGCGGCGTGCTGCACCCGGCCGCGTTGGTCACGAGATGGTCACGAACCGTTCGGTAGCCGGGCCACTCAAACGGGTGTCTCAGGGTGGCCGTGGACGTCCTCGGCCTTCTCCGGATCCTCGGGTTTGCCGTGCTCCGGGCTCGCGGGGGGCGCCGGCGTCGGTGGTCCGTCGGCCTCCGGCCGTTGTTCCTCACCCTGTTTGCGACCTTCGCCTTCCGTGTGCGTACTCATACCGCCTCCTGCTGGTGGTTGCGCCCCTTGACCGCAGGAGCCTGCCTGGCTCGTCCGTACCCCGCCCACAACGTGCCAAACAATGCCGCCAGCCTGGCGCTACCCCCGCTGCTGGTAAGCACTGGGATCGGGGCGCGTTTCGCGGATGCCCTCCCGCCATGCCGCGACCACCTCGTCGCGGCTGGCGTAGGTCGCGACGATGGGCGACGTGAAACCGGCCAGTGCGATCGTTCGCTCGACGGTGCTTCCGGGCGGCATCACCAGCGCCAGCGTTTCGCCGGCCGCCGAGCCGGTCGATTGCTTGACGACCGCGAACAGGACGCCCAGCACGGTGCTGTCGACGAACGTCGCCTGGGTGAGATCGATTATGAGGCGAGGGTCGTGGGTGAACGCCTCGGCTAGGCGGTCGCGGATCGCGTCCACCATGGAGATGTCGTGCTCGCCGAGCAGTGACACCACCCAGATGTCGGGGTCGAGCCGTTCCAACGTTACCTGAGCCATCCACACCTCCTGAAGCAATCGAAGCCGGCGAGATTATCGGCATGCGGGGGGCGGACGTCAACGGCAAGACGCCGAGAGGACGCCCGCAGGCGTCCTCTCGGACGGTCCGCTATCTCGCCGGCAGCGCTAGCTGGTGCGGCGCGCGGAGTAGGCGCGAAGCGCCAAGCCACTACCTACGATCATCAGGCCCGTCACCACATACAGAGCTAGCTCAGCGCCGGTGAACGGGAGCGTCGTTCCGCCCACGCTCCCGCCTCCGCCGCCGGTCGACTCACCCGCGACACCGCCACCCGCGTAGCCGTCACCCGCAAATGCCGTGGCTGCCGTTACGGCCAGCATCGCCGCCGAGCCGGCCAAGATCAACATGCCCCTGAGAGCCTTCGTCATCAGATCAACCCCTAAGTCGGAACCGTGCATGTCGTACCCGCCACCTTAAATCGGTAAACCGAGGCGGGATCGGCCAGAGGGGGCGCCGGACGCACGCCTACCTTCGCCAAGAGCGTCAGGGCTCGAGGTGGAGGATGAACCCTTCCGTGTCGCCTGTGCTGTTGACGAACGTGACCTGACCACGCGCGTTTCGGTACATGCCGCTGCCGCCGAGGACGGCACCGGTTGTGTGGTTCACCGTGTTGAAGTCGACCAGCCCCGGAACCAGCACCTCGCCTTGTGCAGGAACAACGTGATGGCGCAGTCGCTGGCGACGCCCGCCTTATCCATGAACGTGCAGACGCCGTGGAGGTGACCGCGTCTTTCGGTCCCGGCAGCATTGAACAGATGGGCCGAGATCACGAACTGGTCGCCGAAGAGCGTCCGCTTCTGGTGGTTCAGTTGCAGAATCGCGACATGGCCGCCGACGGACTCCACGTGAACGGTTCGCGGCGCCGTCAGCTCGGGGCGGGCTCGACGCGATGGCGATGGCAGCGGTGGCCAGTACCGCTGCGATGGCGAGCGCCGAACCGGCGAGTAGCTTCCGCCTGTGCAACCCCTCCTACTGGTGTGTTCCCGGCAGCGACGCGGGGCCGTCCGCACTCACCCGCCACCGAGTGGGACCCCGTTCAACATACCACCCGACGGCGCTCCGGCCACCTTCCCGTCAGCAGGTATTCACCGCGCGGCGCGGCGGAACCCGGACACGATTCCGTGGCTGCTGTGGGCGAGACGGTCCGCGATCAGCCTGCCACCGTCGTACGTCCCGGCCGTGATCTCGTGGTCCTGCTCACTGCCGTCGGGTATCCGAATTGTGGCGATGAACGACCCCGGTGCCACGGCTCTTCGCCTCGGATACAGCAGACGCTGGATCTCGTCATCGGTCAACGGTCCCAGTTCCATGACCTCATGGTACCCGTCGCCACAGGCTGCGACCATGCACTACCAATCGACCGGGAACACACGTACGCTTAAAGGTATCTGCGAGGACGGGAGAACCTGTTGGCCATAGAACGTCCACCGAGGACATCGAGCCGGTCACACGGCCCACGGCCGTGCGAGCTCTGCTACCGGCCGCTTGCGGGCGATGAGGAGCGGTTCTGCCCGTCGTGCAAACGCAAGGCGAAGCAGCTGGGCCGGATCTGACCGAGGGAGCGACTCGGGACACCCGGTTCAGGTGTCCATCGAGTGTTCAGGGTGAGTGCCGCCGCTGCCGATATAGCCTGCGGCGCGCCGCCGGAGGGCACGTTTCGACGGCGGCGCGCCGCATTAGTCCCTTGTTCTACACCGCCGCCGCCGGGCCTTCCCAGGCGCGTCGGCCGAGCGGGGAGACGGACGGCGTCACGAACGCGTACGATCCCGTCGTGGACCTGGCGACGAGATAGCGGTTCGACGCGGCGATCGCCGCACGCCATCGGCCCGGCGCCGAGGCCGCGTTGGACGCGGTCTTGGGCGCTGCCTGCCACCGCTACCACCTGGAGGTACACGAGATGACTCGTCAGAACCTGCTGTCCGGCGCATGGGATGGCGCCGACGACCACGAGGGCACCCGGCATCGAATCTTCTGGCGGCCGGACGACGCCCGGATGGGGGCAACGCTGTACGAACTGGCCTCCGGCGCGCCGGGGATGCGGATGCACATGCACTTCGGAGCTGAAGAGATGTTCTTCGTCCTGAGCGGTCGTCCCGTGTTGCGGAACAAGCACGGCGAAGAGGCGCTGGCTCCCGGCGACTTCGTCTTCTGCTCCGAGGGGCGTGCCGGGTCGCACGCGTTCAGCAACCCAAGCGACGAACCCGCTCAGATCCTGGCCATCAGTGCCGGCAGCTTCCCGGACGTCGTCGCCTACCCCGAACACGGATATGCATGGGTCGCGACTCGTGATCCCGATCCCGAGCTGCTGGCGAGAGGCGGTGACCCCGGCATCATCGCTCGCTTTGAGATTCCGACGGAGTAATTCGTTTGGCCTCGGGTTACGATCGGTGCCGTGACGCACGCATCAACGAGACGACGGCGGCCGCGCAAGGCCGGGGGCACGCGTACCGATGCCGAGCGGCGACGGTTGTCGAAGACCTCGAGGATGCGCGACCGGCCGGCGGAATCCGACCTGCCGGTGCTGTGGTGCGATGGTGGCTCACGCGGTAACCCGGGACCGGCGGCGGTCGGGTTCGTCCTGGTGCACGACGGCATCGTGGTCGTCGAGGGGGCGCGCCCGATCGGTGCCGCTACGGCGGCGGTGGCCGAGTACCGGGCGGTGCTGGCCGGACTCGCGGCCGCGCTGCAAGCCGGGGTCGACTCGGTCGAGGTGCGCACCGACTCGCGCCTGCTGGTGGCGCACATGCGAGGCGAGGCGCCGGTTCACAGCGAGCAGATCGCGCTGGTCGCGGACGAGATCCGGTCGCTCGCCCGGTGGTTCGCGTCGCTGCGCTACCGCTGGGTGCCCGAGGCCGAGAACGGTGCCGCGCACCGTCTGGCGCAGCTGGCTCTGGGTCCGGCGGGCCCGGTCGCGGCTGATCGAGGGCCCACCTGACTCGCGTACGAGTGCGGCCTTGCACGCGTATGGCCTGGCTGCGATACTCGTCCCCTTCGACCGAAGGGGGGTCTGAAATGTTCGCCAAGCGGCTTTTTGCAGCCGTGGTGACGGCGATCGCGATCCTGGCTGTGGCCAGCGGGGTTGCCTTTGCGGCCGTCAACGGACACGTGCATCGGGCTGGTCATGTACATCAGTCGGGTGCAACGGCGAGCGGCGGGGGTGATCCGAGGCTTGGCTTCGGTGTCTGGACGCCCTTCCAGTTCGGCCCGAAGGGCAGTTTCAACGAGGAAGGCGCCTTCCGGTTCCGCAGCAGTGCGCCCGTACGGCTGCGCGTGGTGGATGCCTTCTGCCGAGGCGATCGCTTCCGGGTCTTCGACCACGGTGTGCGGGTGTTCGTCACCACCCGGGTGCCCGCCGACACCGAGCAGTCCTGCGGCGAGAGTGCCGTCGGGAACCCGCACGTCGCATGGAACGATCCCAGCTACAGCCGGGGGAGCCTGCTGCTGGGGCCGGGTTCGCACTCGATCAGGATCCAGGCGATCCGCAGCCCGTTCGGAAGCGGCACCGGCTTCTTGAAGGCGATCCGCAAGCCGGGCCACGCTGCGCCATGAGCGAGTGAGGACAGGGTAGAACGGCAACGCTGAGCCCCCACCGGCGGCAGATGCGCAAGCCGCCGGTGGGGGGTGCCCCTCAGCGCGGGCGCGCGCCAACCACCGCCGGCCACGCGTCCCTCTGTGCCTCCTCGTAGAACGAGCCGCCCGGCAGGAAGTCCCCGTGACGCAGGTTGGCCGCGAGGTCGCTCAGCGTCACGAGCGCACCGGTCTCGTACTGGGCGTCGGCCACCGCCACTGGCACTCCGTCGTGCTCGGCCCTGCGGTCCCGGTAGCTCTCCAGCCACCGAGCCATGACCAACTGGTAACGGTAGGCGTCCCCGTGCCTGTCGAGCAGCGTGCGGGGGGAAGGTTCGAACGGCCCCCTCCTCACCTCGAAGTCGAGCAGATCGTCGTCACTCAACAGCAGCACGGTTTCCAGTCTAGGTCGCGCATGAGGCCGCGGAGTACCCCGATCGGGGGATGTTTGGAGCGCCTGGGAGATGGTGGAGCGCGATACCGCGACGAGCCGATATGGGGTAGAACCTGCCTGTGGCTGACCAGGGAAAGGGCGGAACGCGGTCCAGCGTGCTCGACCATCGCTTCGGCGACGGGCCGCCGCTGACGGTCGGCGTGGAGGAGGAGTACATGCTGGTCGACCCGACCTCCTTCGACCTCGTGTCGGGCGTCGAGCCGATGCTGGAGATCGCCGCTGACGGGCCGTTCGCCGAACAGCTGAAGCCGGAGCTGATGCAGTGCGTGCTGGAGTCGGGCACCGTCGTCTGCGAGACGGTGGGACAGGCCGACGAGGACCTGCGCGCGATCCGCCGCTACGCGGCCGGGCTCGCCCGCGACCACGACATGCGCCTGGGCGCCGCTGCCACGCATCCCTTCTCGCTCTACGAGCACCAGAAGATCACCGCCCGCGACCGCTACCGGATGCTGATCGAGATGCTCCAGTACGTCGCGCGCCGTGAGCTCGTGTTCGGCATGCACGTCCACGTGGCGGTGCCGACGCCGGAGGCCGCGCTGCAGGTGATGGAGGGCGTGCTGATCGAGCTGCCGGTGCTGCTGGCGCTTTCGACCAACTCGCCGTTCTGGCGGGGCGAGGCGACGGGGTTGCAGTCGACTCGGGCGATGATCTTCGCCGCGTTCCCGCGCAGCGGCATCTCGCCCCGATTCGAGAGCTACCAGGACTACGCCGATGCGGTTGGCTTCATGGAGGCGACCGGTGCGATAGGCGACTACACACACCTGTGGTGGGACGTCCGGCCGCACCCGCGCTTCGGCACCGTGGAGTTGCGGGTGATGGACGTGCAGACCCGGGTCGAGGACACCGTGGCGCTGGCCGCGTACGTGCAGTGCCTGGTCAAGCAGATCCTCGACGAGGTCGATGCCGGGCGGCCGCCGGTGGCCTACAACCGGATGCTGCTGTCGGAGAACAAGTGGCTGGCCGCGCGCTACGGGCTGGACGCGCCGCTGATGGACCTGGCGGCCGGCAAGCGCATCAAGATGGCGGCGCGCACGCTGGCGAAGCGACGGCTGCGGGAGCTGCGGCCGATCGCTCGCGAGCTGGACTGCGCCCACCAGCTGGCGCGGGTCGAGTGGATGATCGAGAACGGCACCGGCGCCCAGCGCCAGCTGCAGGTCTGGAACGCCAACCGCGATCTGCACGAGGTGGCCGAGGAGCTGGCCGACGCGACCGAGGCGGTCTGAGTCGACGGATCAGCCGGCGAGCCCCCGCGCCGGCCGCGTCACGGCCAGCGTGAGCAGCCCCAGGAGCGCGGCACCGGCGCCCAGCGCGAACACGGCGCCCGGCCCGACGGTCTGCCAGAGCACGCCGGCCACCAGGCTGGCCGCCACCGCCGCGGCACCGGTGGCAAGCTTGAACGCCCCTTGCCCCGTGGCGCGCAGCGCGGCGGGCGATAGATCCGATACGAGCGCCTTGCTGACGCCGTCGGTGGCCGCGATGTAGATCCCGTAGATCGCCATCAGCGGCCACACCGCGGCGCCGGAGCCGGCCAGGCCGAAGCCGGCGTAGACGCCCGCGAAGACCAGCAGCCCGACCGCCAGCACGCGGCGCTTGCCGACGCGGTCGGAGAGGTGGCCGAGCGGCCACGACAGGCCCGAGTAGAGCGTGTTGTACAGCGCGTAGGACAGCACCACCGCCGTCACGCTCAGACCGAGGTCCTTGGCGCGCAGCAGCAGGAACACGTCGGCCGAGTTGCCCAGCGAGAAGACGGTCCAGGCGATCGTGAACGTCCAGAACGGCCGGCCCATGTCGGACAGCCTGTGGGGATCCGGCTGTGCGGTCGGGTCGTGCGGCCGGGCCGGGATGTCGCGGATCCGGCGCAGCGCGAACATGCTCAGGATGGCGGGCACGATCGCCACGGCGATCACCTGGCGGAACGACAGCCCCGCCGCGAGCAGGGCGAGGGCGATCAGCGGCCCGATCACGGCGCCCAGCGAGTCCATGAAGCGATGGAATCCGAACACGGAGCCGGTCCGTGACGGGTCGCTGGAATCGCGCAGCAGCGCGTCGCGGGGAGCGGTGCGGATGCCCTTGCCGGTGCGGTCGACCACGCGCGCGCCCAACACCCAGCCCCAGGCGGGCGCGATCGCGACCAGCGGCTTGGCGATGTTCGACAGCGTGTAACCGGCCCAGACGAAGGGCATGCGCCGGCGGATCCGGTCGGAGCGACGGCCCATGGCCAACCCCACAACCTGGGAGGCAGCGTCCGCGGCGCCCTCGACCGCGCCCACGGCCGAGGCCGGAGCGCCGAGCGTGATCGTCAGAAACAGGGGCAGGATCGGATAGAGCAGCTCCGACGAGGCGTCGTTCAGGAGGCTCGTCCAACCCATTGCCCACACGTTGCGGTTCATGCCCAGGCGCATCGGGCGGCAACTGTAGACTGCGCGCTCGGTCGGGTCGATCGTCGAGGAGGGTCATGGACAAGCAGGAAGTGCTCGAGCGCTGCCGGCGCGACAACGTCGCATTCGTGCGGCTGCAGTTCACGGAGCCGTACGGCGCCGTCAAGAACGTGTCGATTCCGGTCGAGGAACTGGAGAAGGCGCTCGACAACGAACTGATGTTCGACGGGTCGTCGATCCGCGGCTTCAAGCGGATCGAGCAGTCGGACATGTACTTCCTGCCCGACCCGGCCACCTACGCGCTGCTGCCGTGGCGCGGCAACGGCGACCGCAACACGGCCCGGCTGATCTGCGACGTGGCCGACCCGGACGGGCAGCCGTTCGCGGGTGACCCGCGATCGAACCTGAAGCGCGTGCTGAAGCAGGCCGAGGACATGGGCTACACGATGCAGGTGGGCCCGGAGGCCGAGTTCTTCCTGTTCCGACTGGACGGGGAGGGCAACCCGACCGTCGACCCGCACGACGCCGCGACGTACTTCGACGTGGCGCCGATGGACAAGGGTGAAGACTGCCGCCGCGACATCGAGCTGACGCTGCAGCAGATGGATTTCCACCTCGAAGCGGCGCACCACGAGGTGGCGATCGGCCAGCACGAGATCGACTTCCGCCACGGCGACGCGCTCACCACGGCCGACAACCTGATCACATTCCGGATGGTGGTGAAGGTGATCGCCGCCCAGCACGGCATGCACGCGACGTTCATGGCCAAACCGCTTCACGGCGAGAACGGCTCCGGCATGCATGTCAACCAGTCGCTGTCGCGCGGAGACGACAACGCGTTCCTCGACGAGAGCGACGACCTCAAGCTCTCGACCGACGCCTACAGCTACATCGCGGGCATCCTCAAGCACCTGCCGGCGATCACGGCGGTGGCGAATCCGACCGTCAACTCGTACAAGCGGCTGCTGCCGGGGTACGAGGCGCCGGTCTACATCGCGTGGTCGCCCGGGAACAGGTCGGCGGCGATCCGGGTGCCGGCCAAGCGCGGGCGCTCGACCCGGATCGAGTTGCGCACACCGGACCCCACGGCCAACCCGTACCTGGCGCTGGCCTGCATGCTGCAGGCCGGCCTGGACGGCATCACCAAGGGGCTGACACCGCCGGAGCCGGTCAACCGCAACATCTATGACCTGACGGAGGAAGAGTCGGCGGAGCTTGGCATCAGCAGCCTGCCCCACGACCTGCCGGGGGCCCTGGATGCGCTCGAGCAGGACGCGGTGATGCGCCAGGCGCTGGGCGAGCACATCTTCAGCGAGTACCTGGTGCTGAAGCGGGCCGAGTGGGCCGCCTACAACGAGCAGGTGCACCGGTGGGAGATCGACCAGTACATGGATCGCTTCTGATCGAGACGCGACCGGCCCGGCCGAACGACGCCGAGGCCGTCCTCGAGGTTATCCGCGCGCGCGACCTCGCCGACGTCGGGGAGCCGGACTTCACGCTGGACGACGTGCGCGACGAGTGGGCCGACCCGGAGGTCGACCTGACGCGGGACAGCCTGGTGGTGGAGGCCGGCACCGGGCTGGCGGCGTACGCGCTGTGCACGCCGCACGCCCAGGACGTGTACGTCCATCCCGACCACTGCGGCCTCGGCATCGGTGCGGCGCTGCTGCCGTTGGTTGAGGCGCGGGCGCACGAGCGGGGCCGGCCCCGCCGCCAGTACATCGCGGATCGCAATGCCGCCGCGGCCGGCCTGCTGTCGGCCAACGGCTACGTCGTGACGCACCGCTACTGGCGGATGGTCTGCGATCTCGACCGCGATCCGGAGGCGGCCCGCTACCCGCAGGGTGTAATGCCGCGGCCGTTCCGGCTGGGGGCCGACGACCGCGAGGTGCACGCGCTCGTGCAGGCGGCGTTCTCGGAGATCGAGGGCAACATCGCCTACGAGTTCGAGCCGTGGCGGGTGCGGTCGATCGAGAGCTCCAGCTTCGACCCGGCGTGGTGGTTCATCGCGGAGGCCGAGGGCAGGATCGTGGGCGTCTCGCTGTCGGAGGTGTGGGAGTCAGACGGCGTCGGTTGGGTCGGGCAGCTGGCCGTGGCGCCGGACTGGCGCGGGCGGGGAGTGGGACGGGCACTGCTCCTGACCTCGATGGGCGCGTTCCGTGAGCGGGGCCTGCCGCGTGCCGCGCTCAGCGTGCACGGCGACAACCTGCGGGCGGCGCGGCTGTACGAGTCGGCCGGCATGCGCCCGGCCTGGCGTCACGACCGCTTCGAGAACGCGACCTGACCTAGCGGTAGATCTCGGTCACGTCGTGCGAGTGGGTGGCGTCCTTGCGGGCGACGCCGGTGGCCAGAGCGGCCTCGGCGACGGCCTCGGCCACGTGCTCGACGACGGCCTTGTTGAACACGCTCGGGATCACGTACTCCTCGTGCAGCTCGTCCTCGCCGATCACCGAGGCGATGGCGCGGGCGGCGGCCATGTTCATCTCCTCGTTGATGGTGGTGGCGTGCGCGTTGAGGGCGCCCCGGAACATGCCGGGGAAGCAGAGCACGTTGTTGATCTGGTTCGGATAGTCGGAGCGGCCGGTCGCGATCACGCGGACGTCGCCCTGGATCTCCTCGGGGGGCACCTCGGGGTCAGGGTTGGCCATCGCGAAGACGATCGCGTCGTCGGCCATCGTTCGGATCGCGTCGGCGCTGACGGCGCCGGGGCCGGACAGCCCCAGGAACACGTCGGCGCCGCGCAGGGCCTCCTCGACGGAGCCGTCGAAGCAGCGCGGGTTGGTGTGCTTGGCGTACCACTTCTTGATGCCGACCAGGCCCTTCTTGCCGGTGTAGAGCGAGCCCTCGCGGTCGCAGCCGATGATGTCGGTGACCCCGGCGCGGAGCAGCAGCTTGCTGACGGCGACGCCTGCGGCGCCTACGCCCACCAGCACCACCTTCAGCTCATCCATCCGCTTCTGTACCAGCTTGGCCGAGTTGAGCAGGCCGGCCAGCACCACCACGGCCGTGCCGTGCTGGTCGTCGTGGAAGACGGGGATGTCGAGCTCCTGGCGCAGCCGGCCCTCGATCTCGAAGCAGCGCGGGGCGGCGATGTCCTCGAGGTTGATGCCGCCGAAGCCGGGCGCGATCGCCTTTACGATGGCGATGATCTCGTCGGTGTCCTTGGTGTTCAGGGCCAGCGGCCAGGCGTCGATGCCGGCGAACTCCTTGAACAGCATGGCCTTACCCTCCATCACGGGCATCGCCGCCTCGGGGCCGATGTCGCCGAGGCCGAGGACGGCGGTGCCGTCGGTGACGACGGCCACGGTGTTCTGCTTGATGGTGAGCGTGCGCGCCTTCTCGACGTCGGCGGCGATCGCCATGCAGACGCGGGCGACGCCGGGCGTGTACGCCATGGAGAGGTCGTCGCGGGTCTTGATCGGCACCTTGTTGCTGACCTCGATCTTGCCGCCGAGGTGCATCAGGAAGGTGCGGTCGCTGACATTCACAAGCGTCACGCCCGGAACGGCGCGCACCTCGTCGATGATGCGCTGACCGTGCTCGCTGTCCGACGCCGAGACGGTGATGTCGCGGACCGTGTGATCCTTGGAAACCCGTACAAGGTCGATCGCACCCATGTCACCCTCCGCCTCGGCCACCGCGGCGGCGACCAGCGCGAACGATCCCGCCTGGCTGGGAATCTCCAGGCGCATCGTCAGGCTGTAGCTGGCGGAGGGGTTGCGGGCCACGGGACCCGGAGCGTACCGAGTCGGGCAAATACCCCGTCGCGCAACACCCGCGCCTGGCACCTCTGTTGCGGTCCAAACTACGATATTCGTAGGAAACGGCACATAATTCTACGATATTCGTAGTCGAGGGGCGGCTTTACTATCGGAATTCGTGCAACACCGGTGCCAGTCGCGGGTGTTGCGGTCAGCCGCTGGCCGAGTATCGAGTCGGGGAACAAGCGGTCGCGCAGGGCGTGGGGTGTTGCACCCGCGCCCGCAGCCGGCGTCGGCTAGGCTCGCCCGCGATGCAGCTTCACCATGAGATCGCCGGCTCCGGCGACACGATCGTGCTGATCCACGCCGGCATCGCGGACAGCCGCATGTGGGCGCCGCAGTGGCGCCGGTACGCCGAGGACTACCAGGTGGTGCGCTACGACATGCGCGGGTTCGGGCAGTCGCCGCTACCGCCCGAGCCCTACCAGCACGCCCAGGACCTGCTCGACCTGCTCGACCGGCTCGAGGTCGAACGTGCGGCCCTGATCGGGAACTCGCTGGGCGGCCGCGTTGCGCTCGAGGCGACGCTGGCCCGGCCGCGGCTTGTCACGGCGTTGGTGCTGGTCGGTCCGGGGCTGCCGAACGCCGGCTGGTCGGACGACGTCGTGGCGTACGGCAGCGAGGAGGTGCGCCTGTTCATGGACGGAGAGCTGGACGCCGCCGCCGACCTGACCGTCCGCTTCTGGGTGGGCGGCGTCGGCCGGGAGCCGGACGAGGTGGACGCCGACCTGCGGCAGCTGGTGTACGACATGCAGCTCCGCGCATACCAGCACGCCCAGGAGGGTGGCGACGCGGCCCAGGAGCTGGAACTGGTCGAGGACGTCGGCGGCCACGCCGACGAGGTGCCGGCGCCGACCCTACTCGTGGTCGGCGACCACGACCAGCCCGACATCCTCCGCATCGCCGAGCGCCTCAGCCGTGAGATCCCCGGCGCTCGGCTCGAGCACATCGCAGAAGCCGCCCACCTGCCCAGCATGGAGCGCCCGGACGAGTTCGACCGGATCGTGCTCGGTTTCCTGGAATCCGCCATCTGACACCGCTCGGCTGACCACTCCGATCATCTACGCTTGCTGCGTGGCGACCGCGAAGCAGACCAAGCCGTCTGATCTCGATCTCGACGACGCGCCCGCCAAGGCCTGCGACGTCTTCCTGGTAGACGGCAATGGCCTCGCCTACCGCGCCTTCCACGCTCTGCCCGAGGAGCTGCAGACCGCCGAGGGCCAGCCCACCAACGCGCTGCTTGGCATGGCCAACATGCTGATGCGGATGCTGGCCGACTACCGGCCCGCCTGCGTGGTCGTGGCCTGGGACGAGCGCCCCACCAAGCGGCTCGAGCTGGATCCCGAGTACAAGGCCCACCGCAAGCCCACCCCGCCGCTGCTTCAGGCCCAGCGCCCGTTCTTCTCGCCGCTGGTCGAAGCGTTCGGCTATCGCAACATCCGCGTGGAGGGGACGGAGGCCGACGACGTGATCGGCACCCTGTCCGCCATCGCCGAGCGCGAGGGCCACCGCGTCTGCGTCGTCTCGACCGATCGCGACGCCTTCCAGCTGGCCTCCGACACCGTCTGCATCATGATGACGCCGCGCGGCGTCTCCGACGTGGTCGTCTACACCCCCGAGCGGATCCGCCAGCGCTACGGCATCGACCCCGCCCAGATCCCCGACTTCATCGGCCTCAAGGGCGACACCTCCGACAACATCCCCGGCGTCCCCGGCATCGGCGAGAAGACCGCCGCCGACCTGCTGGTGCAGTTCGGCAGCCTCGAGGGCATCTACGCCAGGCTCGACCAGGTGGCCGGCGAGAAGCGCCGCGAGTCGCTGCGCGACCACGTCGACGACGCATTCAAGAGCAAGCAGCTCGCGACCATCGACCGGGCGCTCGACATCGACGTCGACTTCGCCGCGCTGGTGGCCGACCCGCCCGACCGCTCCGGCATCAAGGACATGTTCCGAAAGCTCGAGTTCCGCGCTCTGCTGAAGCGCATCGACGAGCTGGACGAGGTGATCCCGTCCGCGCCCGGCGCTCCCGTGGAGCGGGCCGACATGTCCTGGCGGGAGGCGTCGGTGGCAGACGTTGCCGCCCTCCCGCACGAGCTGGCCGTGTCGGTGAGAGACGGCCGCGCCGCCGTCGCCTCCGGCTCGGGCGATGTGCTGGTCGTGCCCGTTGACGACCACGCCACGCTGGTCGACGCGCTCGCCGGTCACCGCGTGATCACCCACGGCGAGCACATTCCCGGCCTGCTTCCCGCCGGCGACACCCAGCTCGCCGCCTACCTGCTCGATCCCGGCCGCTCCGGCTACGAGATCGCCGACCTGGCCGAGGAACAGGGCGTCGCCCCGGCCGTCCAGGCCGACCCCGAGACGGCGGCGCTGGTGGCTGCGGCCGGCACCCAGATCGCGATCCACCCGGGGCTGGCCGACCGCATCGAGCAGCGCCAGATGACCGCGCTTTACACCGACATCGAGCTGCCGCTGGTGCCGGTGCTGGCCGAGATGGAGCGCTGCGGCGTGCAGATGGACGCCTACCGGATGGCCGAGATCGCCGCCAAGCTGCGCGACCAGGTCGATGAGCTCGAGCAGGAGGCCTACGAGCTGGCCGGCGGGCCGTTCACGATCGGCTCGCCCAAGCAGCTGGGCGAGGTGCTGTTCGACCGCCTCGGGCTGCCCACCGACCGCAAGGGCAAGACCGGCTACTCGACCGACGCACGCGTGCTGGCCAAGCTGCGGCCGATGCACCCCCTGATCGACGTGGTCGAGGCCTGGCGCGAGCAGTCCAAGCTCCTGAACACCTACCTGGAGCCGCTGCCTGGGCTGATCGGCGAGGACGGCCGCCTGCACACCACCTTCAGCCAGACCACGGCAGCCACCGGCCGGCTCAGCTCGATCCGGCCCAACCTCCAGAACATCCCGATCCGCACCCCGCTCGGACGCGAGATCCGCAGCGCGTTCGTGGCCTCGCCGGGGTCCTGCATGCTGTCGGCCGACTACTCGCAGGTCGAGCTGCGGATCCTCGCCCACCTGTCCGGCGAGCCGGCCCTGCGCGAGACCTTCGAGCGCGGCGAGGACATCCACCGCGCCACCGCCGCGGAGGTGCTCGGCAAGCCCGCGGACGAGCTGACGTCGACCGAGCGCAACCGCGCCAAGGCCGTCAACTTCGGGATCATCTACGGGATCAGCTCGTTCGGCCTGTCGGAGCAGCTGTCGATCCCGCGCGAGGAGGCGCAGGCGTACATCGACGCCTACCTGGCGCGCTTTCCGATGGTGAACGAGTTCATGCGCGGCGTGATCGAACGCGCCAAGGAGGAGGGCTACGTCACCACCCTGTTCGGCCGCCGGCGGCCGATCCCGGAGCTGCGCGCGTCCAACTACCAGACGCGCACCCTGGGCGAGCGGCTGGCCGTGAACACGGTCATGCAGGGCAGCGCCGCCGACATCATCAAGGTGGCCATGATCGGGTGCCACCGGCGCATGCGCGAGAACGACATGGGCTCGATGCTGGTGCTGCAGGTGCACGACGAGCTGGTCTTCGAGGCGGTCGAGTCGGAGCTCCCCGACCTGCGCCCGCTCGTGCATGAGGAGATGGTGAGCGCCTACCCGCTCGACCCGCCGCTGGAGGTCGACATCGGCACCGGCGCAACCTGGCTGGACGCGAAGTGAGCGACTGGCTGCGCCTCTCGGGCGCCCTCTACGCGCTGCCCGCCCACCGCGGAGAGGAGCACGGCAGCTACCTGTGGCTGGAGGCGGGCCAGCTGCGCGAGGCGGTTGTCGCCGAGCTGTTCCTTCCCGCCGTCAGCTGCGACGAGCTGGACAACGCGATGGGCGTCGCCACCGGCACCGTGCACATCCACGGCGAGCCGCGCATGGGCGACGTGCAGCTGCGGTTCGGCCGGGTGGGGGATGAGCGGGGGGTGCTCAGCGCCGACGGCGGCATCCTCTCAGCCGACGTCGCCTTCACGCTGCATCGCCACCCGCCCAGCGGCGGCTTCTGCCCGCGCTGCGGCGGCTCGCTGGTGATCGAGCCGGTGTCGGTGATCACCCCGCCCGACGGCGGCGTGATCGGCGCGCCGGTGACCCGCTGCGAGGCATGCGCCGAGCACTGACGGCGGCCACCGCGCTCGCCTGCGTGATCGCCGCCGGCTGCGGCGGCGGCAGCAGCGCGCCGACCACGCCGCCGCCCCCCAAGTGCGCCGGCGCGGTACGCCCGGCAACGCCGCTTCTGATCAGGCTGCGGCGTCCCCCCACCGAGTCCGCGGCGACCTGCCTGGGCCGCATCTACACGAACGTTGTGGCCCCGGACTGGCCGGGGCTGCCGGCGAACGTCCAGGATGGCGACCAGGGCGTGCACGTGTTCCAGGAGCGGGTGCTGCAGTACGGCTTCACGCCCTGCCGCGACTGCCCACGGCCGGGGCTCGACCTGGCCGAGGTGCGCCGCGATCACCCCGACTGGATCCTCAAGGACGCGAGCGGCGCCGACGTGCACCCGCCCAGCCATCCCGAATGGGTCATGTTCGACATCTCCAATCCCGACTACCTGCAGGCCTGGGCGACGGCGGTGGAGGCCCAGCTCGGCGACGGCGGATGGACCGGCGTCGAGCTGGTCGATGCCGGCAACCTGCCCGCCTGGACGAACTCGCCGATCGACCCCAACACCGGCGAGGACATGACCGTCGCCGACCACGCCCGCTACCTGGCCGAGGCGATGGCGGAGGTGCGGGGCGGCCTCAAGTCCAACAACTTCGCGGTGATCGCGCAGAACCTGCCGTTCACCATCGTCGATCCGCACCAGATCGCGAGCAGCGACGCCGTCTCCGTCGACCGCGGGTTCGCGCGCCTGCGGGGCAGCGCCTGGACGTCGCTGTACACGTACTTCGAGGCCGCGCTGGATTCGCGGGTGGGAGCCTGGGTGTGGGACGACGGCCAGCTCGACCACCGGCAGCGCGTGTTCGGCCTGGCCTCCTACCTGCTGGTATCGGGGCTGTGGTCGGGCTACGCGGTGCTGCCCGGCCCCGAGCCGGCGCTGTATCAGCTGAACCCCGGCGTGCCATCGGCGACGCCGATCCGCCAGGGCGACGCGCTCGTGCGCGAGTTCGAATCGGGAGCGGTCGCGGTCAACCCTGGTCCCGCCCCGGCCACGGTGCAGCTGCCTGGACAGAGCTCGCCGCTGGTGCTGCCCTCGGGGGGCGCCGTGATCGACGTCACGGGCCGCTTGACCACCAGCTTTTCGTAGCGGCCTGCCGGAGAAAGGTGCTCTGTATACTTCGCGGCGGCGCTCGGTTACCCGGGTGGATGAGCCGTGCGCACAACTTCTCGAGAGGACTGACCCAACCTAGATGGCATCAATCGACCAGCAGCAAAGCGACGCAACTGATACATGGATGATCGAGGTGGACGGCGAGCTCGTCCCCGACTACGACCGCACGCTCACCAACTTCAACGAGGGTGACGTCGTCAGCGGCACCGTGGTGCGGGTCGACAAGGACGAGATCCTGGTCGACATCGGCTACAAGTCGGAGGGCGTCATTCCCATCTCCGAGCTCTCGATCCGCCGCTCCGTCAACCCCGACGAGGAGGTTGCGCTGGGCGACACGATCGATGCGCTGGTGCTGCAGAAGGAGGACGCCGACGGGCGTCTGATCCTCTCCAAGAAGCGGGCACGCTTCGAGAAGGCCTGGCGCCGGATCGAGGCCGCCGCCGAGAGCGGCGAGCCGGTCGAGGGGCTCGTGATCGAAGTGGTCAAGGGCGGTCTCATCATCGACCTGGGCGTGCGCGGCTTCCTGCCGGCATCGCTCGTCGACATCCGCCGCGTGCAGGATCTCGACGAGTACCGCGACCAGACGCTGCGCTGCAAGGTGATCGAGCTGAACCGCAGCCGCAACAACGTGGTGCTGTCGCGCCGCGCCGTGCTCGAGGAGGAGCGCCGCGAGCAGCGGCAGCAGATCCTCGACCGGCTGTCGCCCGGCACCGAGGTGGAGGGCGTGATCTCGAACATCGTCGATTTCGGCGCCTTCGTCGACCTAGACGGCATCGACGGCCTGATCCACATCTCGGAGCTGTCGTGGAGCCACGTCAACCACCCCTCCGAGGTGCTCGAGATCGGCCAAACGGTGCGGGTCAAGGTGCTGGACGTCGACCGCGACCGCCAGCGCATCTCGCTGGGCCTGAAGCAGACCCAGACCGATCCCTGGCAGCGCGTGATCGACGAGACGCGGCAGGGCGACGTGGTCGTCGGCCGCATCACCAAGGTGGTCACGTTCGGCGCCTTCGCCGAGATCCTGTCCGGCGTCGAGGGCCTGATCCACATCTCCGAGCTGGCCGACCATCACGTCGAGAACCCGCGGGATGTCGTCAACCAGGGTGACGAGGTGAACGTGAAGGTGATCGAGATCGATCCCGAGCGCCGCCGCCTGAGCCTGTCGCTGAAGCGCGTCGAGGTGGGGGACACGGTGAAGCGGATCGAGATGGACGGCACCACGACCGCGCTGGCCGAGAGCGTTCCCGAGCTGGGGCTCTCGTCCGAGGTGTTCGCGGATGTCGAGCCGGAGCCTGAGCCGGAGGCGGAAGGAGACCATCCCGACCTGCCGGAGCCCGTGGTCGAGGCCGATGCGATCGTGGAGGACGACCTCGATCAGGAGCCGGTGGCTGCCGCGGATCCCGAGCCTCTCGCCGAGCCCGAGCCGGAAGCGGGAGGTCAGCCCGAGTCGGAGCCGCCGGCCGAGGAGGTCTCGGCGGAGCCCGAAGAGGCGCTCACCGAGGAGTAGTCGGATGGCCCTGGTCGTCGGACTGACCGGCGGCATCGGGTCGGGCAAGTCGGAGGCGCTGGCGGCGTTTGCCCGCCACGGCGCGGCCACGATGTCGAGCGATCAGGTCGTGCACGAGCTGTACCTTCGCGACGACGTGCGCGCGGCCGTCGCCGAGCGCTTCGGGCCGGCCGTGCTCGACGCCGCCGGGCGGGTCGACCGCGCCCAGATCGCCGCGCGTGTGTTCTCCGATCCCGGTGAACGCGAGTGGTTGGAGGGGCTGTTGCTGCCCCTGATCGAGGAGCGCTTCCAGGTCTGGCGCAGGCGGGAGCTGGCCGCGGGCAGCCCGCTGCTGGTGCACGAGGCGCCGACCCTGTTCGAGGCCGGCCGCGAGGATCGCTACGACGTGATCGTGACGGTGACCGCCCCCGGCGAGCTGCGCCGGCAGCGCCGGCCGGGCGCGTCCGAGCGGATGACGCATCAGCTGCCCGAGGAGGAGAAGGCGGCCCGTTCCGACGAGGTGTACGAGAACACCGGCAGCCTCGAGCAGCTCGACGACTGGGTTGCGGCACTGGTGGCGCGGCTGACGTGAAGCGCCTCGCGATCGCGCTGGCGGTGCTCGCGGTGGCCGCGCTGGGCGCCTTCGCGGTGCTGCGGGACGAGCAGCCGAACTGGTGGGTGCGGCTCTGGTATCCGCTCAACTACCGCGAGGTGGTGGTCGGAAACGCCCGCCTCTATCACCTCGACCCGGCGCTGGTGGCCTCGGTGATCTACCAGGAGTCGCGGTTCGATGCGGACGCCCGCAGCGACGCCGGCGCCGTCGGGCTGATGCAGCTGTTGCCCGACACCGCCCGCGGTATTGCCCTGCACACCGGTGGCGGCAACTTCCATCCCGCCACGGATCTGCTCAACCCCGACCTGAACGTGCGCTACGGCTGCTGGTATCTGCGCCACCTGCGGCAGAAGTACAGCGTGTACAAGAACGGTGACGAACTGGCGCTGGCCGCCTACAACGCCGGCCAGGCCAACGTCGACCGGTGGATCGCAGACACCCCGGCCGGCGGCACCGTGAAGATCCCGTTTCCCGAGACCCGGGACTACGTGGCCGATGTCGAGCGCGTGCAGGCGCTGTACCGCCGGGCGTATCAGAGCGAGCTCTACGGGTAGGCGAAGTGCTGCTCGACGTTTCGCAGCGACTTCGCGGTCGTCCGCCGCATGCGGCTGCGCACCGTCAGCGGCTCGATCATCCGCAGCATGCCGCTGACCTCGTACTCGACCCGCAGCGTCAGGCGGCACCCGCCCTTGCGGGCCTCGACCTGGAAGCCCTCGATGAAGCTGGTGAAGGGCATGCCGACGCCCTCGACCAGGCGCAGGGCGGCGCCTCGGTTGAGGTCGAACCGCCCGTACTCGCCCGTCCACGAGGGCGCCGCCCGGCGGCCGGCGATGTGCAGGCGGACGCCCTTCGCCGGCGCATCACCCTCGATCGTGCAGCGCTCACAGCTGGAGTCCCACTCGCCGCGGCTGGCCGGATCGGTCAGGAACGCGAACACGTCGCGGGGCGCGGCGTTCAGGTCGGCCCGCTGTTCGATCACCGTCGGCACCGTGCGAATCTATCGGAGCATGGCGACGGCTGGGCGGGATACGAGCGGCTGGCGCCCGTCGATACACTGCATCACATGCACGAGATGCGAGTATCGGCCGCGTACCAGCCCACCGGCGACCAGCCCCGCGCGATCGCGGAGCTGGCGGAGTGCGTCAGCCGCGGCGACCGTTTCCAGACCCTGCTCGGGGCGACCGGCACCGGCAAGACCCACACGGTCGCGCGGGTCGTCGAGCAGGTGCAGAAGCCCACGCTGGTGATCGCCCACAACAAGACGCTGGCGGCCCAGCTCTGCAACGAGTTCCGCGAGTACTTCCCGCACAACGCGGTCGAGTACTTCGTCAGCTACTACGACTACTACCAGCCCGAGGCCTACCTGCCGACGTCCGACACCTACATCGAGAAGGACAGCTCGATCAACGACGACATCGACCGGCTGCGGCACGCCGCAACGGCTGCGCTGTTCTCACGCCGCGACGTGCTGATCGTCGCCTCGGTGTCGTGCATCTACGGCATGGGCTCCCCGCAGAGCTACGAGCAGATGGTGCTGTTCCTGGCGGTCGGCGACGAGCGGCCGCGCGAGGCGATGCTCGAGAAGCTGGTCTCGATCCAGTACTCGCGCAACGACGTGGTGCTGGGGCGCGGCAAGTTCCGCGCCCGCGGCGACGTGATCGAGGTGCAACCTGCCAACATGGAGTCGGCCTACCGGATCTCGTTGTTCGGGGACGAGGTGGAGTCGATCGTGCACTTCGACCCGATGACCGGGGAGGTGCTGTCCAAGCTTGACCACCTCGCCATCTACCCTGCCACGCACTACGCGATGGAGCGCGAGCAGATCGACCGCGCGGTGGGCGGCATCGGCGCCGAGATGAACGAGCGGCTGCGCGAACTGGAAGCCGAGGGCAAGATGCTCGAGGCCCACCGCCTGCGTTCGCGCACCGAGTACGACATGGAGATGCTGCGGGAGATGGGGTTCTGCAACGGCATCGAGAACTACTCGCGGATCCTCGAGGGCCGGTCGGCGGGCACTCCGCCGCACACGCTGCTCGATTACCTGCCCGACGACTTCCTGGTGGTGGTGGACGAGTCGCACCAGACCGTGCCGCAGATCGGCGGCATGTACGAGGGCGACCGGTCGCGGAAGCAGACGCTGGTCGACTTCGGGTTCCGGCTGCCGTCGGCGCTCGACAACCGGCCCCTGCGGTTCGACGAGTTCCTGGAGCGGGTGCCGCAGCTGCTGTTCGTCTC
>JBJMJD010000077.1:0-19553 GCA_045806525.1 Gaiellales bacterium | reverse complement strand
GGGGGAGGCCTAGGTTGTGCACATGACTTCGTGCCTCACATCTACCAAGAAGGAGAGCACTCCCATGCGCACCACCTCTCGACTGATCCGCACCGTCCTGGTCGCCGCCGGTCTGCTGGCGATCTCGGCATCGGCCGCCCAGGCCATGCCCACCCGGCAGTCCACCGACGCCACCGATTCGGCCGCCGTGGCAGCGGCCAACCGCACGATCGTGTTTCACCGCACCGGGTTCCTGCTCGACAACAAGCTCCCGATTCTGAACGTCAAGGACGTGTCGGTGATGCAGGCCTCCGCCGACTCTCCGACCAACCAGGCGCTCGTCTCGGTCATGCAGCCGGCCGCCGATTCTCCGACCGACCAGACGGTACCTCTGGTCATCAGCCAGCCCGTTCCGGCCGTCACCACCGTCTCCGCGAGCAGCGGTTTCGACTGGGCTGACGCCGGCATCGGGGCCGCCGCGGCCGCACTGCTGCTGATCCTGGCAGGCTTCGCCGCGACGCGCGTGCGACCGCGCCAGACCGCGGCTCTGTAAGGGCTGAGCTTGCGCCCGGTGGGGGTTGTCGGGACCCCCACCGGGCGTTTTACGTGGCGGATTGACGGCCGGGGGACTGCTTGGCTAGATTCTTTTGGGCGTACGTCGCCCGACAGGGGGCATGGCCGCAGACACCGGCCCTCTGGAGCGTGGGGGTTCAGCCGGCAGCCCCACCGGGGCGACTCCAGTCGAGGAAAGCTGCTGGGCGCAGATCCGAGCGAAACCGTGTTCGATCACCTTGACTTACCGGTACGTGACTTCGCGGCAAGCGTTGCGTTCTACCGGATCGCGCTCGCGCCGCTTGGGATCGAGCAGACCTCCGAAGATCCGCCCGAGTTTGGTGCCCTGTCGTTCATCGCGCAATCGTCGCCGCAGGCGCTTCACTTTTCGTTCATCGCCGAGACCAGCGCTGCCGTTCGCGCGTTCCATCGGGCGGGCATCGGGGCGGGGTACCGAAGCAATGGCGAACCCGGCGTGCGCCAGTATGCCTGGGACTACTACGCCGCGTATCTCCTCGATCCTGACGGCCATAACGTCGAGGCCGTCCATCGATCAGCGGAAACGCGAGCGACGTGGAACTGGCTCGGGATTGGCATGGTGTCCCCCAGCACCCGGCCGAGTAGGACGCCGCCCTGAGGTAAATCAACGGCTTTCAACCGCACCGGCGGCGCCCCGTCAGACCTGCTGGACGCCGGGCGGCACCACCCGAACCGGCGCCGACGCTGCACCCATGGGCCGAATGGGCCGAGCGGCAACGGTCGCGAGGAGTTAGCCAGCCGTCCAGCGCACCGGTCAACGGCGCATCGCCGCCTCCAACTCAATGCGAACATGTGTTCGTGACTTCTCAGGGCCATCCATACGCACGGTTTCGCCATGCCCTCGCGACCGGCAACTCGCGGATTGCTGAGGCCGCTCGCGAAGTTGAGCACATCGCGCTCCGCGACGCGCTGGAGTTGTGCCTGCTCTACCGCGACGACCCGGAGTGAGCACACCCCATGGGTTATTGCGCGGTATCAGCGGGTACGCGCTTCGCTGCGATTCCGCGCAACCATGCCGCCTCGTGTCGCTCAGTGCGCGCCCGTGTCCGCGTTGGATTAGCTCGACAAGCTGGGGGTCACTGGTTCGAGCCCAGTACCGCCCATCACCACGAAACCCCCGCAAATCGGGGGTTTCGTCGTTAGGGGGCGTAAACGTGGCTGGATTGGAGCCGCTGAAAGCCACGAGCATGACCTCGATGCGTTGCTTGCCGTGAAGCATGCGGTCGGAGAGCCGCGGAAAGCAGGCCGTCGCTGCCGAACGCGACGAGTTCGCCGTCGACCGCCAGGCCGTCCGGCAGGGGGGCGAGCGCGGGGGCGAGGCTGCTCATGTCCCAGCCGCCCCGACCCTTGACGCGGAGCTTGCCGATGCGGTTGACGAGCGCGCGGAAGCCATCCCACTTCGGCTCAAAGGCATAGTCGCCGCTCGATCGGCGAGCGGCCGGCGCCCAGCTACCGAGCTTCTTGATGTCGCCAGAACCGGCGGAGCCAGAGGGTTAGCCGGTGCCTGCGCCTGGCTACGGCCACGGTGGGTGACTCTTCCCGCGGCTGGGAAAGGAGCGTTCGGAACCGCACGGGCGGGGAGGATACGCCGATCGCCGGTGGAATGCCTGATGACCGTTTGGCTTGGAGATGTGAGATAGTTGCGACTGCTTCAACAGAGAGGCGAGTGGGTTATGCCGCCTGACGGCATCCCGACCATCGAGGACATTCGAAAGCGTGTGGTCAGCGAGCTGGTTGATCTCGAGATTGTCTCCGCGCGACGTCTCACCCGGCGGGGACGAGTCGCACGGCGGATCAGACGCCGACTGCGACTGTCGTGACCGCCGCTGCGTCCTCGGCTAGATAATCGTCCCGGCGGCCCCTGGGCCGCACATGGGCTGAGGTGCTGGCAGACCTGGAGCGCGCGCCCTCTAATTTCGCTTCCAGCCGCCCCAGTTGTACGCGGCGAGAGCCGTCTGAACGCGGCACAGGCTTCCAATCAACGATTTACTGCACGCCATGCAAAGTCGGGCTTCGCCCTGCGGGGATGCCTCGAGCATCGCACACGTCGCCGCGTGCCGGTCTCAGGCATCAACCGACCCAGGGCTGAGTGACGGCTCGTCGGGCGCCGACAGGCTCAACACCGCCCCCGCCACTGCGGGGGAGGCGCTTATCCGCGCTTCGAGCGCCCGTAGCCGGAGTGCGACGTGGGTCTCGGTCTCGTCTCCGACCAGATCGACGTCGCCGATGATGTACACCATGCGCGGCCCGACGACCGCCAGCCGTAGATAGGTGACGCGGGCCACCTCGGGAACCGAGAGCAGCGCCTCGATCGCGGCGGCGCGAACGCGGGGGTCGACCTCCTCGCCAACCAGGAACTGACGATTCCTGTCGATCAGTACCACGGCGACGACGGCGAGAAGCAAGCCGACAAGGATCGAGCCTACGGCGTCCGGCGTCGGGGAGCCCGTGGCCTGATGCACTGCGAGGCCGCCAGTGGCGATGACGAGGCCGACCAGGGCGGCGGCGTCTTCAAAGAAGACCGCTCGGAGGGTCGGGTCGGACGTCGCCATCACCTCCTCGATCAGGTCACGACCGAACAGCTCGGCCGTTGGCCGGGCTTGACGGACCGACCGCAGAAATGAGAACCCCTCGAGCACAAAGGAAAGCGCGAGCACCACGTAGCCCACGGCGAAGTTGGTCGCCGGCTCGGGCGTGATCAGCTCCTGGATTCCATGAGTGACCGAAACGGCGGCGCCGGCGACGAACAGGCCGAGCGCCGCGAGCAGCGACCAGACATACGCCTCGCGCCCGTGTCCGAGTGGGTGCGCACGGTCGGGCGGTCGGTTTGACCGCCGGTTGGCCACGAGCAGGAACACCTCGTTTCCGGTGTCCGCCCATGAGTGCGCTGCCTCCGCCAGCATCGACGCCGACCCGGTCACCACGGCCGCAACCGACTTCGCTACTCCGACGAGGAAGTTCGCGCCGAGGGCGATCCATACCGTCTTCGCACTTGCCGACCTGCTCGAGCCCGACAGGTGCGCAAGCGAGCCAAACAGGTCGGGCTCGCCGTCGCCTGGATCGTCCTCAGGGGCTGGGCTTACGTCGCGCGTGTCTCGCATGGCGCCCTAGTGCTTGCCGCCGGTCACCCGAGGGTCGTCGGCGGGCGGCACGCTTCGGGCAAGCAGTGCGGCGATCCGCCGAAGCGCAGCCTGCTCGGCCTCGACCTCCGCGAGATGCGCCTCTGCGGGTGTGCGCTCAGGTGACATTCCCCTTCAGTTCGTACCCACTCTAACGCCGGCGTCGACATCGACTATCAGCCCGTCACGCGTAGCCGCTCGAACTGTTATTTGTGCGTAAAGTCTCAATACCCGTCACCCAGATGGGTGACGGTGAATCCTCACCGGGCGCCTACCGTGAGCGTCGGAGGTGCAGAGTGGGGATCGGTACGTACGTCCTGGGCGTCGTTGGCGCGTTGACCGTTGCAGGCAGCGTCACTCTAGGCATCGGCCTGGCAGTCAACCGTCGTGGTCGTCCTCGCAGAATCTCCGGGCACACGCCCGGCGGGCGCGTGCTCTCGCCGACAGCTTCGGGTGCGCTTTGGGGCAGGCCCTACGCGCAGGTTGACACCCGTGGGAGCGCCTCTCGGCCAGACGAGCCCCGGGCCCGGCGCCGGCCGCTCACCGCCGATCAGCAGGCGACCCGCGACGCGTGGGCCCGGTGGCGAGCCGAGCAGGGTCGCTGAGCGCCGCGGGCCGACGTGATCGCAAACCCCGACAGGAAGCCCACCAACCCACCAGACGGGCCAGGGGGAGCGGTTCCGCCGGTGGGCTGGCTACGCCGAAGGGTAGTCGCAGTCACGCGATCGATCACGTAGGCCGGCTGACCGATTTCTGTCGCTGCTCCGATGCCGTGCGATGATGCCAGCCCCTGTGGTTGAGACGTCTGACATCCGAGTGCTGGTGGTCGATGACCACACGGCAACCCGTTCCGGCATCAAAGCCATCCTCGATGCCGAGACAGGTATCACCGTGGTCGGGGAGGCCACCAACGTGGAGTCGGCCGTGAGCATGGCCGACCGCCGCAAGCCGGACGTCGTGGTCATGGATCTGCAGCTGGACGGCGACATGGGCGGCGGCTTCGCGGCCACGCGCCGCGTGCTGGATGCCGACCCGAAGGTGGGCGTGATGATGTTCACGGCGTTCGGCGAACACCACCTGCTGACCGACGGTCTGGAGGCGGGCGCCCGCGGCTTCATGGTCAAGGACGCCACCCCGGCTGAGATGGTGCGGGGCGTGCGGATCGTGGCCGACGGGGGCGCATACCTCGACCCGTCGCTCAGCGCCGACCTGCTGCGCGGCCGCGGTGTCGGCCAGATTCCGGGCCTGTCCGGCCGCGAGCGCGAGATCCTCGCGATGCTGGCCGACGGAGAGTCGAACCGCGAGATCGCAGCCAAGCTGTACCTCTCAACCGAGACCGTCCGCACCCACGTGCGCAACGCCATGCGCAAGCTCGACGCGGACACCCGCACCCAGGCGGTCGCGCTCGCGATCCGCCAGCGGCTGATCGGCTGAGCGCGCCGGCCGCTCGTCGCCAGGCGAACTTCCGTGGCCAGCAGGGTCGACGCAGGCGCAACGCTGACTACCATGTAATCAGGCGACCAGGAGATATCGGTGGGCAAGGCTTCACACGTTCGCGAACAGCGCGACCAGCAGCAGAGACAACAGCAGCAGCGCAACCTGTGGCTGGCGACCGGCGGGGTGGTGCTGGCGATCATCGCGATGGCCGCCGTGCTGAACCGACTCAACCAGGCTCCCAGTGCGCCCGGGCCGGCGGAGCCGACTGCCGCCGACCTGAAGGCACCCAGGTCGCTGCGCGTGGCGGCCGCGAAGGTCGGGTTCCATCCGCAGCTGATACCGGGTGTGGGAAAGATCGAGGACAAGAGCGCATCCGACGCGCCCGCGCCCACCAACAGCACGCTGCTCAAGCCGGGCACCGTTGCCCCCGCGTTCTCGTTGAAGACGCCGCAGGGCGACACCGTGTCGCTCAGCGACTTCGCCGGTAAGGCGCTCCTGATCGAGTTCTTCGCCACCTCGTGCCCGCATTGCCAGGCCGAGGCGCCGCACCTGCGCGGCCTGTACAGCTCACTGGACACGTCGCGTCAGCAGATGGTCTCGATCAACGCCGACAGCGAGGGGGCGCCCAGCGTGTACGCGTTTCATCGCTACTTCGGGCTCCAGTACCCGGCGCTGCTCGATACCGGGCCGAAGGTCGGCAGCTGGCACTCGCCCCAGAATCCCGGGCCAACCACCAGCGCCTACCACATCCAGGGCTATCCCACGTTCTACGTGATCGCGCCGGACGGCACGGTGCACTGGGCTTCCGACAGCGAGCAGCCGACGGCAAAGCTCAAACAGGAGCTGGACCAGGCGGCCACCGGTGCGTAACGGCGAGCTGCTGCCCTGGGTGGGATTGGCGGTGCGGCTGACTGCGGCTGGCATCTGGCTGTTCGCCGGCATAACCAAGCTGGCCGATCTGGACGGGTTCCGGGCGCAGGTTGCCGCCTACCAGGTGCTGCCGCACGCCCTGGTGTCGCCGTTCAGCTACGGCCTGCCACTGGTTGAGGTCGCGATCGGCGCGTATCTGTTGGTGGGCGCGATGGTGCGGCCGACTGCGATCCTGGCCTGCGTGCTGATGGTGGTCTTCCTGGTGGCCGAGGCGCAGGCGTGGGCGCGCGGGCTGTCGATCGACTGCGGCTGTTTCGGCACCACCGTGCAGACACAGGTCGGGGCTGCCACGATCCTGCGCGACATCGCGCTGGGCGTGCCGTCCCTGTTGATGGCCTGGCGCCCGGCCCGCAAGCTGTCAGTCGACGCCAGCCTGCTGGGGCGCGAGGACGCGTTCGCGCCCGGCCGGGCCGCGGGCATCGAGCCAGCCTAAGCGGCCCAGCGCTCGAAGGCGTGGGTGAAGGCACCCAGCAGCGCCGCGTGCAGATCGTCGGGAGAGGCCAGCCGCAGGCGTCGCGCCCAGCGGCCGCGCTCGGCGGCGCGCTCGCCCAGCCAGGCGCTGTCGAGGGAGCGGGCGGTGGCGCGACCGGCCTCCGAACGAGCCTCGATCGCCGTGCGGATGCGAGAGCCCTCTGACGACCGCTGCTCCAGCCTGCGCAGGTCGCGGAGGCAGTCGCTACAGGGGCGGGTGACGACGGCGCCGTCCACCGGCCCCTCGCAGGCGCCGCAGACGGGGCAGCCGTATGCGGCCAGCCGCACGCGGTGCGAAGCGGTGGTCGAGCCGTCGGCCAGAAGCACCCACACGGTGCCCGCGCCTGCCTCCACCTCGGTGCCGCGCACAGCCACCGGATCGCCGTCGTAGGGCCAGGTGCGTACACGGTCGCCGGCTCGCAGGCCGGTGTGCTTGCAGACCGCGGCCGCGGGTGGCTCCGGGTCCGGCCGCGAAACCGGCTGAGCCGGCACGGCGCGCCCGCCCATCGCGGGCTGGGGCCACTCGCGCCCGCTCGCGATCCATGCCTGCACCGTGTCCCGGGCGTCGTTCAGCGCGCGCGTCAGCACCGTTGCGGCCTCGCTGCGCTGTTCCGACACGGCATGCAGGTCTGGGTGCGCGCGCGTGACACGATGCTTCCAGGCCGCGGTGAGCTCGTCCGGTTCGACCGGTGGCTGCAGGCCCAGCAGCCACAGCGCGCGGGCGCAGTCGACCGTCCTCGGTGCTCGTCGTCTCATGGTCTCAGGGTAGCTCCCGCACCAGCACCAGCTCGTCGCGGATCTGGATGCCGTACGCGCCCACCAGCGGGATCTGCGGCTTCATGCGGCGCGATTCGTCGACCGCCCCGGGACGCAACTCGGTCAGCGCGAAGCCGCGGCGCTGGTAGAAGCGCAGCGCGTCCACGTTGTCGTTGGTCGTGATCAGCCGCACGCGCCGGCAGCCGGCCGCGACGGCCGCCTCGCATGCAGCCTCCAGCAGCACCGTCCCAACGCCCTCGCCGCGGACGACGGCGTCGATCGAGATCACCTCGCAGACGTCTCCCTCGATCAGGTAGGTGACGACGCCGGTCACCGTGCCGTCCGCGGAGACGGCCGTGAAGCCGGGCAGGTCGTCCAGCCGGTGCAGACGGCCACCACCGGCCGCCACCGGAACGCCCCAGCGCTCCGTCATGAAGCCGGTCAGCCACGGCCGGTCGCCTTCCCTCAGCGGGCGCACGGTGAGCGACATCTCAGATCGGCCAGTAGCGCCGCATCGATCCGCGGGCGGCCGCGATGCCCTGGTCCCCGCGGGTCTCGTCGTCGGGCAGGAAGCCCATCGGATCATCGAGCAGCGGGCCTGTCGCGAGCACGCCCTCGAGCGTAGCGTGCATGCACAGAGCGGAGTACGAGCGGCCGTAGCCGCCCTCCTGGATCAGCGCCAGTCGGCCGTCGCAGTGGCGGTCGGCCAGCTCACGCGCGAGCTCACCCAGCCGCCGGAACCCGTCCATGCTGACGCACTGGCGCCCGTTGGGGTCGAACTGGCTGGCATCCTGGCCGGCCGCGATCAGGATCAGACCCGGCCGGAAGTGTTCGAGGATCGGAAACACCACCCGCTGCATGGCCGATGAGTAGGCCGCGTCGCCGCTGCCATAGGCCAGCTCGATGTTGACGTTGTATCCAGCGCCGTCGCCGATCCCGGCCTCGAGCGTCGATCCGGTCTGTGGGTGGGCCGGGCCCCAGGAGCCGTGTGGCATGTGCAGCGAACAGCTGAGCACGTCGCCACGGTCATAGAAGCATTCCTGGGTGCCGTTGCCGTGGTGGACGTCCCAGTCGACGATCGCCACCCGTTCGACCCCGCGCCGGAGCGCCGTCTCGGCCGCCAGCGCGGTGTTCGAGAACATGCAGTAGCCGTCGGTGCGGGCCGGCTGTGCGTGGTGGCCGGGCGGGCGCACCAGCGCGTAGCTCGTGAGGCAGTCCCCGTCAAGCACGGCCTCCACCGCGGCGATCGCGGTACCGGCCGACGACAGCGCCGCCGGCCAGGTGCCGCGGGTGACGACGGTGTGGCCGCCGAGCAGCCCGCCACCAGCCTCGCAGAACTCGCGCACCTGCTCCACGTAGGCGGGATCGTGCAGCGTCTCCAGCTCGGCGATGGTCGCGTGACGGCCGTCCCGCCAGGCCAGCCGCGGCGCGATCGGCCCCTCGCGCAGGCACGAGCGGATGTTCCGGATCCGCACGTCGTTTTCGGGGTGCAGCTCCGACACCTCGATCAGCGGTGAGGGCGGGCTCTCGAATACACCCGAGCCGGTGTCGTGCAGCAGCGCGTCGTCGTGCCAGAAAACGTGCAGGGCGGAGTCGGCCATCGGCGGCCGCGACATTACCCGGTCGCGGGCACCTCTGCACAGCCAGCCGCGGGACTACCATCATCGGTCCATGGCCCGCGTTGCAACAGCCCTGTTGGCGCCGATCTCGGTGGCGGCGGCGCGGATCCGCCGCCGGCCGCAACGCGGCCTGCTGGCGGCTCTCGGCATCGCCGCTGCGACCGCCATGCTGGCCGCGACCATCGTCGGCGGGCGGGTCTCGTCGGAGCTGAGCGTGCAGCGCGCCCTGGCCGCAGTGCCGATCGACCAGCGGGCGATGCGGGTGCTGTGGAGCGGGGCACCGCCGGGCGGCTATAAGGCGGTCGACCCGCCCGCGACCCGGGCGCTCGCGCAGCTGGCACCCGGTCCCGCCGTGCACACCGTGCTCTACCGCGAGACGCGCTTCGAGAACAGCCGAATCGCTGTTGTGACCGGCGTCAACGACATCGCCAGGTGGGTGACGCTGATCAGCGGCCGGCTGCCTCGCAGCTGCACGCCCAGCCGCTGCGAGGTCGTGCAGGTGGCGGGCGCGCCGATGCCGGTCGCCGTCGCCGGGCCGACGCGGCTCGTGAAGGTCGGCACCGGCCGGCTCACATCGGCGCTGCCGTTCGGATCGGTCACCGACCTGGGCGGCAGCGCGGGCCACCGCACACCGCCGGCCGCGCTGGTGTCGGGCGACGTGGAGCACGTCTCTCAGCTGCCCGGTCTGGCGCCGATCTACCGCACGTACTCCTGGACGCGGCCGATCGACCCCGACCGGGTGCACAGCTGGGACATCGGCTTGCTGCTGGGACGCGAGGCGCAAGCGCTGACCGGTCTCAGCTCCAGCTTCAGCCAGTGGAGCATCTCGGCTCCCGACCAGGCGCTGATCGACGCCACCGACCGCAGCGACACGGCGGGAGCCCGCCTCACCCTGGTCGGCGGCGAGGTGGCCACGCTGCTGCTGGCGTTTGTAGTGCTGGCCGCGAACGCGCTACGCGGCGACGCGGTGGCGGAGCGGCGGCGGCTCGAGCGCCGGGGCGCGCGCCGTGGCCAGATCTGGCTGTTCGCGCTGGCCGAGGGCGGCTGGATCGCCCTGTTGGGTGTGCTTGGGGGCGCCGTGGCCGGGGTCGTGATCGGCGTGGCCGTGTGCACCTCGGCGGGCCTGCCCGCGGGTGCGGTGATGGCGCACTCGCTGCTGACCGGGCAGGCGTTGCTGCTTGGCCTGGCGGCACTGCTTGTGTCGGTGCTGCTGGTCGTCGTGGTGCTGCTCCTGCCCGACGGGCCGAGCCGCTACGGAGGCATGCTGGCCGATGCGGTGGGCGTGGCCTGCCTGGCGGCGCTGGTGCTGGCGACAGCACGGGGTGCCACCAGCATCGGCGCCACCACGGACGCCCGTTCTGATCCGCTGCTGCCGCTGCTGCCGCTGCTGGTGGCGCTGGTGGCGGGCGTCGCGGTGGCGCGGCTGCTGGGCCCCGCCATGCGGCTGCTGGAGCGGCGCGTGCGCGGCGCCTCGGCGGCGGTGCGGATCGCGGTCGTCTCGGTAGCACGGGAGCCGCTGCCGGCAGCGATCGCGGCGGCCTTCCTGGCCGTGGCGCTCGGGCTCGGCTTCTTTGCCACCGCCTACGGCCAGACGCTGCGCGCCGGCCAGAGCGACCAGGCCGACTTCGCGGTGCCTGCCGACGTCACGCTGGCGCAAGGCCCACAGCTGGTGCGGCCGCTGGATGCCGCTTCGCTGGAGACGTACCAACGGCTCGCCGGCGGCACGGTCGCCCTGCCGGTGTTGCGGCTGAGCGCCACGGCCGCTGCGACCGGGACGCGGCCGGTCGACATCACCGCGCTGGCGCTGCCCGCGAAGGACATTCCCGCCCTGCGCTGGCGCAGCGATACGTCCACCGTCAGCCAGGATGCCCTGGCGCGGCGCCTGACACCGGCCGGCGACGTGTCGATGCGCGGGCCGCTCCTGAGCGGGTCGGGTCTGCTGCGGCTGCCGGTGGATGTGACCGGCTCGGCCGTGACGGCGGCGCTGGTGCTGCAGACCGATCGCCAGTCCTTCGTGACCCTGCCCCTCGGCGTCGCCCGGGTGGGCCACTCGCAGCTGGAGCGACGGCTGCCCGCGCGACTGGCCGGGTCGCGGCTGGTGGCGATCTCGATCGACCGCACGGCCGCCGACTCCAAGATCGCCATCCACCAGCAGGGCGAGGGCGGGGCGGTCTCGGGCATCAAGGGCAGCGTGCTGCTCGCCCCGCTGACCCTGGGCGATGCCCGCGTCACCGACTGGTCAGGGTGGATCGGCCGCGGCGGGCTTGCGGCGGGCGGTCCCGGCGCGCCGGTGCGGTTCGTGATCACGGGTGCCACGCACCCACTGCTGCGCCCCGTCCAGCCCAGCGACGGGCGGCCGGTACCGGTGATGGTGAGCCCCGACCTGGCCCGCGCTGCGGTCGGCGGCCTGGTGCGCCTGACGTTCGCCGGCATCAGCGTGCCCGGGCGGGTGGTGGCCGTGGGGCGGCGCTTTCCGACCGTGTCTGGCAGCTTCGCGGCCGCCGATGAGACGCTGCTGGCAACCGCGCTCAACGCCGACGATCCCGGCTCGGCCGTGCCGTCGGAGATGTGGCTGCGGGCCGGCAGCGCCGACAGGGTGGCCGCGCTCAACGCCCAGGTCACACGGCCGCCCTACAACAGCATGACGCGCAGCTCGCATGCGATCACGCTCGCGACCCTGCGCAGCGACCCACTGTCGCGCGGCATCCGGCTGGTGCTGGAGGGCGCCGCCGTGCTGGCGCTCCTGCTGTCGCTTGCGGCGCTGTTGCTGTCGGTGGCCGCCGCTGTGCGCGATGACCGGGTGGCACTCTTCGACCTGGAGGCACAGGGCGTTGGGCCGCCCACGCTGCGCAGCCAGCTGCGTCTGCGCGCGGCGATCGTGACCACCGTGGGGCTGGTGGTGGCGGTGGTGATCGGGGTGGTGCTCTCGACGGCCACCGTCGGTCTGGTGCAGGTGACCGCCTCGGCCACGGTCCCGGTTCCGCCGCTCGAGCGGCACCTCGCCTGGCCGGTGGTGCTGGCCGGGCTGGTCGCCTTCCTGCTGCTGTCGGCGCTGGCCGTAACGCTGTCGACCAGGGCTGCGTTCTCGGCCGACATGCCGCGGCGGGCCACCGGGGAGGCGCCGTGAGCCGGGCGATCGACGTCCGCGACGTGTTTCGCATCCACCGCACGGCGGAGGGCGATGCCGCCGCGCTACAGGGGCTGACGCTGCCGGTGGAGGAGGGCGAGATCGTCGTCGTGCTTGGGCCGAGCGGAGCCGGCAAGAGCACCCTGCTGCGGATCCTGGCCGCGCTGGAGCCGCTGTCTGCGGGCACGGCCAACGTCTATGGGCTGGACATCGGCAGCCTGAGCGGTCGCGCCGCCGCCGACTACCGCGCCCGCCGGCTGGGCATGATCGACCAGCACTACACGCGGGCGCTGCCTCCCGACCTGCGCTGCGAGGACATCGTCGGGCTGCAGCTGGCGCTGCGCGGCGAGCAGCGCTCCCAGCGGCGCAGCCGGGCGGCCGAGCTGCTGGCCGCGGTCGGCCTCGAGCGCGCCGCCGCGATGCTGCCGGGACAGCTCTCGGGCGGCGACCAGCAGCGAGTGGCCGTGTGCGCGGCGCTGGCGCACCGGCCGCAGCTGCTGCTGGCCGACGAGCCCTCCGGCGAGCTCGACCGGCGAAACGGCGACATCGTCTACGAGCTGATCCGCGAGCTGGTGCGGGGGCAGGGCACGACCGCGGTGATCGTCAGCCACGACCACGGCGCCACCCGGATCGCCGACCGCACCGTCCGCATCCGCGACGGCCGGCTCAGCGAGGAGTGGCGTGGCGGCCGGGCGATGCTTGTGGTGGGGCACGGCGGCTGGGTGCACCTGCCGGAGCCGCTCCGTGCCGGCCTCGGCATCACGTCGCACGTCCAGGTCGACCAGGAGGGAGACGGCGTGGTGCTGCGTCCGGCGCCGGGCACGTTCGTGCCGCAGGAGCAGCCGGCGCCGCCGCCGCCCGTGACCGCAGGATCGGAGCCGGTCGCGGCGCTGCGGCAGGTGACGAAGGCGTTCGGTACGCGATCGCTGTTCGCCGGCTACGACGCCGAGTTCCGCCGCGGTGCGATGACCGCCGTGATCGGCCGCTCGGGCTCCGGCAAGAGCACCATGCTGGCGATGCTGGCCGGCCTGGAGCGGCCCGATGCCGGCGAGGTGCTGGTGCTGGGCCAGTCCCTGTCGCGGCTGGATCGTGATGGGCTGGCAGGCCTGCGGCGCTCGAGCGTTGCCTACGTCGGCCAGGAGCCCGGGCTGGTCGGGTTCCTCAGCGCCGAGGAGAACGTCACGCTCACGCTGGGCCTGCGCGGAGTCACCGGCGCGGCCGCGGTCGACCGTGCCCGCGAATCGCTGTCGCGGGTGGGGCTGGGCCCGCGCAGCGACCAGCGCGCCGCCCGGCTCTCGGCCGGCGAACGGCAGCGGCTGGCGATCGCCCGTGCGCTGGCCACGGGAGCCGACCTGCTGTTGGTCGACGAGCCGACCTCCCGGCTCGACCAGGCCAACGCCGAGTCGGTGGCCGCGCTGCTGGCAGAGGCGGCGGCCGGCCGGTCGCTGGCCGTGGTCTGCGCCACCCACGATCCGCTGCTGATCGAGTCCGCCGGAGTGGAGATGCGCCTGGACGAGGAGCAGTCGGCAGCCGAGGCGTCCGTGTCCGGCGCGGGCGCCGTCGCGGACTGATGTGGCGCCGGCTGCGGGCCGGTGGGCCGTGATGTCGGTACCATTCACCGGATCGCCTTGGCACGTACCTGGATGAGATCGTCAGCCGTCGCGCCATTGCTGGTGGCGCTGCTGGCGCTTGCATCCAGCGGCTGCGGCCAGGGCGGCGCCGACGCGGCCACCACCAGCAAGCCGAAGTGCCCGGCGGCCCTGAAACTCGGCTGGCAGACGCTGGCCAACCGCATCAACACCGACGTCTACTGTCCGGCCTGGCTGCCCAACCCACTGGTTGGCAAGGTCGACAGGGGCGAGGCCGGTGCCGCCGACAACGCCGTCCTGTCGGTATCCAAGGACGGCAGCTACCTGGCCAGCTGGATCTGGGTCGAGGCCCAGACCGGCGAGGTGCACGTGAACCTGCGCGCCTATCCCGGCCGCACCACCATCCCCACCTGTGTCGTGACCGAGGCCGGCTCGGGCAAGCAGGTCAAGCATCGCGTGCCGTGCTTCGCCGACGCCCACGGAACCGTCCACGCCGGGCCAATCACGGCGACGCTGTACACCGTCAACCAGGGCGCCGACCAGTGGCACCTGGTCTACGCCTGGCGTCACGCCGGAACCCTCTACACGGCCAGCCAGCACGTCGCCGCTCCGCTCACCTACGACACCGTCAACGCCGACCTGCGGCGGATCCTGACGCACCTGGTCGTGGTCGAGCCGGCCGCCTGACCGTGGACCTGACGCGCAGGCAGCTGCTCGCCTCCGTCGGCGCGACCACGCTGGCCGCGGCCGGGATCTACGAGCTGGCCGAGCGCGCCGGCCGCGCACCCAGCCGGCCGGTGGTCACGTCGCGGGCGCCCGAGCAGCACGTGCTGGGCGGCCTGCGGGTGGTCACCGACAACGACGTCGAGGTGGTGGTGCCGCCGCTGCACCATGAGATCGTCACGTTCCGGCTGCCCGACGGCGGCCCCGCCGACCTGCGCGACGCGCAGCACCGGCTGGCCCAGGCGCTGGCGGGCCTCGACCAGGACTACGCGGCCAGCCCGGCCGGTCTGGGCGTGACCGTGGGGTGGGGGCTGCCGTACTTTCGGGGACCGGTGGCCGCGCCGGCGCGTGACCACCTTCCGGTCGATCGCCGCGCCTCCCAGACGGCCGGGCACCCGGTATCGGTGCTGCTGGACGCGATCCGCTTCCCGAGCGATACGCCCGCCATGCTGCTCGAGCAGAACGACGCCGTGCTGCTGCTGCGAAGCGACAACCCGGCGCACATCCACGACGCCCACGAACGGCTTGTCACAAACCTCGACGTTTGGCGTCCGACCAGCGTCCGCCGCGGCTTCGTGGGCGGCGGCTTCGACGGTGGCGAGGGGCTGCCCCACAAGCTGGCGGTGGCGGCCGGCGTCCCCGGTGCCGACCTGATCCCGGAGCAGGCCGAGCTGTTCCTGGGGTTCACGTCCACGCAGAAGGCCGCGCTGGGCCCCGAGCGGATCGCGAACATCGAGACGCTGGGGTACTCAGACGGCGGCCCCGCCGGCTATTTCCGGCAGGGTACGACGATGCACGTCTCGCACATCTTCGAGGACCTGGAGTCGTGGTTTCTGACCTTCGATCATGGCCAGCGGGCCGCCACCGTGTTCGGACCGGCGCGGCACGTGCCCGAGGGGACGCTGACCGTCAGCCAGGGCAGGGACGACGTCCCCACCGTGGCCGCGATCAGCAAGGATGCGTCAACGTACTCGCGCATCGGCCACAGCCAGGCCATCCAGCAGACGTCGCGGCTGGCGACGGACGTGGTTGGCCGCGACGGCACCACCTATGCGAAGGGGACAGCGGTGCCGATCCGCGCCGACTTCAACACGCTCGACAACCCGTTCTACTGGAGCGCTGACCCGGGCCGCGACGGGCTCAGCCCCGAGGCCCGTGCGGGTCTGCACTTCGTGGTGTTCAACCCCACCAGCGACGACTTTCATCGCAACCGGCTGGCGATGGATGGGTTGCTGCCGGGCGGCCGGCGACTGCCGTTGGCGCCGCGCGATCCCGGCCAGGGGTTCAACTCGGTGCTGACCACCACGCATAGGCAGAGCTTCCTGGTGCCGCCGCGGCGGCACCGGGCGTTTCCGCTGGTCGAGATGCTGCACCAATAGCGGGAGCGACAGGTCAGGCATCAGTGGGCTTCACCGGCACCAGCCCCTTCACGATCCGCGCCACGGTTGCCTTCGCCGTTGCCGCCGTATAGGGGTCGATCACGTGCAGGCTGACCACGTAGGTGGTGTCGCCGTCGCGGAACACCGCGGCGATGTGCCCGGTGCTGGAGCCGCGGTTCCGCGTGTACCAGGTGACCTCGCGACCGCCCAGCGTCTCGGTTCCGTCACGTCCGCCGTAGCAGGGCGCCCCGCCGCACCGACGCGGCCACGTGCCGGGGGCATAGCCCTCGAACACGATGTGGATCAGCTGGCTGAAGTCGTCGGAACGCCAGACGAAGTGCACCTGCCAGAAGCGGCCCGGCGATGCGGCCGTGTTGAGGTCGCCGCCGATCACGCCATCGATATAGATGGGAAGCCATGTGGGGCAGAACACAGTCATGTGCACGCCGTTCGCCCACCGCTGCCAGCCGGCGGCGCGCGCCGACGGGCAGCTCGCGGATGCCGTATGGTCGCTGGGAACCGTGTCTGCACGGCTGCTTCCACAGGCCACGGTGGCGAGCACCAGTGCCACGGCCAGGAGCGCCGTCTTCAGTTTTGCTGTTGGCAATGTGTCGTCCGAATCACCCGTCAGGCTTGTACTACGTGTTTAGGAATGGTAAATACCACAGTCGCCAAACGGCGCACGGGTGCCAGACCGGCCCGGAACATCAAACTCCCGACGATGGAGGAACGTGATGGGGACGGTTCGATTCCGAGCCATACCGATCGTTGCAGTCCTTGCACTGTCAGTATCTGCCGGCTGCGGAAGCAGCAGTATCAGCTCGAGCGGCGGTGGTGGCAATGCGGGCACCCCTGTCAATATCTCCACCTGCCACGCGCCCCAGGGAAAGGGCCAGTTCACGATCGTGTCTGACCTGCCGCGGCAGGGTTCCAACAAGATCCAGACCGACCAGATGTCCGAGGCCATCAACATGGTGCTGGCTCAGCACAACTACAAGGCCGGCAAGTACACGGTCCAGTACCAGGACTGTGACGACTCGACGGCGCAGGCCGGTGCCTACGATCCGGCGACCTGCAGCTCGAACGCGAACGCCTACATCCGTGATTCCAGCGTCATCGGCGTTTTGGGCACGCTCAACTCGCCGTGCGCCAAGCTGGAAGTGCCGATCCTGAACCGGGTCGGGCTGGTCGAGATCAGCGGGGCCAACACCAACCTCGGGCTGACGCAGCCGAGCGGTGAGCCGGGTGAGCCCGAGAAGTACTACCCGAGCGGCACCCGCAACTACGCGCGCGTGGTGGCAGTGGACAACTCGCAGGGCGCGGTGGATGCGACCCTGGCGCAGAAGCTGGGCGCCAAGAGCGTGTACGTGCTCGACGACAAGGAGTCCTACGGCGTCGGTGTGGCCGACTTCTTCCAGAAGGCGGCGACGCAGCTCGGCCTGAAGGTCGCCGGGCGTGACTCGTGGGATCCCAAGGCCGCCAACTACCAGGCCCTGATGCAGAAGATCAAGGCGACGAACCCGGATGCGATCTTCCTGGGCGGACTGATCTGCTCCAACGGTGGCCAGCTGATCAAGGACAAGGTTGCCGTTCTGGGAGCGAACACCGGTGTCAAGCTGATCGCGCCTGACGGCTTCTTCATCAGCTCGACGCTGACCGGTGCCGGTTCGGCCGGGGCGGCCGGACAGGGCATGTACGTCAGCAACGCCGGCGTTCCGGCCGACAAGCTGGTCGGCGAGGGCAAGACGTTCATCGACCAGTTCAAGGCCAAGTACGGAACCAGCACGGTGCAGCCGTACACCGCCTACGCCGCCCAGACCGCCCAGGTGCTGCTGAACGCGATCGCCGCATCTGATGGCACACGGGCGTCGGTCACCAAGAACGTGTTCGGGATGAAGATCACCAACGGCATCCTGGGGACGTTCCAGATCGGCCAGCAGGGTGACATCATCGGTCAGCAGCAGTTCACGATCGGCATTGGCAACACGAAGTCGGGGGAGTTCGACACCTACCAGGTCGTCAACCCTGACCCGTCTCTGGTGGCGAAGATCACCGGCAGCGGCGGCTGATCGAAGGAGAGGGAGCGCCGCCATGGCAACCGACACGCACACCGCGCGCCGGCCTGTCCTGGCGGTGCTCCCTCGTATCACCGGGCTGCTGAACCGAGCGGTCACGATCGCGCTGCTGGCGCTGCTCGTGTTCTGGCTGGCGGTGAACCTCGTCCAGGGGCCCGGTCAGTTCGGGTCGGTGCTCCTGATCGGGTTCACGAACGGCGCCCTCTACGCACTGATCGCGCTTGGCTACACGCTGGTGTACGGCATCATCGAGCTGATCAACTTCGCCCACGGCGACGTGTTCATGTGGGGAACCATGATCACCGTCTCGATCGCGGGCACCAGGCTGGGGCTGGACGGCAGCCAGTCGGGCATCGTCACGTTCCTGGGCGTGCTGGCGGCGATGCTTGGGGCGATGGCCTTCTGCGGCATCCTCAACCCGACCATCGAGCGCGTGGCTCTGCGGCGGCTGCGGAATGCGCCACGGCTGGCGCCGCTGATCACCACCCTCGGCATCTCTTACATTCTGAGCAACGCGGCACAGTTCTTCTACGGGCCCAACTACACCGGGGTGGGCGCGATCCTGCCCAGCAACATCCTGTTCCTGGACTGGCCGGCGAAGTCGCTGATCGTGATCCTGGCGACGATCCCGCTGTTGCTGGCGCTCACCTTCGTGGTTCGGCGCACCCGCCAGGGCAAGGCCATGCGGGCCGTCGCCCAGGACATGGACGCCGCCCGCATGATGGGCGTCGACGTCGACCGCACGATCTCGTTCACATTTGCGCTGGCCGGCATCCTGGCCGGTGCAGGCGGCACCCTCTACGTGCTCGAGATCACAACCACTCGTTATGACCTTGGTCAGATCGGGCTGCTGGCCTTCACGGCGGCCGTGCTGGGCGGCATCGGAAACCTGACGGGAGCCACGCTGGGGGCGCTCATCATCGGGTTGATCCAGGCGTTCAACGAGGGACTCTCCTGGCACGCGCCCGGTGAGCAGTGGACGACGTCGATCGTGTTCTCGATCCTGATCCTGATCCTCGTGTTCCGGCCGCAGGGGCTGCTGGGGCAGCCGGAGGCCGACAGAGCATGATGGACAAGCTTCCGATACCGCGCTGGGCGCGGCGCGCGATCATCCCCATCATCGTCGTGCCGCTGGTGGTGCTCTACCCCGAGTACTACACGTCGCTCGGCACCAGCCAGCTGATCCCGACGCTGAGCACCGCCGTCACCATGACGGTGTTCGTGTGCATGGCTGTCGGCCTGAACATGGTGGTCGGCTACGCCGGCCTGCTCGACCTCGGCTACGTCGCCTTCTACGCGATCGGCAGCTATGTGGCGGGCTGGTTCGCATCGACCCAGTTCGCCAGCCACAGCATCGTGTTCGGCGCGGTGGGCGTGCAGTCCCAGGCGATCGGCATCCACATCTCGATCTGGCTGCTGCTGCCGGTGGCGGCGGCGATGGCGGCGGCCGCGGGTGTGGTGATCGGCCTGCCCACCCTGCGCCTGCGCGGTGACTACCTGGCGCTGGTGACGCTCGGCTTCGGCGAGATCATCCCCCAGGTCGTGCGCAACGGCGACAACATGTTCGGCACCGGATTCAACCTCACCAACGGCGTCGCCGGCATCACCCCGATCGATCCTATGGGGTTCCGGTACCTGCACGGCATCCTCCCGTTCCTGCCCGACAACTTCCTGCTCACGCCCAACCTGGACGTCTGGTTCTACCGGGTGGGGCTGCTGCTGGTGGCGATCACGGTCTTCTGCTCGATCCGGCTGCGG
>JBJMJD010000076.1:0-7105 GCA_045806525.1 Gaiellales bacterium | reverse complement strand
GGTTGCAAACCGGTTCGAGTAGCTCTCACGGCGCTGCTCACCGTCGGTGATGACGTCGAGCCCGGCCCGTTCCTGGTCGCGGATCGCGACCAGCGTGGCGTCGTCCTGGGCCTCCTCCAGATACTGCGGGTCGATCCGCCATAGCTCGGTCGCCCGAACGCGCGGCGGGAAGCGGTCACGCAGCCGCGCGCGGTCGATCAGCCATTCGGGCTGGGCATAGGACCCGACCAGGCTGGTCGGGACGGCGGTGGGCAGTCGCTCGGGGGCCACGCCAGAACGCTACACCGCCGCGCGCCGCGCAGTCGGTAGCATGCCTGCCGATGGAGCACACCGACCTCGGCCCCCTGCGCGTCTCGCGAGTCGGACTCGGCTGTAACAACTTCGGCGGCCGCCTCGACCTGGCCGCCACCCGCCGGGTCGTCGACGCAGCGCTCGACGCGGGCATCGACCTGTTCGACACCGCAGACATCTACGGCAACGGGGGCGGCAGCGAACGGCTGCTGGGCGAGCTGCTGCAGGGCCGCCGCGACCGCGTGGTGCTGGCCACCAAGTTCGGCGGCGAGATGGGTGACGGCGCCGTGGGCGGGGCGCCCGGGTACGTGAGGCAGGCGCTCGAGGCGTCGCTGCAGCGGCTGCAGACCGACCACGTCGACCTGCTCTACCACCACTTTCCGGACGACGCCACGCCCATCGCCGACACTGTGGGCGCGATGTCGGAGCTGTTGGCGGCCGGCAAGGTGCGGGCGATCGGACTGTCGAACGTGACGGCCGACGCGCTGGCCGAGGCGGCAGCCACCGCCGAGATCGCCGCGGTGCAGAACGAGTACTCCCTGCTCGCCCGTGACGCGGAGCGCGATCTGCTGCCCGCCTGCCTGGAGCTCGGGGTCGGGTTCGTGCCGTACTTCCCACTCGCGTCGGGCTTCCTGACCGGCAAGTACCGCCCAGGGGAGGCCGCCGAGGGCTCACGGCTGGGAACGGTCGAGGAGGGCGCGTCGGTCACGCGCCGTGCCTCGGCCTCATTCGCGACCATCGAGCGGCTGCAGCGCTTCGCAGAAGAACAGGGCCATTCGCTGCTCGAGCTGGCGATCGCGGGCCTGGCCTCGCGGCCCGGGGTCGCCTCCGTGATCGCCGGGGCGACGAAGCCCGAGCAGGTGCGCGCGAACGCCGCCGCCGGCGACTGGCAGCTGACCGCCGACCAGCTGGCCGCGCTCGACGCGCTGGCCGGTCAGCCCAGCAGGTAGGAGCCCGAGAACGCCAGCCGCTCAACCGGCCGTGCCCGCATCGGCTCGCCGTCCAGGTGCACCTCGCGCGCGGCCCCGTCCACGGACACGGTGCCGGTGCGGGTGTTCCGCACCATGTCTGCAGCCGTCAGGTCGCGGCAGCACTGCACCCGTGCCCGCCGGCGTCGCGTCGGCAGCGCCGCCTCCAGCGAGGCGCCGGCCAGGAACGCCAGCGAGGTCTGCACAGGTGCCGACCCGATCGCCGCGAACTGTGGCCCCACCGTCACCGGCTCCGCCATCATCGTCGAGCCGTCGCCATCGCCGGACGATCCCCAGGCCGGCATCCCCGCCTTCAAGATCAGCTCTGGCCGCACCGCGAACAGCTCGGGCGCCCACAGCACCAGGTCGGCCAGCTTGCCCACCTCCAACGACCCGACGTCAGCCGCCAGCCCGTGCGTGATCGCCGGGTTGATCGTCACCTTGGCCAGGTAGCGCAACACCCGCTCGTTGTCGGCGGGGCCGGGCTCCGCGCCGTCCTGCGCCTTGATCGCGTCGGCGCACTGAAACGCGCGTCTCACCACCTCGCCGATCCGGCCCATGCCCTGCGAGTCGGAGCTGAGCATGTGGATCACGCCCAGGTCGTGCAGCATCGACTCCGCCGCCATCGTCCACCCGCGCACGCGGTGTCGCAGGATCTCGGCGTCGCCGACCCGGGCGCCCGGCTCCAGCACGTGCACCGCCGCCGTCATCGCGAGGTGCTCGGCTTCGGCGCCCGCGCCGAACGGCACCGTCGGGGTGGTCGACGAGGTCAGCACGCGATCGCGTCCGGCCAGCTCCAGCAGGTTCGGCGCGTGACCGCCGCCCGCACCTTCGATGTGGTAGGCGTGCACCGTGCGGCCCGCGAAGGCTGCGTACGTATCTTCCAGCGACAGCGCCTCGTTGAGCCCGTCGGTGTGGATCGCCAGCTGCACGTCGTGACGGTCGGCGATGTCGAGCGCGCAGCGGATCTGCTCCGGCCCGGCGCCGACGTCCTCGTGGATCTTGAGGCCGGCCCCGCCGCGGGCGAGCGCGTGCTCCACCGGCCCAGGCAGAGCAGACGACGCCCTCACCAGCATGGCCACGTTCACCGGGATCGCGTCAAAGGCCGCCCACATCATGGCCTCCGCCTCTGACGGGTTGGTGCCCAGGTTCCAGACCGGGCCGAAGTCCTGGGTGACGAGGGTGGTCAGCCCTGCCGCAAGCGCCGCGTCGCAGACCTGCGGCGAGAGCAGGTGCACGTGGCAGTCGATGCCGCCGGGGGTCACCACCAGCCCGCGAGCGTCGTAGACGGCCGTGCCGGTGTCGAGCACGACGCCGATGCCGTCCATCGTGTCGGGGTTCCCGGCCCGGCCGAGGCACACGATGCGGCCGTCGCTGATGCCGATCGATGTCGCCCGTACGCCCAGCACCGGGTCGAGCACCAGGCCGCCGACGACCGCCACATCGACCCCTGCCCGTTCAGCACGGACGCCGAGGCCGTCGCGCATGGTGTTGCCCCAGCCGGCGATGATCTCGTCGGGCCCGGAGACGTCGTCGCTCTCGGGCGCGACCCAGAGGTCGCTGTCGCCGAGCCGGACCGCGGCCGCATCAGGCACCCTCGTAGCCCCGCTCCCGCGCCCGCGCCATCGCGGCGTCCAGCGCGCCGGGCGCGTCCAGCGGGCCGTCCACCAGGCCGCCGTGCCCTCGCACGATGCGGGCGCCGCCGAACGGCACCACCCGCACCTCGCGTGTCTCACCGGGTTCGATCACAACCTTCACCCCGGGGGCGACCGCCAGCCGCATGCCCCAGGCCGCCCTGCGATCGAGCTTCAGTCGCCGGTTGACCTCGAACACGTGGAAGTGCGACGTGAGTGCGATCGGAACATCGGAGGTGTTCGCCAGCTGCAGCGGCGTGCCGTCCTCCAGCCACTGCGGCTCGGCCGTGTCTGCGCCGAGCGACAACGGCCGGCCGTTGGTGATCGGGTCGTGCAGCACGATCAGCCGGTGGCCGTCCGCGAACAGCGCTTCCAGCTCGATCCTGCCGACCAGTCGTGGCACGTCCTCGAGCACATCCGCCGGGTGCAGGATCTCGTACCCGCGCTGTTCGACCGCCGCGTAGTCGAGTCCGTCCCGGGCGGCCTCCATTACCTCGTCGGTGATCAGGGCAACCGCCTCGGCCTGTGAGAGCAGCAGCCCGCGCGCCCTCCGACGCCGCGCCAGCTCGGCGGCGGCGAACACCTGGAGGCGATTCTGTTCGCGGGGAAGCAGTCGCACGGGCTGACGATCCTACGGTGCGAAGGTGCCGGCAGGCACCTGCTGGGTGATGCAGTGGGGGCCGCCTCCTCCGGCCATGAACAGCACCTCCGAGCGCACGGTGACGACCTCGCGATCAGCGTACTCCTCCCGGATCTGCGCCAGCGCCCGCCCGTCCTCGGGAGTGCCTGCGATCGGGGCAATAACCCCGCCGTTGCAGACGTAGAGGTTCAGATAGGGGATGCCCTCGGCATCGCCGGTGTCGAACTCGACCACCTCGATCGTGCGGCCTCGTGCGTCCGGTGTCCCTCGCAGCCGTCGCGCGTTCTCGGTGCCCCGGCCGTGGTCGGGGTGCGCCGCGTTCGAGGGCTTATGCAGGATCACGCGGCCCGGCGACAGGAAGTGCGCGATGTCGTCGACGTGGCCGTCGGTCGAGAAGTCTTCGTGGTGGCCCTCGCCCAGCCACACCACCTGGTCGACGCCGAGGTGGTCAGAGAGCGTCGATTCGATCTGCTCGCGGGACATGCTGGGGTTGCGGTTTTCGTGCAGCAGGCACTGCTCGGTCGTGATCATCGTGCCCTCGCCGTCGACGAAGAACGACCCGCCCTCGAACACCATCGGCGCAACGTAGCGCCGCACCCCCAGGTGCGACGCGATCAGCTCCGGCACACGCGAGTCGAGCGTATGGGGCTGGTCGGGTATGCCCCAGCCGTTGAAGCCGAACTGCACCAGCGCCACGCGTCCCTGCGCATCGCGCACGAAGATCGGCCCGTTGTCTCGCATCCAGGCATCGTCCAGCTCGGCTTCCAGCAGCTCAATCCGTGACGAGAGCATCCGCCGCGCCTCGCCCAGCTGCTCTGATCGCACGAGCATCAGCACCGGCTCGAACTCGACGACGGCGTTCGCGACCGTCGCCTGCTGGATCTGGGCCTGAGCATACGACTCAGGGCCGCATCCGCGGTCGGCCGCGACGTATGTCTCGGGGCGGCATGGCCACGACATCAGCGTCAGCTGGTGCGCCTCCCACTCGGGCGGCATCGCGAAGCCGTCGTCGCGCGGCGTGTCAGGCATGGTCGCCGGCCGGAGCCACGGCGCCGGCCGGCAGCTGCTGGGTGATGCAGCCGATCCCGCCGCCGCCGTAGGCCTGGAAATCGGTGGGCACGCTGACCACCTCACGGCCGGGGAACAGGCTGGCCAGCAGCCGGTAGGCGACGTCGTCCTCCGGGACGTCCAGCCGCGGCGCGATGATGCCGCCGTTGACCGGATAGAAGTTGGTGTACGGCGCCGCCCGGCGCTCGCCCTCGAGCTCACGTGTGTAGGACAGGAGCTCGATCTCGACGACCTCGATCGGCCGGCCCTGCGCGTCGGTCTGCCCGGCCAGCGCCGTGCGGTTCGCCTCGGCCAGCTCCCAGTTCGGGTTCGACCGGTTTGGCGCCGCCTGGAACAGCGTCAGGCCCGGCCGGATGAACTGGATCACGTTGTCGGAGTGGCCGTCGGTGCCGGCGTCGCCGGAGTCCTCGGCCAGGCCGTACGGCAGCCAGATCACCTTCTCGGCACCCAGGTAGTCGCGCAGCACGGCTTCGACATCGGGCTTGCCCAGCCCCGGGTTGCGGTTGGGGTTGAGCAGCACCGACTCGGTGGTTATGACAGTGCCCTCGCCGTCGCTGGTGATGCCGCCGCCCTCGGCGATGATCGGCGCGGCGTACCTGCGCATGCCGAGCCGCTCGGACAGCCGCTTGCCGACGGCCGCGTCGTTGTCCCACGACGGCGCCTTGCCGCCCCAGGCGTTGAAGCCGAAGTGGGTCATGGCCACTGTTCCGTCTCCATCGACGACGAAGATCGGGCCGTTGTCGCGGATCCAGCAGTCGTCGATCGGGATCTCGGCGACGTCCACGACGCTGCCGCACGCCTCGACCACCTGGTCGCGCGAGCCCGGGTTCGCGATCACCGTGACCGGCTCGAAGCGGCTGATGGTGCGGATCACCTCGGCCCACTCGTTACGGGCGTCCTGCAGGTGCCCGGGTGCGGCCGGCCACTCGCAGCAGGGCCAGGACACGAACGTGCGGTCATGCTCGACCCAGCGGCCGGGCATCGCGAACCCGTCCTGGCGCGGGGTGTGGCCCTCGGTGTGGGGAAGCGTCGTCTGCTGGATGGACATGTTGCTGACCTCGACTTTATATGGCGTTCTAGAAAGTTAGAATGCTAGACTAACAGGTCATGGCCACGGCTTCAAGGGCAGACCAGCGGCGGGCTCGGGTGCTCGAGGCGACGATCGCGGCGATCGCCGACGTGGGTGTGGACGCGCTGCGCATGACCGACATCTCCGAGCGGGCCGGGATGACGCCGGGACACATCCTTTACTACTTTGGCAACAAGGACCGGATCCTCATCGAGACCCTACGCTGGAGCGAGCACGACCTCGCCGAGCGCCGTCGTTCCGCCCCGGTAGGGCGGCGCGGCCCACGCAGGCGTCTGCGCGTTCTGGTCGACGACTACCTGCCGCAGGGGACGGCCGACGCCCGTTGGAACCTGTGGATGCAGGTCGGGATCCACCCGCCCTCAGACCACGAGACTCGCGAGCTTCTGGAGCAGCTGATCGACCTCTGGCGCGACGACCTGATCGGGCTCGTGCGGGACGGCTTCGACGAGGGCGTCTTCGCCGAGCCGTCGCTCGGGCTGGAAGAGTTCGCGCGCCGGGCCCTGTGGTTCCTGGATGGGCTCTCGATGTCGCTGCTTAACGGCTCCCCGCGGCTGTCCCGCAGGGACGCGGTCGACATCGGACTCGCCGAGCTGGAGCGGCCGTTGTTGTGAGTGAGGCGGCGGCACCTGTCATGAAGGGTGCCGACCAACAGGAGGTAGCGTGTGGCCATCAGGGAGAGCATCGAGATCTCAAGGAGCCCGGCGGATGTCTTCGCCTACATCGACGACCTCGCAACGCACGGTGAGTGGCAGGAGCAGGTGGTGAGCGCGAAGGTCGACGGCGACGGGCCGACCAGGGTCGGCACCAGGTCCACCGAGACGCGCAAGGTCGGAGGCCGCGAGCAGCAGATGACCTACGAGGTAACCGAGCACAGCCCTCCGCAGGTGTTCGCATTCAGAGGGGTGGACGGCTCCATCCGCGCCAACGGCCGGGCCACCATCGAGCCGCTCGACGGCGGCGCTCGATCTCGCGTCACGCTCGATCTCGACTTCGAGGGCCACGGCATGGGCAAGCTGCTGCTGCCGTTGGTGCGCAACCAGGCCGCCAAGCAGGTGCCGAAGGACCAGGCGCAGCTGAAGCAGCGGCTCGAGAGCGGCACGCCGGCCGCTTAGGAGAGCTACTGGAAGATCTCCGTCGTACAGTCCCCGTTCTGCAGCCGCACCTCGTGGGCGCGGGCGGGTCCGGCCGGGCGATCGTGGAAGTCGACGAAGAAGTTGGGGTCGACCGTCATGCCGCCCTCGGGGTGGCAGTCCACCTTCAGGAGCCACGACTTCATTCCCGGGTAGAACTGGTTATCCCACGTCGAGTAGAGGCTGTTCGTGACGTACATCCGCCGCCCGTCATAGGAGAGCTGGAGCATCTGCGGCCCACCGTTCAGGTCTCGCCCGGCGTCGTTGGGCTTGCCCAGCACGCC
>JBJMJD010000075.1:0-17339 GCA_045806525.1 Gaiellales bacterium | reverse complement strand
CGGCCGCAGATCGCGGTCCGCGACGTCGAGCGGCTCGAGCAGGGAGACGCGCTCGAGCTGGTGCCGGGCGCTCGCCGCGACGCCGAGACGCTGGACGGCATGGTCGAGTTCCTGGCTGCAGAGGTCCACGCTCCCGGCCTGGCCGCGCTGGTGGCACGGTTCCTGGAGAACGGGCGCTTCCGCGAGCGGTTCCGCACGGCGCCGGCCTCGGAGCAGCACCACTCCTATGCGGGCGGCCTGCTCGAGCACACGGTGGCGGTGGCCGCGCTGTGCCGCGAGGCTGGGCAGATGCACCCGCGCCTGAACGGCGATCTGCTGCTGTCGGCGGCGCTCTTGCACGACGTCGGGCGCACCGAGACGTTCCGCCAGGGCGTCACGATCGCGGTCAGCGACGAGGGCCGGCTGATCGGCCACGTGCTGGCCGGCGTCCGCATGATCGACGGCGTCGCCCGCGGGGTCGGGCTGGACGAGTCGCTGCTGCTGCCGCTGCTGGGAGCCGTCGCCGGGCACCACGGCCCGCTCGAGGGACGGCGGCTGGAGACGCCTGAGGCGGTCTGCCTGTACCAGGCGAACCAGCTGGACGCGCGCGTCGCCGAGTCGCTGTAGCGCAGCTACGATCGCCGCGATGCTGGACTACTACGACCGCCGCGCGCCCGAGTACGACCAGTGGTACATGGGCACCGGCCTGTTCGCCGAGCGCGATCGTCCCGGCTGGCGCGAGCAGCTGCGCGACCTGTGCGCGACGGTCGCCGCCCTGCCGGCCGCCTCGACGCTGGACGTCGCATGCGGCACCGGGTTCCTGACGCGACACCTGCGCGGCGCCGTGACCGGCCTCGACCAGAGCGCCCAGATGCTCGAGATCGCACGTGGGCGGATACCCGGCGGCCGCGTCGTGCAGGGAGACGCGGTGCCGCTGCCCTTCGAGGACGGCAGCTTCGACCGCGTCTTCACCGGCCACTTCTACGGGCACCTGCGCGCCGGTGAGCGCGAGCGGTTCGTGGCCGAAGCCCTGCGGGTGGCGGGGCAGCTGGTCGTCGTCGACTCCCACCTGCGGCCGGATCACGACGCCGAGGAGGAGCAGGAGCGGACGCTCACCGACGGCTCCGTGCACAGGGTCTACAAGCGCTACTTCACCGGAGCCGGGTTGGCGGCGGAGCTGGCCGGCGGTGAGGTGCTGCACGACGGCGACTGGTTCGTGATGGTGCGCGTCATCGGGCCGACATCCGCTCCATCAGCCTGATCGCCTCGGCGCTGGCGAGGCCCTGCTGGCGCACCAGCGACAGCCACGTCTCGAACGCGACGGCGTGGCCGAGCGCAGCGCGTGCCTGGCGCCGTGTGGCGCCGCGCACGGGCCGGCCGGCGAGCAGCACATCGGCGGCGGCCTCCAGGTAGGCCGGCAGCCCGAACTGTGACTGCACCGCCGGCACCAGCGGGAGGTCGCGGATCAGCAGCTCCAGCATCCCGTGGGTGCGCGCATACCAGGCGTACAGCTCGGATAGCGCGAGCGTCAGCCGGGCGGCCGGGTCGCGGATGGCCGCCCAGGCGGCCAGGTCGGGAGGCTCGTTCTGCGCCCTCCAGTGCGCCGAGCAGGCTGCGAACAGGGCCTCCTCGTCCGGGAAGTGCCGGTAGACGGTTGCGCGCTGGACGTCTGCTCGCTGGGCGATGGCGCTGATGGTGGTGCGGGCAGGCCCCAGGGATCCGTGCAGATGCAGGGCGGCCTGCGTGATCCGCTCGCGCGTCTGCTGCTCGAGATCGGCTCGCCGGGTCTTGGTGTAAGGGCGGGGGGTGGTCATCGTCGTGTCGGTATGGTATGTTCGTTGAACACAACTGTTCAATGAAAGGATACACCATGAGCCAGACTACCGACACCCCGCGCCGCTTCGACGCATCCCAGGGCCCTCGCAAGGTCGGCCCCGCCGACGGCCTCTATGCCGAGCTGGGCGCCTGCGGTGCCCGCTTCATGATCTGGGGCGAGGAGTCGGGCGGCGGCTTCTCGCTGGTGGAGCACCCGATCCCGCCCCGCTCGCTGTGCGCCCCGCTGCACCGGCATGACGGCGTCGACGAGTGGAGCTACGTGGTGGAGGGCCGGATGGGCGCGATGCTTGGCGACGACGTGATCTACGCCGACGTCGGCGACCTCGCGTTCAAGCCGCGTGACCAGTGGCACACGTTCTGGAACGCGGGCGACACGCCCTGCCGGATCCTGGAGATCATCTCGCCGGCCGGGTTCGAGCACTTCTTCCGCGAGCTGGCCGAGCGCCTGGAGCGAGGCGAGACCGACATGTCGGATCTCTCACCGAAGTACGGCATCGAGTTCGACATGGGCAGCGTGCAGCGGATCTGCGAGCAGCACGGGCTCACGCATCCACTGCTGCGGCAGAGCTAGCGCCGCAATCCTTCGATGCCAGTTGAGCTAGCATCGCGGGATGGCGATCAAGCTGCACAGGTGCTCGGCCATGTTCGTGAAGGGCCCGCATCCCTGCTGGGCCGCCCAGCACGCGCTTGACGAGGCCGGCGTCGAGTACGAGCTGGTCACGCACTCGCCGGTGCGGTTCCTGCGCGGCGATCTCAAGAAGCTGACCGGCGTGCAGAAGCTGCCGCTGGTCGAGTTCGAGGACGGCACCTTCCTGCGTGACTCGAAGGTGATCGCGCAGCAGGCGAAGGCCGGAGCGCTGCACGGGCCAGGCCAGTCCACCCCGCTCAGCTGACGCTTTCGTGACACCCGCGTCGCAGGTCGCCACGCGGGTCGGGGTCAGAGGCAGACCCGGCCCTCGCCACAGCTTCGTGACAACCCCGAAGCGTGTCGTGATCCGCGCGTGTCAGCGGTTTGGCTTGAACGCTGGGCCGCGCTCGGATCGGGGTTTGACTACCACCCGGCCGCGGTTGGCGGTCCGCCCCGGAGTCGTTGCATGTCGTTGCAGAACCGGCGCGAAACGGTCGCGATCGCGTGGGTGGGGGTTCGTTGCATCGCCGTGACGGCGCGGCCGACGCTCAGACGTTGAAGCGCACGTTCAGGACGTCGCCATCTTTGACGACGTAGTCGCGGCCCTCCACGCGCACCCACCCGCGGCGCTTGGCCTCGGTCTCCCCTCCGGCCTCCACCAGCTTGTCCCACTCGATCACCTCGGCCCGGATGAACCCGCGGGCGAGGTCGGTGTGGATCTTGCCGGCCGCCTGCTGGGCATTCTGCCCACGGCGGATCGTCCAGGCCCGCGACTCCTTCTCGCCTGACGTGAAGAATGGGATCACATCGAGCGCCGCGTAGGCGGCCAGGCTCACCTCCTCGAGCGCCGGCCGCTCGATCCCGAGATCGTCCAGGAACGCCCGCCTGTCGGCCTCGTCCAGCTCAGCGATCTCGGCCTCGAGCTTCGCGTCGAGGGCGATCGTGTCGATCCCGCGTTCGGCTCCGAACGCCCGCAGCGCTTCCACCTCACGCTCGTTGCCGCTCTGGTCAACGTTCGCGATCGTGAGCGCCGGCTTCGCCGTCAGCAGGTCGAGCGCATCGGGCAGCTCGAATCCCAGCGAGCGCGCGGGTCGCCCCTGCTCCAACCCCGCTGCCAGCTCACGCAGCAGCTCCTGCTCGGCCAGGATCGCCCGGTCGCCCGACTTGGCCGTCTTCGCCACCCGCTCCAGCCGCCGTGCCACCGCCGCCTGGTCGGCGAACACCAGCTCCAGCTCGATCGTCTCGGCGTCGTCCAGCGGGTTCACGCGCCCCGACGGATGTGCCACCTGATCGTCGTGGAAGCAGCGCACCACAAGCACCACCGCATCGGTCGTTCGCATGTGCGCGAGCAGCTCACCGCCAAGCTCCTCACCCCTCCGGGCGCCCCGCACCAGCCGCGTCAGGTCGCTCACCTCCAACGTCGCGGGCACCATCCGCTTCGACTCGGAGACACGCGCCAGCTCGGCCAGGCGCAGGTCGTGCACGTCGGCGATCCCCTGGCCCGCATCCGCCGCGACCGACGTCCCGCACAGGCAGCGCAGGGTCGTCGTCACGCCCGACCACTGCAGACCGAGCAGCCCCAGGCCAGCCATCTACGAAGCTCCGTTCAGAACCCGACCCGGCCCACACGCGCCTCGCGGCGCACGTAGCAGATCTTCGAGATGTCGACGTGGTGGTCGGTGTCCTCGGCGTTGAAGCTGACCATGCCTCGGCCCGCGGCCAGCGCCGCCTCGACCTTGGCCCACTCTTCGTCGGCCACCTTCGCGCTGATGATGAGCCCGCCGTCGAACCCGATCTCGACCCGCGATTCAGCCATGCCCGTTCCCTTCGTTCACTGGTTGCACGAGTTCCACCAGCACGCCGTGCACGCTGTGCGGATGGATGAACGCCACGCGCAGCCCGAACAGGCCCACGCGCGGCTGCTGGTCGATCAGCTCGGCGCCGCCGGCGGCGGCGTCGTCCAGGGCCTGCTCGATATCGTCGACCCGCAGCGCCATGTGGTGCATGCCGGGTCCACGGTTTAACAGGAACTTGCCGACCGGGGTGTCGTCGCCCAGCGGACGCAGCAGCTCGACGCGGCCGTCGCCCAGCAGCATGGTTGCCGCCTCCACTCCCTGATCGGGCACCGTCTCACGGTGCTCGAGCACGCCCCCCAGCCGCTGCTGGTAGTCCGCGATGGCGGCGTTGAGATCATCGACAGCATGCCCGATATGATGGATCGTCTGTGCGCGCACTGCGCACGGATCCTAGTGGGTCATCCACGCCAAACGAGCGGCAAACGGAGGATGCATGGGCTTCCTTGACAAGATCAAGCAGCAGGCGACGGACGTGGCCACCACGGTCGTCGAGAAGACCACCGATACGGCCAAGACGGGCCAGCTGCAGATGCAGCTGCGCAGCCTCAAGGGCGAGGAGAAGGAGGCGCTGGCCGACCTCGGCGCCGCCATGATCGCGCTGGGCGAGACGCCCAACTCGCTGGCCGACCAGACGACCAAGGTGCACGAGCTCCGCGACAGGATCGCGGAAAAGGAGCAGGAGATCGCCGACGTGCGGGCCGAGGGTGCGGCCTCCGACGCGTCCAGCGAAACCGTCGAGAGCGAGGCCGAGGAGGTCGTGGACACGCCGCCGGCCGCGGCGGACGGTGTGGCGCCCGACGACACGCCCGCCGGCTAGGAGTGCTGGTCGGGCTGCTCCGGCGGCTCGCTGTGCAGCACCGGCTCTGGCCGGTGCACGGCGGGCTGGCCTGCGCCCGCGCCGTCGCGCGGTAGCTCCACGCCGATCTGGCCGGATGCGTTGGACTCCGGCTGCAGGTCGATCAGCAGCTCGTCGATCTGGTCTCGGTCGAGCGTCTCCTGGTCGAGCAGCGCGTTTGCCAGCACATCCAGGTGGCGGCGATGCTCAAGCACCAGCCGCAGCGCCTCGGTGTAGGCCCTGTCGGTGATCTCACGCTGCTCGTGGTCGCGCAGCCGCTTGGTCTCCTCCGACAGGGAGTAGTTGTCGGCGCGCATCTGATGGGATGTGGTCGAGCTGCCCATGCCCCACTCGAACACCATCGAACGGGCGACCGACGTGGCCCGCTCGAGGTCGTTGGCGGCGCCGTTGGTGATGCGGCCGAACACCACCTGCTCGGCGGCGCGGCCGCCCAGCGTGACCTTCAGCCAGTCCTCCAGCTCGTCCTTGGAGAGCACGTAGCGGTCCTCCTCGGGCAGGCTCATCATGAAGCCGAGCGCCCGGCCGCGGGGCACGATCGTGACCTTGTGGATGTCGTCTGACATCAGGCGCGCGACCAGGGCGTGACCGGCCTCGTGGTAGGCGATCACCCGTTTCTCCTTGTCGGTGATCAGCTTGCGCTGCTGCAGCCCGGCCACCACCCGCTCGACCGCGGCGTTGAAGTGCGAGGGCGTGATCTCCTTGGCCCCCGCCCGCCCGGCCTGGATGGCAGCCTCGTTGCAGATGTTGGCCAGATCGGCACCGGTCAGCCCGGCCGTCTGGCGCGCGATCACGCCCAGGTCGACGGGCTCTGCCAGGGGCTTGTTGCGGGTGTGCACGGCGAGGATCTCGCGACGCCCTTTCAGGTCGGGGGTCGCCACGTGGATCTGGCGATCGAACCGGCCCGGGCGCAGCAGCGCCGGATCGAGGTCGTCGAGCCGGTTGGACGCGCCCATGATGATCAGCCGGTCGGCCTCGTCGAACCCGTCCAGCTCGACGAGCAGCTGGTTCAGCGTCTGGTCGTGCTCGCGGTTGTGCGCGCCACCAGAGCGGGCGGTGCCGACGGCGTCCAGCTCGTCGATGAAGATGATCGACGGCTGGTGCTTGCGCGCCTCCGCGAAGAGGCGGCGGATCCGCGCCGAGCCGACGCCGACGAACATCTCGACGAACGACGAGGCGCTCTGGAAGTAGAAGTTGGCGCCCGACTCGGTGGCGATGGCCTTGGCCATCAGCGTCTTGCCGGTGCCGGGCGGCCCGTACAGGAGCACGCCCTTGGGCACGCGCGCACCGAGCTTCTTGAACCGCTTGGGATCGCGCAGGAACTCGACGATCTCCTCCAGCTCCTCGCGCGCCTCGTCCGCGCCGGCCACGTCGTGCCAGCGCACGGAGTGGCCGCTGGCCGGCTGAATCTTGTTCGGCTTGGTGGTGGGCATCGCCCGCCACATCTTGTACGCGAAGAAGACGAGGGCGATGAAGCAGGCCGGCAGCACCAACGGCCAGAGCAGCAACAGCAGCCACGTCCCGAAGCCTTGAAAGAAATCCATAGGTCCGTCCAGATTACCGCGTATTGCACGGTCTGCAAAATCCGGCGGCTAGGCGGTGAGCGGCTCGGCGCCCTCCAGCCGCAGCACCTCGTGCAGCGCGGCCTGCGCCACCTCGAGCTCCTGCTCGGTCGGCTCACGCGTGGCCGCGACGCGCTGCAGCTCGTACCCCGGCCAGCGAAGGGCGCGCGAGACCGGGTTGTCGTGGTGGCGGGTCATCCAGCCGAACACCTCGGTGGCGGCACCTATCGCAGCCACCCCGGCGACCAGCCGGGCCGGCCCGCGCCGCGACGCCGGCAACCGGTTCACGAGCACGTTTCCGATCACGGTGGCGGCCAGCATCGGCCCCACCATGTGCGACCCGCAGCGGTCATGCTCCTTCGTGGCCTGCTCGGCGGCCTGGCCGTGCTCGTAGCCGCCGATCGCCTTGTGCTCGGCGCCGTGATATCCGGCCACCTGCGAGCCGCGCAGCGAGGCCATGGCCGGCACCAGCGCCAGGGATGCCCCCAGCAGCTCGGCCGTCAGCGGCGACAGCCGGCTGCCGCGGATCGCGCGGGACACGACGACGGTGGCAGCCAGCGCGGCCCCGCTCCCGGCGCCCTCGACCGGCAGCCGCGCCTCGGGCAGCCTGCGCCGCATGATCGGCAGCAGGTATCCCATCTCGGCCATGCGCAGCACGCCGCGGACGCCCGGCAAGGCGAGCAGCCCCGCGGGCAGCTCGGGCTTGCGGCCGGACGCCAGGCGCAGCTCGCCCTCCGGTGTTCGCACCGCCGCCGCCCAGTGATCGAGGCTGTGCACGAAGATGCCGTTGCGCAGGGCCATGCCGCCCAGCCGCACCGTTTCTCTGTCTGTCGTGCCCACCCGCTCAGTGTAGCCTGCAGCCATGGCGAATGACCTGTTCGCGGACGCGGCCGGAGGCCGTCTGGGTGCGCAGGCGCCGCTGCCGCAGCGGGTGCGGCCGCAGGCGCTCGACGAGTTCGCCGGTCAGCGCGACGTGATCGGCGAGGGCAGCGCCCTGCAGCGCGCGATCGCAGAGGACCGGGTGGGATCGATGATCTTCTACGGGCCGCCGGGCACCGGCAAGACGACGCTGGCCCGGATCGTCGCCCACACCACGCGTGCCCACTTCGAGGAGCTGTCGGCGGTGCAGGTCGGCATCGCCGATGTGCGGCGGGTGCTGTCGGAGTCCGAGCAGCGACTGGGCCAGACCGGGCAGAAGACGATCCTGTTCCTGGACGAGATCCACCGGTTCAACAAGGCGCAGCAGGATGCGCTGCTGCCCGGCGTCGAGTCGGGCCTGGTGACGCTGATCGGCGCCACCACCGAGAACCCCTACTTCGAGGTCAACTCGGCGCTGCTGTCGCGGTGCCAGCTGTTCGAGCTGCAGCCGCTTGACCGCGATGACCTGGCCGGCGTCGTCCGCCGCGGCGAGACCGAGCTGGCGATCACGCTGCCCGACGAGATCCGCGACGAGATCGTGGCCGCTGCCGGCGGCGACGCCCGCAACGCGCTGAACATCCTGGAGGCCGCCGTGGCGGCCGCCGGCGGCGAGCCGGTCAGCAGCGACAACGTGCACGACGCAGCCCGCAAGCGGCCGCTGCTGTACGACAAGGGCGGCGACCACCACTACGACGTCACCTCGGCCTTCATCAAGAGCATGCGAGGCTCCGACGCCGACGCGGCCATCTACTACCTGGCCGTGATGATCGCCGGCGGCGAGGATCCGAAGTTCATCGCCCGGCGGATGATCGTGTTCGCGTCGGAGGACGTCGGCAACGCCGATCCTCAGGCGCTGCAGGTGGCGGTGGCCTGCGCCCGCGCGGTCGAGTTCGTGGGGCTGCCCGAGTGCCGCATCAACCTCTCGCAGGCGGTCGCCTACCTGGCCCGCGCGCCCAAGTCGAACGCCAGCTACGTGGCCATCCAGCGGGCCGGCCAGGACGTTCGCGAGCGCGGCAACCTGCGACCGCCCAAGCCGCTGCGCGATGCCAGCTACGCCGGCGCCGCCAAGCTGGGCCACGGCCAGGGCTACCGCTACCCGCACGACTACCCGGGCGGCTGGGTGGAGCAGCAGTACCTGCCGGACGAGCTGCTGGGCACCGTCTACTACGAGCCAAGCGAGGGCGAGCGCTAACCGCGCATCGGCGCTAGAGGATGCGGGCGCCCAGCGCCGACAGCACCAGCTCCACGGCCAGCGTGGCGGTGGCGTTGTGCTCGTCCAGCACCGGGTTGACCTCGACCACCTCGACCGACGACACCGTGCCGCTGGTGGAAAGCATCTCCATTGCCAGGTGCGCCTCCCGGTAGGTGATCCCGCCTCGCACCGGCGTGCCCACGCCCGGCGCCTGGTCCGGGTCGAGCACGTCCATGTCCAGCGACACGTGCATGAAGGCCGCGCCGGATGCGATCGAGATCGCCTGCTCCATCACGTCGCGCATGCCGTGGCGATCGATGTCCTCCATGGTGAACACCCGCACGCCCAGTTCCTGCAGCCGGGCCCGCTCCCCGCCGTCGACGCTGCGGATGCCCACCAGCACGGTGTGCTCCTGCGTGATCATCGGCAGCGGCCAGGCGGACGCCTGGAAGCGAGGATCGTCGGCCAGGCCCAGAGCCACCGCCATCGGCATGCCGTGCACGTTGCCGCTGGGGGAGGTCGTCGGTGTGTTGATGTCGGTGTGCGCGTCCAGCCACACCACGCCGCCGGGTGCTCCGTGGGCGCGCGCCAGCCCGCCCAGCGTGCCGATCGCGATCGAATGGTCGCCGCCCAGCACGAGCGGCATCTCGCCGTCGTTCACCGTTGCCGCGACGTGGTCTGCGAGCTCCTCACAGGTGCGCTTTATGGCGCTCCAGTAGCGCGCGGAGGGATCGCCCTGGTCGAGCGCCTCCACCATGCCGGTGCGCACGTTGCCGTGGTCGTGGATGGGTAGGCCCATCGCCTCGATCCGCTCGCCCAGCTGCGCGTAGCGGATCGCCGACGGCCCCATGTCGACGCCGCGGCGCCCCGAGCCGAGATCGAGCGTCGCGCCGATCACGCCGATCGGGCGCCTGTCGCCTCGTGATGTGCCGCTCTCCGCCACGGCCGCGAACACTACCGTCCCATCGCCGCCACGTCCTGCCACGGGGGGTGCAACAGCCCTAAAGGGTTAGAACGGATGGCCGATAAGGCTATCGACCCCGTTGTTGTCCAACGTTCCATGCTTCATCAGGAGGCGCCTTCACAATGATCGATCCGGCGAGCATTCGTACCGCGTCGTTCTCGCTCACCCCGACCGGCTACAACCCGGAGGAGGTCGATCGCTTCCTCGCGGAGCTGGCAGACGCGACACCCGGCTCGATCGACCTGGCCGAGCTGCGCAACGCATCGTTCTCCCTGACGCCCACCGGGTACAACCCGGAGGAGGTCGATCAGTTCCTGGGATCGATCGCCGACCAGCTGGTCGAAGCCCCGGCGTCGCAGCCGGAGCGGTTCCAGCGTGACGAGCAGCCCGTAGCCGAGCCCGAGCCGGAGCCGGAGCATCGGCACGAGCCCGCCGCCCAGCTTGAGGATGAGCCCGTCGCTGAGCAGGCGGAGGTCGAGGCTGAACACGACGCGGACGACGCGTACGAGCCCGTCGCCGAGGTCGAGGCGGATCAGGAGCCGGTTCCCGCCGATCACGACGGCTGGCATCAGCCCGAGGTGTCCGCCGAGCCCGAGGCTGAGCCGGAGCTGGTGCTGGTCGAGAGCATCCCCGACGAGCCGGCCGGTGAGCCGCCGGTGACGAGCCTGCCCGAGCCGGTCGTCGCCGAGCGTCCCCACGCCGACCTGGGCGGCCTGTCCCAGGCCGTGGATGCGGCCATCGAGTCGCTCGAGGGTCTCGTCAAGAACGAGCTTCACAACCTGCGCGAAGCAAGTGCGCTCGAGATCGACGACATCCTGGCCGAGCGTCAGCGGTTGATCGAGGACGCCACCAGCGTCGGGCGGCGTCACATCGACGAGGCCAGCGCTCACGCCGAGAAGATCGTGAACAAGGCCCGCAAGGAGGGCGATCGCCTGCGCCAGCAGGTCGAGCAGGAGCTGCGGGAGGAGCGCGAGCGCTTCGAGCAGTCGCTCGCCGACCGCGATGCCCAGGCCCAGGCCCGCGTAGCCGAGATCCTGGAGCAGGCGGAAGCCCGCCGGCACGAGGCCGACGAGCTGGTGGCGAGCGCCGCGCAGGCGCAGGCTTCGATGCTCGCGTCGTTCGAGCAGGCCCGCAGCTCGCTGATCCAGGCCGCGGAGCGCAACAGGATCTCCTCGACGCAGGTGCAGGCCGTGTCGTCTGACGAGGATGCCGATGAGCACGACACCACGGCCGCGGCTTGATGCCCCGGTTGACCCGTTTCGCCTGAGCCCCGCTGATTCCGGCGAGCCCGTCGGCCTGGACGACCTGATCGCGTCGGGGCCGGTGGTGCTGGTGCTGGTCGAGGGCGGGCGCGCCGACGACCCGCGGGCGGCCATGCTGCGGGAGCTGGGCGAGCGGATTGCGTCCTCGCCGGCACGCCTGGTAGTGGTGTCGCCGGGCGACTCCGACCTGTGCCGGTCGCTGAGCGTGGTGCGCACCGCCGAGTGGCTGACCGACCCCAACGGTGATGCCTCGCGTGCGCTGGGCACGCTGTCCGACCGCCGCATGCGAAAGGCGCGCCGGCAGGACGGACTGTTCGTGGTCGACCAGGAGTGCGTGCTGCGGTTCGCCTTCCGGGTGGAGGAGAAGGACCAGTGGATCCCCGCGTCGTTCGTGTGGTCGCGGTTGTCGCGGCTGGGCAGCACCGCGCCGGCCCCGCCGCCATCCGAGCACACCGCCGATCCGGTCGCACCGGGCGAGGCCGAGCTCGACATGCTCGTCCGCGAGGTGGGCCGGCGCATGGGCCTTTCCTCGAACGAGCTGACGCAGCTGGCAACCGCCAGCCGCTTCCGCGATCTCGGCATGAGCGTCGTGCCTGACGAGATCATCACCAAGATCGGCCCGCTCAGCGATGAGGAGTGGGCGATCGTGCGCGAGCACCCGCAGCGCTCCGCCGAGATGCTCGGCACCAGCCCGTTGTTCGACAATGTGCGGGCGATCGTGCAGGGCAGCCACGAACACGTCGACGGCAGCGGCTATCCCAACGGGCTGCAGGGCGACGAGATCCCCCTGGGATCACGCATCCTGCTCGCCGCCGAGGCCTACCTGGCGATGGTCTTCGGCCGCCGCTACCACGACCGCGAGCGACCGCTGAACCCGATCGCGGAGCTGGAGAAGGGCGTCGGCACCCGCTACGACGCCGGAGTCGTCGAGACGCTGGCCGCAGCGGTCGAGCACCTGAACCTGCACCCGGGCGCCCAGGCCGCCTGACCGGTTTCGCCGGGTCATGTTTGAAAACCGGGGGCTTGGAGTACGGAGCATGGATGGCACTGAAACCGTTCATCCTTCGCACCACGTCGCGCAGCGACCGATCCCGCTGGGTGCGGATCCGCAGCAATCGCTCGCACCGTGTCCGCGAACGTGAGGCACAGGCGGCCGATCGGCCGCCGATCCACCGGGGATAGGCATCGAGTCCGGCCGGAGTAGTCTCCAGCGATGCTCCGCCCCGAGTATCCGATCGAGACCGAGCGCCTGCTGCTGCGGCCCTACCGTGAGGATGACATCGACGTCCTGCACGACATCCAGTCGCGCCCGGAGGTGGTGCGCTACCTGTACTGGGAGCCGCGCAGCCGCGAGCGAGTGGAACAGGTGATCCGCGAGTCGAGCTTCCAGATCGACGGCGAGGGCGGCGCGCTCACGCTGGCCATCCAGCCCCGCGGCAGCGACACGATGGTGGGAGACGTTGTCCTCATGTACCACAGTGAGGCGCACCGGCAAGGCGAGATCGGGTTCGTGCTGCATCCCGACCACCAGGGCCACGGATACGCGACCGAGGCCGCCCGCGCGATGCTGCGGTTGGGATTCGAACAGCTCGGCCTGCATCGGATCGCCGGCCGCTTGGAGGCCCGCAACTCCGCCTCCGCAGCCGTGCTGGAACGCCTGGGCATGCGCCTCGAGGCACACCTGCACGAGAACGAGTGGGTCAAGGGCGAGTGGCAGAGCGAGCTGGTCTACGCGATGCTGGCGACGGAGTGGGCGAGCCTGCGGTGACCGAGGCCGGCGCGGCGCGAGCGATGGCGGCGATTCTGCGCCACGCAGCGGCCGAGCGCGAAGGTCTGGTCTCGGTGCGGGCCGACGGCGACGAGCTGGTGGTGGCGTCCCCGGGTGAGACGTCGCTGCTCGTGGCGCGGCTGCCGCTTTCGGGCGACGGTCTGGACGGCAGCTACGCGCCTCCGAACGGCGACCCGCCGAAGGATGCCGGCACCGTGTCGCTGAGTGCGGCCCGCGCCGGGCTTGCGGTGCAGCTGGGGCGCCGGCGCCTGACGCTGCGCCGGATGGCAGAAGGGCCGGTGGAGGTGGAGTGGGTGTGGCCGGCAACGGCGGCCGCCGTCGAGGCGGTCGTGTCGCGCGACCGGCTGCTCGAGGCGCTGCCGGCCGGCGAGGGCCGGATCGTGTTCGTCGGCGCCGACCGCCAGCTGCTGCTGCAGGCCGGGCGGGACGAACAGCGCGTGCCGCTCAAGAACCGGACGCGGCGGCGCAAGGACATCGGCACCGCGGTCTCCTTCGACGAGCTGCGGCGGCTGGTGGAGGCGGCCGGCGCCGACGTCACCATTGAGCTTGCCGACCTGCGCCCGCTCACGATCGTGAGCGGCACCGTGCGCGGTGTGGTCGTCCGCGGGATGCCGATGCGCTGGCACGGCCGGGCAGCCGTCGCGAACACCGCCCAGCCGCAGCCGCCTCCCTCTGCGACAGCCGCTCCGAAGCGGCGGGATGTGGCCGCCGAGCGAGCCGCCGAGCGGGCGGCGCGCAAGCGCGAGGCGGAGCGGATGGCCGCCGCCCGCGCCCGCGACGTCAAGCAGGCGCAGCGAGCTCTGGGCCGCGCCGTCGCGCAGCTGGATGCCGCGTCCGAGGCACTCGCCAAGCTGGACGATGCCGAGCTGTCGGCGAACGCCGATCAGCTGCGCGCCGCTCTGCGCGATCTGCTGGCGCGCTGCGGCGACCCGACATGACCCGGCGGGCCGTGGTGACAGGCGTCTTCTCCTACACGGGCGGCGCCATCGCGCGGCAGCTGCTCGATCGCGGCGACGAGGTGGTGTCGTTGTCGCGCCGCCCGGCGCCCCCGGGCCACCCGCTGGCGGGCGCCGTCGCACGCGAGCCGCTCCAGTTCGAGGACCCGGAGCTGCTGGCGCGCTCGCTGGAGGGCGCGGACGTGCTGTTCAACACGTACTGGATCCGTTTCCCGTGCGACGGCGCGGACTTCGCTTCGGCGGTCGCGAACAGCCGCGCGCTGTTTCGGGCAGCGGGGCGGGCCGGCGTCCGCAGGATCGTTCACCTCTCGGTCACGAACGCGGCCGCCGACTCCCCCTACGCCTACTTTCGCGGGAAGGCGGAGGTCGAGGCCGTGCTGGCGGAGACCACGTCCGACCACGCGGTGATCCGACCCTCGCTGGTGTTCGGCGGTCGTGAGGAGATCCTGATCAACAACATCGCCTGGCTGCTGCGAAGGCTGCCGGCATATGCCGTTCCCGGCGACGGCAGCTACCGCGTCCAGCCCGTGTACGTCGGCGACGTGGCGGGGCTGGCCATCGCGGCGGCGGAGCGAGACGCCCCATTCCTGCAGGACGCCGTCGGGCCGGAGATCTACACCTTCGACGAGTTCCTCTCCGCCCTCGCGCGGGCGCTCCACACGCGCTCGCGGCGGGTGCACCTCCCTCCCGCCGTTGTGACGGGGCTGGGGCGCGCCATCGGCCCGCTCGTCCGCGACGTGCTGATCACGGCGGAGGAGCTGGGCGCGCTGACGTCGGAGCTGCTCATCTCCCATCAGCCCGCGACCGGCCACACCAGCTTCGCCGAATGGCTTCCGGGCGCGGCGCCCTGGCTTGGTCGGCGGTACGCCAACGAGCTTCGCCGGAACTGGGCCGAGACCAGGTAGGTTGGCGCGGGCGATGCCCACCCTGCTTCTGCTACGGCATTTGAAGTCCAGCTGGGACGACGAGTCGCTCGCCGACCACGACCGGCCGCTCTCGGCGCGCGGCGTCCGTGACGGCCGGCACGTGGCCGAGCATCTGCACAGCCTGAACGCGCGCTTCGAGCTCGTGCTCTGCTCGTCGGCGGTCCGCACCCGCCAGACGCTGGAGCTGGTCCGGCCGGCGCTCGGCGACGCGCAGGTCGGGATCGAGGAACAGCTGTACGGGGCGTCGGCCGACACCCTGGTGGCCCGGCTGCACGGCATCCCCGATTCGGTCGGTTCGGCGCTCATGATCGGCCACAACCCCGGCATGCAGGATCTGGCGCTGCGCCTGGCCGCGCCCGGCCCGATCCGCTCCGCGGTGGTTGCCAAGTTCCCGACCGGCGCCCTGGCCACGCTCGCGGTTCCCGACCACTCCTGGCTGGGCCTGAACCAGGGGACGGCGCGGCTGGTCGGCTACACCGTCCCCAAGGATCTCAGGTGATGCACTGGTTCAGTCTCCCACGGCAGGAACGATGCCGCTGAGGTCTTCGTTGCCCTCGAGCGGTACCGACACCATTGCGCGGCGGGTCGCGCTTCCGGCCCAGTAGAAGGCCATGCCTGCGAGGAACGTCACGCCGATTGCGATCAGCGAGATCAGCTCGTATTTGAGCCGGGAAACGTCTGATGGCAGGTCGGCGTTGTTCAGGAACTGCCCGTCCAGGAAGCCGGGGAAGATCGCCACGATCGAGGCGAAAACCGCCCAGAACGTGGTCAGAATCGTGCATCCCCACATCCCGGCCGTGCCGCCCGGAACGCGATAGGGGCGGTGCACGTCGGGATGTGACATCCGCAGTTTCGCGAGGCACGGGAAGATCACGATGTAGGAGATCGTGGTGAACGTCAAAACGACACCAATCATCACGTTGAAGGCGGAAGCGGCGCTCCCTGAAGTCAGCACCGATGCGATGATGAACACGATCGTCGAGAGGCAGCCGGACAGAAAGTTCACGTTGACGGGCGTTCCCAGCCTGGCCGAGAAGTTGCCCATGATGCGCGGGCCGGCACCGTCGTAGCAGGCCACGGCCTGGCTGCGATCGGAGCCCATCAGCCAGGTGCAGGCACTCGAGACGAGCGCCAGGATGAACATGACGGCGGCGATCTTGATCATCGCGTCGGCTGCTCCGCCGTAGACGCCGTTGAACACGGTCGCGACGGCGTCGAGGAAGGCCGAGACGCCCTTGCCCTTGATGTCGCTCGGTGGAATCACCGAGATGATCGCCAGCACGGGCAGGCCGTACAGCAGGATCGCGGTGACACACGCCCGCAGCACGGTGACCGGCACGTCCTTCTGGGCGTCCTTCATCTCGTCGCCGGCGGCGTTGGGGAGCTCGAAGCCCACGTAGTTGAAGAACAGCAGTGGCGCCAGGGCGATGAACTCGGTCCATGTGGGGCTGAAGTCCCCGCCAGAAGGAAAGTGCAGGCCGTGCTTGATCGCGTACACGACCGTCGTGACGGAGAACAGGCAAATCACGAGGATTCGACACCAGGCCCCGAGCGTGGGGATCCACTTGCCGATTCCGAACGACAGGATCGCCGAGTACACCGAGAACCAGATGAAGGCCAGGCCGACGACGTAGTAGACGACCGAGCCGTTGGCGAAGTTATAGAAGTAGCCCTGGATCGCGGCACAACACAGAAGTGCCAACGTGGCGCCGATCCAGATCGGATTCGAGAACCAGTAGAACACCGCGTTGATCGCCGCGGTCAGACGGCCGAACGCCATCCGCGTCCAGATGTACGCGCCGCCCTCTTCGGTGAATGCGGCTCCCAGCTCGGCAGTGAGCAGGGCGTAGGGAACGAAGAAGAAGACCGCCAGGAACAGCAACCAGACGAAGCCCTGGGCTCCGTTGGCGGCAACCTGGCCGAGCGTGTCCACGCCGACGATGGTGCAGATCAGGAAGAAGTAGATATCGAATCGGCTGAAGTGCTTTTGGAGTTTCGCCTTCTCCTCGACCGCCGCGGACGTCGTTTGTTCGACGAACTGATCAGATGCAGCCATCGTTCCTCCTTCGATCGAACGTCGAACCCACAGCCACCGCCGTCGTGTGCTCCACGAACTTCTCCGACGCTGCCACTGGTCTACTCCCTGCCAGACGACGAATGTGGCGACGGTAACCAGCGGAGGGAGGCAAGTCAAGGAAGTGGACTACGCACATACCCGCGCCGATTTCAGCGCCCCGCGTTCATCGTTGACCGCTTGGCGTGAACGAAGGCCGCAGACTCGGCTCGTGATCATCTGCGGCGGTGCGAGGCGCTGGCCCTACGGGCAGGGATGGCTGGACCGGCGCTGGTATAGTCGCTCGCCGGTGCCCCCCGTCGAACCGCCGAACAGCAGCTCGGCCGCTCCGCAGGACGGCTCGGTGGTCGCAGGGCCGCGGCTGTTTCGGCGGAACATCACGATCGGATTGCTGGTCGGCGTGCCGCTCAGCCTGATCTTCATGTTCCTCGCGGTGCGCGGCCTGCACCCAGGAGAGGTCGCCGACGCGCTGCGCCGGGCCGATCCGCTGCCCGTTGCCGGCGCCGTCGCGCTGATCGGCGGCATCTACTCGGTGCAGGCGGCG
>JBJMJD010000074.1:0-6437 GCA_045806525.1 Gaiellales bacterium | reverse complement strand
ACGGTCGTGACCGGCGTCGAGATGTTCCGCAAGCTGCTCGACGAGGGCCAGGCCGGAGACAACGTCGGCTGCCTTCTGCGCGGCGTCAAGCGCGAGGACATCGAGCGCGGCCAGGTGCTTTCGAAGCCCGGCTCGATCACCCCGCACACCAAGTTCGAGGCACAGGTGTATGTGCTGTCCAAGGACGAGGGCGGTCGTCACACGCCGTTCTTCAAGGGCTACCGGCCGCAGTTCTACTTCCGCACCACGGACGTGACCGGTGTGGTCGAGCTGCAGGAGAGCGTCGAGATGGTCATGCCCGGCGACAACGCCGAGATGACCGTCGAGCTGATCCAGCCGATCGCCATGGACGAGGGCCTGCGCTTCGCCATCCGCGAGGGTGGCCGCACCGTCGGTGCGGGTGCCGTGACCAAGATCCTGAAGTAACCGGAGAGGACGCGCACCGACTGTGGCTCAACAGAAGATCCGAATCCGTTTGAAGGGGTACGACCACACGCAGGTCGACCTCTCGGCACGCTCGATAGTCGAGACCGCGCAGCGTACCGGGGCAACCGTCTCCGGCCCCGTTCCGCTGCCGACCGAGAAGAACGTCTACTGCGTGATCCGCGGCCCCTTCAAGGACAAGGACTCACGTGAGCACTTCGAGATCCGCACGCACAAGCGGCTGATCGACATCCATCAACCCACCCCCAAGACGGTCGACTCGCTGATGCGGCTCGACCTGCCGGCCGGGGTCGACATCGAGATCAAGCTCTAGACATGGGAAAGGCCATCATCGGCAAGAAGCTGGGCATGACGCAGCTGTTCGACCAGGAGTCGGGCATCGTCACGGCTGTGACCGTGATCGAGGCCGGCCCCTGCCCGGTCGTGCAGGTGCGCACGCCCGACGTCGACGGCTACTCGGCGTTGCAGCTGGCCTTCGGTGAGATCAAGGAGCGCAAGCTCAGCAAGCCCGAGGTGGGCCACCTGAAGCACGCCGGCGTGGCACCGCACCGCCATCTGGTCGAGTTCCGCGACGCCGAGGGCTTCGCCGTCGGCGAGACGATCACGGTCGAGGCGTTCGAGCCCGGCGACGCCGTCAAGGTCAGCGGGCGCAGCAAGGGCAAGGGCTTCGCCGGCACCATCAAGCGCCACAACTTCGCCAGCGGCCCCAAGAGCCACGGCTCGCACAACGTGCGCAAACCGGGCTCGATCGGCGCCTCGGCGACGCCTTCGCGGGTGTTCAAGGGCATACGCATGGCCGGGCACATGGGCGACCGGCGCGTCACCCAGCGCGGCCTGAAGGTGGCCGAGGTGGACGCCGAGCGAAACCTGCTGCTGATCGCCGGCCCCGTTCCCGGGTCGGTCGGCGGCATCGTCGAAGTCAGGACGGACGGCTGATGGCGGCCCTATCCGCACCCACCCTGGGCGCCACTACCAAGGCCAAGCTGTCGGGCGATGTGTTCGGCCTGGAGCGAAACGATTCACTGCTGCACGAGGTGGTCAAGTCCGAGCTGGCAACCCGCCGGCAGGGCACATCCGACACCAAGACCCGCGGCCGCGTGGCCGGCGGCGGCGCCAAGCCGTGGCGCCAGAAGGGCACCGGCCGCGCCCGACAGGGCACGATCCGGGCACCTCAGTGGACCGGTGGCGGCGTCGTGTTCGGCCCGCACCCGCGTGACTACAGCGGCAAGATCAACCGCAAGGCGCACCTGAAGGCGATCCGGATCGCGCTGTCGGCCCATGCCGACGACGGCACGCTGGCCGCCATCGACGGCTCGGCACTGTCCGAGCCGCGCACCAAGCTTGCGGCCGAGCTGGTCAGCGGCTGGCGCAGCGAGCGCCCGCTGGTGCTGGTGGTGGCCCGCGGCGAGGACGACCTGGCACGCGCCTTCCGCAACCTCGAGCGGACGCATGTGGTCGAGGTCGGCCAGGTGGAGGCGGCCGATCTGGTCTGGGCGCGGTCGCTGATCGTGTCCAAGTCGGCGCTTGCGGTCTTCGAGGGCGGTGAGGCGTCGTGAACGGCGATCCCCGCTCGATCCTGCTGGCACCGGTCGTCTCCGAGAAGAGCTACGGCCTGATCGCCGAGCGCGGCAAGTACACGTTCAAGGTGCACCCGAGGGCGCACAAGACCCAGATCCGCCAGGCGGTGGAGCAGGTCTTCGACGTGACCGTGACCGACGTCAACGTCAGCAAGGTGCCGGCCAAGCCCAAGCGCCGCGGGATGACCTCGGGCAGCCGTGCCGGCTGGAAGAAGGCCGTCGTCACGGTGGCCGAGGGACAGACAATCGAAGCATTCGGACCGGGGGTTTAGGTGGCAGTTCGCAGATACAAGCCCACATCGCCCGGGCGCCGCTTCATGTCGGTGTCCGACTTCTCCGACATCACCAAGACCGAGCCGGAGAAGACGCTGCTGGCTCCGCTGCCCCGCAACGCCGGGCGCAACAACAACGGCCGCATCACCACCCGTCACCAGGGCGGCGGCCACAAGCGGCGCTACCGGATCATCGACTTCAAGCGCAAGAAGGACGGCGTGCCCGCCAAGGTGCACTCGATCGAGTACGACCCCAACCGCTCCAGCCGGATCGCGCTGCTGCACTATGCCGACGGCGAGAAGCGCTACATCCTTGCGCCCACCCGGCTGTCGGTCGGCCAGACTGTCGAGAGCGGCCCCGGCGTCGACATCCGGCCCGGCAACGCCCTGCCGCTGGCGGGCATCCCGACCGGCACCACCGTGCACAACATCGAGCTTCGCCCAGGACAGGGCGGCAAGATGGTGCGCTCGGCCGGCGGCTCCGCGCAGCTGGTCGCCAAGGAGGGCGGGATGGCGCTGCTGCGCCTGCCGTCCGGCGAGATGCGCCGCGTGCAGGAGGCCTGCCGCGCGACCATCGGGCAGCTCGGCAACGAGACGCACCAGAACGAGTCCGGCGGCAAGGCCGGCCGCTCGCGCTGGAAGGGAAAGCGCCCGACCGTGCGCGGTACCGTCATGAACCCTGTCGATCACCCGCATGGTGGCGGCGAGGGCAAGAACAAGGGCAGCCACCCGGTCACGCCGTGGGGCAAGCCGACGCTGGGCTATCGCACGCGCAACAAGAAGAAGGCGTCGAGCAAGGACATCGTCCGCTCGCGCAAGAGAGGGAAGGGTGGCCGATGAGCCGATCGAGCAAGAAGGGTCCTTTCGTCGACCCCAAGCTGATGAAGCGGGTCGAGGCGATGAACGACAGCAAGCAGAAGCGCATGCTCAAGACCTGGTCGCGCACCTCCACGATCTTCCCGGAGTTCGTCGGGCACACGATCGCGGTGCACGATGGCCGCAAGCACGTGCCGGTGTTCGTATCCGAGTCGATGGTCGGCCACAAGCTGGGCGAGTTCGCACCGACGCGCACCTACCGCGGCCATGGCAATGACCGAACCAGCAAGCTGAAGGGTCGCTGAGCGTGCCGCAGGTGATTGAGGAACGGGAGCTGATCAGGGCGCAGGCCCGCTACGTGCGCTCGTCTGCGCGCAAGGCGCGGCTGGTGCTCGAGCACATCCGCGGCAAGTCCGCGGTCGAGGCGCAGTCGATCCTGGCGTTCCAGACGCGTGCCGTCGCCCGCGACGCGGGAAAGGTGCTGAAGTCGGCGATCGCAAACGCGGAGAACAACAGCGGCCACGACGCCGACGAGCTGGTCGTCGTCTACGCCTACGCCGACGAGGGACCCACGCTGAAGCGCTGGCGCGCCCGCGCCCGCGGCCGCGTCAACCGCATTCGGAAGCGCACCTGCCACATCACGATCACGCTCAGCCCGGCGCTGCCCGGCGAGATCAAGCCGCGCCCCGAGCGCCGGCCGCGTCCGGCCGACGAGGTGCCGGCCGAGACCGAGAAGCCGAAGCGCCGCCGCAAGGCCGCGGCGCCGACGGCTGAAGCGGCAACTGCCGAGACGGTGGAGGAGTCGGCGGCCGAGGAGACGGCAACCGAACCTGAGGTGGTCGAGGAGGCCGCCGCCGAAGAGCAGGCTGAGGCCAAGCCCACGCGACGGCGCAAGCCGGCCGCGAAGGCGGAGCCGGAGGCAGAGGCTGCTGCCGAGCCAGATGCCAGCGAAGCGGAGCCGGAGCCAGAAGCAACCGTGGAGCCAGATCCGGAGCCGGAGCCCGAGCCCGCGACCGAAGAACCATCCGACACGGAACCCGATGACGACAGCAAGGAGGCCGATTCGTAATGGGCCACAAGGTTCATCCCGGCGGCCTGCGCGTCGGCATCATCCACACCTGGAAGTCCAACTGGTTCACGACCAGCAAGGACTTCTCGGGCTATCTGTCCGAGGACTTCAAGATCCGTGATCACATCTACGGCAAGCTCTCGCATGCCGGCCTGTCGGACATCCATATCCGCAAGGACAAGCAGAAGGTCACCGTCGACATCTACACCGCCCGGCCGGGCATCGTGATCGGCAAGTCAGGCTCCGAGGTGGACGCGCTCCGCAAGGAGCTGCACGACATGACCGGCAAGGCGGTGCAGGTCAACATCACGGAGATCAAGCGCCCCGAGCTGGACGCCAAGCTGGTCGCGCAGTCGATCGCCGAGCAGCTCCAGAACCGCGTCTCCTTCCGTCGCGCCATGAAGCGATCGCTGAGCTCGTCGATGCGCTCCGGCGCGCAGGGCGTCAAGATCCGCTGCGGCGGCCGCCTGGGCGGTGCCGAGATGTCGCGCACCGAGAGCTACAGCGAGGGCCGCGTGCCCCTGCACACGCTCCGCGCCGACATCGACTACGGCTTCGCCGAGGCCAAGACCACCTTCGGCCGGATCGGCGTCAAGGTGTGGATCAACAAGGGCGAGATCATGCCCGAGGGATTCGAGCGGGATGCTGCAGGCACGCGCCTGGGCGAGGTCGACACGCGCCGCCGGCGCGGCGGCCGGCCGGGCGATGCCGAGCAGCTCGGTCCCGCCCGGCCACAGCGCCGCAGCGGCGGAGGTGCCGGTGGTGCCCGCGACGGCGGTGGCGGCCGTGGCCGGCGCCCCCGCCAGGGTCAGAACGACCCTTCCCAGAGCGGCGATCCGAACGCCGGTGCAGGCGGGCGTCGCGCGCGTCCGCGCCCGCAGCCCGCTCCCGCGGCTCCCGAAGCGGCTGCCGCTGAGACGGCTGCTCCCGAGACGGCTGCTCCCCAGACGGCTGCTCCCCAGACGGCTGCTCCCGAGACGGCTGCTCCCGAGACGGCTGCTCCCCAGACGGCGGCTCCCGAGACGGCTGCTCCCGAGACGGCTGCTCCCGAGACGGCTGCTCCCGAGGCCGCTGCTCCCGAGACCGCGGCTCCCGAGGCTGCTGCCCCGGAGGCGGCCCCCGAGACCGCTGTTCCCGAGACCCCTGCCTCGGAGACAGCCGCCGTGACTGAGGAGCCGGCCGCCGAAGCTGCCGTCGCCGAGCCGGCCGCTCCCAAGAAGCCGCCGGCCAAGAAGCCGGCCGCAAAGAAGCCGGCCACAAAGAAGCCTGCTGCCGAGAAGGCCGAGCAGCCCGCTGCCGAGGAGGCCGCGCCCGAGGCGCCCGAGGGTGGTGACGCGTAGTGCTGCTGCCGAAGCGAACCAAGTACCGCAAGCCGCATCGCGGACGCCGCACCGGCCTGGCCAAGGGCGGCACCCGCGTGCAGTTCGGAGAGTATGGGCTGAAGGCGATGGAGCAAGGCTGGGTCACCAACCGGCAGATCGAGGCCGCCCGTATCGCGATGACCCGCAAGATCAAGCGCGGCGGCAAGGTCTGGATCAACATCTTCCCGGACAAGGCCGTCACCGCCAAGCCCGCCGAGACGCGGATGGGCTCGGGCAAGGGCTCGCCCGAGCACTGGGTGGCCGTGGTCAAGCCCGGCCGCGTCATGTTCGAGCTGGCCGGCGTCCCCGAGCCGCTGGCCCGCGAGGCGATCCGGCTGGCAGCCATGAAGCTGCCGGTCCGGGCCAAGTTCGTTACGCGGGAGGGTGATCTCTTTGAGGGCCAGTGAGATCCGAGAGCTGACCGATGACGAGCTCGAGCGCCGCCTGGGTGAGGCGCGCCAGGAGCTGTTCAACCTGCGGTTCCAGCACGCCACCGGGGCGCTCGAGAACCCGGCCGCGCTGCACCGTGCCAAGCGAGATATTGCCCGGCTGCTGACGCTCTCCCACGAGCGCGCCGCGGCCCAGAAAGTGCAGGCGTCATGAGCGAGAACGGGACCACAACCGAAGAGCGGGGCCGGCGCAAGGAGCGTCGCGGCATCGTCGTGTCCGACAAGATGGACAAGACGGTCGTCGTGCGCGTCGACATCCTCAAGCCGCACCCCAAGTACAAGAAGATGATGCGCCGCTCGATCCGCCTGCACGCCCATGACGAGGCCGGCAGCGCCAAGGCCGGCGACATCGTGCGGCTGGTGGAGACGCGGCCGCTGTCCAAGACCAAGCGCTGGCGCGTCGCCGAGATCGTCGAGGTGGCGAAGTGATCCAGGTGGAGACCAGGCTT
>JBJMJD010000073.1:0-12905 GCA_045806525.1 Gaiellales bacterium | reverse complement strand
GACACCACCGCCGCCGTTGCGATCGCACAGCTCAGGAACGGCGCCGCCAGCCCGAACCGCTGCACCAGCACGCCCGCGAACGCCGGCCCCACGATCCCGGCCAGCCCCGCCGTCGTGATCGTGAACGACAGCGCCCGCGCCTGGAGCGCTCCGGCAGCCTCGGCCAGCCACGCCACTCCCGCCACCCACAGCGCCCCGAACGCGATCCCGAACAGCGCTCGCGCCACCAGCAGCATCCAGTAGCGGTCGGCCAGCGCCTGCCCGACGTCGGCCACCGCCATCCCACCGACGGCCACCAGCGTCACCGCCCGCGCCCCGTAGCGGTCGCTCAGCATCGTGGCCGGGATCGACGCCAGCAGGATCGTCAGGCTGGCCGCCGCCAGCAGCACCCCCGCCTCCAGCTTGGAGAGGTCGAAGCGGTCGCTGTAGGTCGGCACCAGCGGCACCAGCGACGTCCACACCACCTCGCCGATGAAGATCGCGAGGTAGATCAGGACCGCGGTGCGACGCATGCCTCGAGGATCGCACAGACCGCCTGCGCGCCGTCGCAGATAGCCTATGGGCAGCCATGGACGCAGATCACCGACCCACCGCCTACCGGCTGACCATCCGCCGCAGGGTGTCCGACATCGACGAGTGGCGCCAGACGGTCGAGCGGCGCGCCCCGCAGCTGCGCGGCGCCGGCGTGGTCGGCTACTCGCTATCGCGGGTCGTCGACGACCACAGCGAGACCGAGCTGGTGCTCGAGTTCGGCGACCGCGATCAGGCCGAGGCGATGGCCCGCCGGCTCGACCTGCCCGAGAGCCGCGAGAACGTGCTGCAGGCCGGCGCGATGGAGATCGGCTCGATGTGGCTGGCCGAGGAGCTGACGCGCGGCCGCCTCGACTGAGCCGCTACGACAGGTACTGGCGCACGTAGGAGATCAGCTTGTCGATCGGGGCCAGGCCGATCGCCGCGTGCAGCAGGAACGCCTCCACCGAATTGAACGCGCCGGCCTGCTCACCCTCATCGACGGCGCGGTTGAGGCCGGCGCGAGCGGCCTCGTTGACGCGATCCTTGCTGAAGCCGTGCTTTTTCTCGAACGCGTTCAGCCGGCCCTGGTCGGCGAACGCCAGCGTCAGTTCCTCCCGAGAGACGCCGAGGTCGCAGGCGGCACCGCCCAGCGCCGACAGCCCCACCTGCTCGGTGATGGCGGTGGCGCCGCTGACGCCGTGCGGCCAGTGATACGGCGCACAGGGATCGGGCGAGGCTTCCGGCTTGTAGTCGGTGCCGCCGGCCAGCGCGTAGACCCCCGCCATCGCGAGCGCGATGGCGGCGGCCGCCAGCAGCCACGCCGTCTGCCTGGTCACAGATCGACCCTCCCGCGGATCAGCGGCAGCGCCGCCAGCAGCGCCAGCAGCGCGGCCACCAGGAAGCTGCTGCTGAACGCGTGCGTGACCGCGCGCTCGATCTGATCCTGGATCGCGGACTCCAGCCGGTGCACCTGCGGCGAGTCACCCGCCTGCTGGAACGCGGGGTGCAGGTTGGGCGGCCGCGTCACCGACGCCGAGCTGACCTGCGCGACGATGGCCGAGCCCAGCGACACCTTCTGACTGAGGCTGAGCGAGGAGTCGAGGATGAGACGTGTGCCGGCCAGCTCGGCGGCATTCTGCTGGTCGACCAGGTCGCCGGTGAAGATCGGCGTCAGGATCAGAAGGCCCAGGCAGACGCCCGCGTGACGGGCGGCCAGCGTCCAGCCGCCGTGGATGGCAAGCGGCGAGCGGCCGGCCAGCGCGTCCTGCGTGAGCGCGCCCAGCGACAGCGCGAAGCCGACGCCGATCGCCACCTGCGGCGGCACCAGCCAGCCCCACGCCGCGGCCGGCAGCAGCGCCAGGGCGGCCAGCCCGCCGGCGATCAGGATCGCGCCGCAGATCGCCCGGATCCGGGCCGACGGCGCGCCTGCCGGGAGCAGCCGGTAGGTGGCAAACGCCGCTAGCGGCATCACCGTGACCACCGCCGCGGCGGCCAGCGGCGTGTGGCCCCAGCCGTTGATCAGCAGCAGCACCACCAGGAACAGCGCCGCCGTCAGCGCCGCCGAAAGCAGCGCCAGCGAGACGTTCGCCGCCAGCGCGGGCCGGCCGGCCGGTGCCGTCACCGGGGCCGGCCTCGTGGAGCCGTGGGGGATCAGCGCCAGCGCCGCCAGCGCCAGCGGCACCTGCACGAAGAAGATCGCCTGCCAGCTGATCGCCTCGGTCAGCACCCCGCCCACGGCCGGTCCGGCCGCCGCACCCAGCCCGCCGGCCGCAGCCCACACGCCCACCGCACGCTTCTCGGAGCCGGCCACGGTCGAGAGCAGCTCGAGCGCCGCGCAGACGGCGGCGGCGCCACCCACGGCCTGGCCGGCGCGCGACACCAACAGCCAGGTGAAGTCCGGCGCCAGCGCGCAGCCCAGCGAGGCCGCTGCAAACACGAGCAGGCCCGCCGAGCAGACGACGCCCGGCGGGTACCGCCGCGACAGGTAGGCGGCGGGCACCGCGACCACGGCCAGCACCAGGTTGAACAGCGTCAGCACCCAGGCCACGCTGTCGATCGAGACGTCGAAGTGATCGAGGATGTCGGGCAGCGCCAGGATCACGACCGACGAGTCGGCCAGCACCAGTCCGACGATCAGGCCCAGCGCCACCACCGTGCGGCGTTCACCCATCCGGGAAACCTATCCCGCCGGTAGGCTTTCCGAGATGCTGACCCTCGTCACCGGTGCCGCCGGCTACATCGGCGTGGAGATGGTGCGGCAGCTGCGCGCTCAGGGCCGCGACGTGCGGGCGATGGTGCGCACGTGGGATTCCGAGCAGCGGCTGTCCGGCACCGGCGCCATGACGGTGCTCGGCGACGTCACCCACCCGGAGACGCTGGCGCCGGCGCTGGAGGGCGTCAGCCACGTGTTCCACCTGGCCGGCGTGGTCGGGCACCGCGCCTCCGACGACCTGCGCCTCGAGCAGGTCAACGTGGTGGGCGCCAAGAACCTGCTGGACGCGGCGGCAACGGCCAGCGTCGAGCGCGTCGTGTTCGCGTCCAGCGTGGGTGCGATGGGCCCGGCATCGACGCCCGAATACCCCCGCAGCGAGGCCCACTGGTTGCTGGACGGCGACGACGGGCGCCCCGACTTCCGCTACGCGCGCACCAAGGCGCTGGGCGAGCAGCACGCGCTGCAGGCTGCCGCCGACGGCCTCGACGTCGTGGTCGTGAACCCGGGGTTCCTGATCGGGCCGGGCGACGTGCACCGCGTCTCGTCCTGGCCGATCGAGGAGTACCTGCGCGGCGTGCTGCGGTTCACCGTGCGGGGCGGGCTGTCCTACGTGGACGTGCGCGACGTGGTGGCCGGCATGCTGCTGGCAGAGCAGCGCGGCGCGTCCGGTGAGCGGTACATCCTCTCCAACGACGAGGGCAACCTGCCCTACCCCCAGTTCTTCGAGCGGGTCGGGACCGTCTCCGGCCGCCGGCGGGCGACCTACAGGCTGCCCGTGGGCGCGCTCACCCCGTTCCTGCGGGTGTCGCGGGCGCTGCGGCTGCCACTGGTGCCGCTCGACGACAACGAGCTGCGCTCGAGTGCGTACTGGTGGTTCTATACGTCGCAGAAGGCGCGCAGCGAGCTCGGATACGGCACCCGGCCGCTGGACGAGACGCTGGTCGACACCATCGCCTGGTTCAAGAGCGACGGCTACCACCGTCATTGAGAGGGGCCGCGTGGCGCCGCCTCGAGCCGGGTCAGGCGATCATCGGAACCTGCACCTCGATCACCGGCTCGATGCGCTCGAAGATGTCCTCGAGGCTGGTGCCAGTGACCGTGATGCCGTGGTTCTTGAGCCCGACCACGGCGTGCGACGGGTCGTGCTCGTCGCGGATGATGTCCGCCACGGCCACCGCCAGCTCGGCCGTTCCGCAGGGGTAGTTGAACTCGGTTGCGGGGATGCCCGGGATCCACGCGTGCACGTGCACGATCGCGTTCACCTCGGGGTGCTCCTGGTAGATCATCCAGTGCTCGATGGCGTCGACCGACACGCGGTTCGGCTCGATGCCGGGCGGCACGGACAGCACCATGGTGCCCGTATCGGCCTCGTAGTCCTTCACCATCAGGACGTCCTTGCCGACCTCGCGCAGGTCTGACTTGTCGACGCCGGAGGCGCTCATCCAGTAGCGCCGCTCGTCCTTGCGCACCGACAGGTTGCCGTAGGACAGGCCGCCGATCCCGTAGATGCGCTTGATCGCGCGCAGCTCCTTCTCGGGCACGATCTCGTGCAGCGGGAACGGCGCCGGCAGCAGGCCCAGCGCGTCCAGGCGGTGCCCTGCCTGGTAGAGGCTCTCGGTCAGCTCGTCGCCCTGCCAAAGCTCCGGCTCGAGGTCGTGCTCGAAGCGGTTGTCGATCACCAGCCGCGAGGTCGCAAGCGGCGTGATGCGATCGACAATGTCGTGGATCCAGGTGTCGAGGTCGCCCGGGTCGGGGATCGAGTAGTGGCCGCGCTCGGGCGTCACGAAGTGGCAGGAGTCGCCCGGCACCACCAGCATGCCCAGGTTGGCAAGGCCGCGCACCATCAGCGGATACTCGTAGCGCAGCACGTCGTCGGGCACCTGGGACGCCGAGTGGATGATGGTCACGTAGGTACCGCGCTGCCGGCGCCGGAACGGCTTCGGCTTGTCGGGGTTGATGAAGTTGAACACGACCTCGGCGTCGGCAGGGTTGTCGTCGTCGTCCCAGCCGTAGCCGCGGCGCAGCCACTCGTCGCGCAGCCGCGTGCGGAACTCCGCCAGCGCGGGGTCGTCGCTACCCGGCCCCCAGTAGCCGATCTTTGTGGTCACGCGGTCACGTCCGCGAGGTCGTCCAGCTTCACTTCCAGCATCTCCTTCTCGCCTTCCATCTCGATGACGCAAGCATCCCGCAGCACCTCGTAGCTGCGAACGACGCCCCGGCCCTGTGGTGTCGCGACGATGCGTCCCACCGCGGGCGCCCGATCGCGGAACGACCGGTAGACCGGATGCTCAAATGCAAGACAGCAGCGTAGCCTGCCGCACAGACCAGTGATGCGGCCGGGGTTCATCGGAAGCTCCTGGTCCTTGGCCATCTTGAGCGTGATCGGGCTCTCGTGCGAGGGGTAGCGGTTGCAGCACTTGGTGGGTCCGCAGAGGCCGCCGCCGCCGGACAGCCGGGCGCCCTCACGGGGCCCGACGGCCCGCACCTCGACGCGCCGGTTCAGCCGCTTGGCCAGCTCCGACTGCAGCGCCTGCGTGTCCAGCCGCTCCTCGCTGCCGTACGAGAACACGATCCGGCTCTGGTCGAACACCAGCTCGGCCGACAGCGGTTTCACCGGCAGCTCGAGGCGGCGGGCCAGCTCGCGGAACAGCAGCATCGAGCGCTTGGCCTCGATCCGGTTCTTGCGCACCTGCTGGTGGTCGTCGGCGCCGGCGCGGCGGATCACCCGCTTCAGCGGCCCGGTCAGCTCCGAGTCGGGCACCTCGTGGTTGGCCTGCACCACCCGACCCAGCTCGCGGCCGCGGGCGGTCTGGCAGATCACGTGTTCGTCCCAGCGCAACTCGAGCCCGGCGGGATCGAAGGAGTACACCTTGCCGCCCGGCTGAAACACGACGCCGACCACAGTCGCCATCTGATCTAACTCCCTGCTGGAGCCAGCCGCAGGCGGTGAAACATCGCCTCCACGGCCAACGCCGGCTGCACGTTTGTCTCGAGTGTCCGACGCGCCTCCGAGACCACCATCACCGCTCGTGCGGCGTCACCGGGGGCACACCGTCTGGCGTCATCAATCAGCTCGCCCGACAGGTCCAAGTTTACCACCGCGCCATCCGCGCCAATCGCCGCAGCCATCAGATCCCGGTACCACAGCGCGACCATATCGACCGCGTCTCGCACCTCCTCCATCTGGGCGCGGCGGGCGCTGCGCTTGGCGCGATCGTCTATCCGCTTCTCGAGCGCCTTGCGCTGGCGGGCGTCCTCGACACCCTCCAGCTGCGGCGCCGCCTCCTGCTCGATCTGCTGCTGGGCCTGGGCGGAGCGGGCGGACGCGGCGGCGGTGATCACCTGGGCGGCGGCGCCCGGGTCGAACTCGGGATCCACCAGGCTGGCGCGCGCCAGCGCCAGGTAGGTGCGGCGGCGCTCGGCCGACTCCGGGTCGGAGGCCAGCCGCTGGGCGCGGCCGGCATCGCCCAGCGCCGCCCGCGCGGCCACCGGGTCGCCGGTCAGCTCGGTCAGCTGGGCGCTGCTCAGCCGCCGAAACGGGATCGGTACGACCCGGGAGCGGATGGTCGGCAGCATGCCCGCTGCGTGGTCGGATACGAGCACGAACACGGCGTAGGCGGGCGGCTCCTCCAGCGACTTCAGGAGCGCGTTGGCGCTCTCGGTGCGGAGCAGGTGGGCGTCCAGGATCATGTAGACGCGGCGGTCGGCCTCGAACGGCCGCATGTGCAGGTCGCGACGCAGCTCGCGGGCGTGGTCGATCAGGATCGAGCCGCCCTCGGCCTCGAGCACGAACAGGTCGGGGTGGGCACGGGACTCGATCCGGCCCAGCCGCGACTCGAGCAGCGCGGCCGCGAAGTGCTCGGCGTAGCGACGCTTGCCGGTGCCGGCCGGGCCGGAGAAGAGATAGGCGTGGCCGGGGTCGGCCAGCGCGGCGGTCAGCAGCGGCGTTGCCTCGGACTGCGGCGGCAGCCCCTCGAACGGCGCGTTCACAGGTTCGCCGCCTCGCGGACGCGGGCCAGGACGGCGCGCGGCGGGCCGGACGCGTCCACCACCCGGATGCGCTCGGGAAACCGGGCGGCGGCAGCCGCGAAGCCCTCCGCCACCGCGGCGTGGAAGCCGTCGCTCTCCGACTCGATGCGGTCGGGGGTGTCGCCGCGGCGGGCCGCCGCCAGCTCGGCCGGGAGCTCCAGCAGCAGCGTGATGTCGGGCATCAGGCCGCCGGTCGCGAGCTCGTTGGCCTGCAGCACCTGCTCGAGGCCGAGGCCGCGGGCGACGCCCTGGTAGGCCAACGATGAGTCGATGAAGCGGTCGGCCACGACCACCTCTCCCCGGGCCAGCGCCGGCAGGATCACCTGGTCGACCAGCTGGGCGCGGGCGGCGGCGTAGAGCAGCGCCTCGGCCGCGCCGCCGATCACCGAGTCGCCGTCCAGCAGCAGCTCGCGGATGCGCTCGCCGATGGGCGTGCCGCCCGGCTCACGGACGCGCACCACGGTGCGCCCCTCCAGCTCCAGGGCGGTCGCCAGCATCGCGGCCTGGGTGGTCTTGCCGCAGCCGTCGAGGCCCTCGAAGGAGATGAACACCGGGTCATGCTACCGAGCGGCCCCACCTTCACGGCGGGCATTGCATGGTCAAGCGCCTTCGCCGGGCGAATGGTTCCCGCCGGCGACCGCGAATACCCTCACGCGTGGGCGCGCGGATCCGCGTGCGCAAGCGGCACGGCGCCGTGACCGAATCGGCACAAACCCCCGGGAATGCCCGTGCTACCCTCTCCGCCCTGAATGGGAAAAACGCTCGTCATAGCCGAGAAGCCGTCCGTTGGCAAGGACTACGCCAAGGCGCTTCCGGGGTCCTTTAAGGCAGAGTCCGACTACCTCGAGTCGGACGACTTCGTCGTGTCCTGGGCGGTGGGCCACCTGGTCGAGCTGGCCGAGCCCGAGGACTACGACCCCAAGTACAAGCTGTGGTCGCTGAACCGGCTGCCGATCATCCCCGACGAATTCCACCTGAAGCCGATCGAGGGGCGCGGCAAGAAGCAGCTGGACGTGCTGCGCAAGCTGGCCAGGCGCAAGGACGTGGACGAGGTCGTGAACGGCTGTGACGCCGGCCGCGAGGGTGAGCTGATCTTCGAGTACATCCGCGAGCTGCTGGCGGTGGACAAGCCGGTCAAGCGGCTGTGGGTGTCGTCGATGACCAGGGACGCCATCCGCGAGGGCTTCGAGCACCTCCGCGACTCGTCCGAGATGGCGCCGCTCAGCGCCGCCGCGCGCTCCCGCGGCGAGGCCGACTGGCTGGTCGGCATGAACGGCACCCGCGCCGCCACCAAGGTCGGCCGCCTGGAGGGCGTGGTGTCGCTGGGCCGGGTGCAGACGCCGACGCTGGCGCTGATCGTGCGCCGCGACCTCGAGATCGACGCCTTCGTTCCGGAGACATACTTCCAGGTCGACGCCCGCTTCCAGCTCGACCAGGAGCGCACGTATCTGGGCCGCTGGTTCGAGGGCAAGCAGGACCGCACCTCGGAGCACGAGCGGGCGCAGGCGGTGGCCGACGCCGCCGCGGGCGCCGACGCCACGGTGCTCTCCGTCAAGCGCAACGAGCGCAAGACGCGGCCGCCGCTGCTCTACGACCTGACCAGCCTGCAGCGCGAGGCCAACAGCCGCTACGGCCTGTCCGCCCAGCGCACGCTGGCCGCCGCCCAGCGCCTGTACGAGGGCTCGGCGCACGGCGCCGTCATCACCTACCCTCGCACCCGCTCACAGTTCCTGCCCTCCGATCAGGTCCCGACCCTGAAGCGGATCGCGGCCGCGCTGGGCGGCATCCCGGCTTACAAGCCCCACGCCGAGTACGTGGCCGGCCTGGATGTGCTGCCGCTGGCGCGCGTCGTCAACGACGGCAAGGTCGACGACCACCACGCCATCATCCCCACCGGGGACCTGCCGCGCGGCGAGCTGTCCAACGACGACCGTCGCGTCTACGACCTGATCTGCCGCCGTTACCTGGCCGTGTTCCACCCCGAGGCCCGGTTCGAGGACACCGAGGTCGTGACGGAGGCCGGCGGCTCCCGCTTCCGCACCAAGGGCCGGCGGCTGCTGGAGGCCGGCTGGCGCGGCCCCGCCTTCGGCGACGAGCCGGCCGAGCCGGAGCGAAAGGGCGACGAGGAGCCGGAGCAGACGCTGCCGCGGATCGACGAGGGCGAGAACGGCACCTGCACCTCGGCCGAGGTGCTGGAGAAGCAGACCAAGCCGCCCGGCCGCTACACCGAGGCATCGCTGCTGGGCGCCATGGAGACGGCCGGCCGCGCCATCGACGACGAGGAGCTGCGCGAGGCCATGAAAGAGAGCGGCCTGGGCACCCCGGCCACCCGCGCCGACACGATCGAGCGGCTGCTGAACGTGGGCTACATCGAGCGCGAGGGCAAGGCGCTGGTGGCCACCACCAAGGGCCGCGACACGATCGAGCTGCTGGGCACGCACGCGCTCACGTCCGCGGAGCTGACCGGCTCTTGGGAGAAGCGGCTGTCCGAGATCGAGCACGGGCAGGCCGACCGGGCCGGCTTCATGGCCGACATCGCCCGCTTCACCGAGCAGCTGGTCGACTACTTCCGCGAGATCCGCACGGAGTCGCTGGGCCCCTGCCCGAACGGCGACGGAGACGTGATCGAGAACCGCTCGGCGTTCGGCTGCAGCTCGTACAAGAGCAAGAAGGAGCCGGGCTGCGGCTTCACGATCTGGAAGACCCAGGCCGGGTTCACCATCGACCGCGATCAGGTGCGGGCGCTGCTGGAGCAGGGCGAGGTGGAGCTGCACGGCCCGGTCGAGGCGCGCCTGGTGCTGGCCGAGGGCAACACGCCGGAGATCGTGGACGCGTCCGGTGCGCCGATCGCTCAGACGCTGGCGCTGGGGCCATGCCCCAACGGCGACGGCGACATCCGCGAGAACCGGGCCGCGTTCGGCTGCAGCTCGTACAAGAGCAAGAAGGAGCCGGGCTGCGGGTTCACGATCTGGAAGTCCCAGGGCAGCTTCACGATCACCGCCGATGATGTGCGGCAGCTGCTGGAGCAGGGCGAGGCGCAGCTGGAGTCGGCCACGCCAGCGCGGCTGGTGCTGGTGGACGGCAACCAGCCCGCGATCGTCGACCCCGACGGCAAGCCGCTGACCGGCGCGCTCGGGCCCTGCCCGAACGGCGACGGCGAGATCAAGGAGAACCGCCGCGCCTTCGGCTGCAGCTCCTGGAAGAGCAAGGACGAGCCCGGCTGCGGGTTCACGATCTGGAAGTCGCAGAAGGGCTACGTGGTCAACGAGGCAGAGGTGCGTGCGCTGCTGGAGCACGGCGAGGCCACGCTGGCCGAAGGCCCGCAGCCGGCCAAGCTGATCCTGGGCGAGGGCAACGTGCCCCAGATCGTCGGCCTGGACGGAGCGCCGCTGGTGCGTTCGGCCGCCGCACGCGTGCCACGCGAGACGATCGCCAAGTGCCCGCGCTGCGGCGGCGAGATCCGCGGCAACAGCCGCGCCTACGGCTGCTCATCGTGGAAGAGCCGCAAGAACCCCGGGTGTGGCTTCGTGATCTGGAAGTCGATGAAGGGCCGCGAGATCACGCCCGACGAGGCCAAGCAGGTGATCGAGCAGGGCAGCACCGGGCCGCTCGAGTTCCGCGACCGCCAGGGCGGGTTCACCGGGCGGCTGGTGATGACCGACGACAAATCGGTCGAGGTGGTGCGGGCCGACTCGGCCGAAGCTGCTGCCTAGCCGACCGACCCGACCCACTATCCTGCGCGATCATGGACGCGGTCGTCACCGGGGGCGCCGGCTTCATCGGCTCACACGTCGCAGACGCGCTGCTCGAGCGCGGCGGGCGCGTTGCCGTGATCGACAACCTGGCCGGCGGACGCAGGGACAGGGTGCCGGCAGGGGCCGAGTTCCACGAGCTGGACATCCGCGACCACGACGCCATGCAATCGGTGTTCGACGACCTGCAGCCGGCGGCGGTGTTCCACCTGGCCGCGCAGGCCGACGTGCGCGCGTCGGTCGAGGACCCATGCTTCGACGCCGACGTGAACGTGCGCGGCACGATCGCCGTGCTCGAATGCGCCCGCAGCACCGGCGCGCGGGTGGTGTTCTCGTCGACCGGCGGTGCGCTCTACGGCGAGGCCGAGACGATCCCGTCGCCGGAGGCGACCGAGCCGGCGCCGATGTCGCCCTACGGCACGTCCAAGCACGGCGCCGAGCTCTACCTGGGCCTGTTCAACCGGCTCTACGGCACGCGCCACATGGTGCTGCGCTACGGCAACGTGTACGGCCCGCGCCAGGATCCGCACGGCGAGGCGGGCGTGGTGGCGATCTTCTTCGGCAAGCTGACGTCGGGCGAGACACCGCTGATCTTCGGCGACGGCCGCCAGACCCGCGACTACGTCTACGTGGGCGACGTGGTGGCGGCCAACATGGCGGCGCTGGCCTACGAAGGGCCACACCAGGCCTTCAACATCGGCACCCAAACCGAGACCGACGTGATCGATCTGCTGGCGGAATCGCAGCGGGTGGCCGGCACGGACGTGACACCCGAGCACCGGCCTGCGCGGCTGGGAGAGCTCGATCGCAGCTGCCTCGACATCGCGCTGGCGCGGCGTGAGCTGGGCTGGCAGCCGGCGGTGCCGCTCGGGGAGGGGCTGGCCGAGACGTTGCGCGCCCTGCACCCGTGACCGTCGTCTCGCAGGGCCCGGCCGCCGCCGGGCTGGTTGCGCTCACGTTCGACGACGGCCCGGGTCCGCAGACGCCCGACATGCTCGACCTGTTGCGGCAGCACGGCGGGCACGGCACCTTCTTCGTGCTCGGCGAGTCGGTCGAGGGCCGCGAGGAGATCCTCGGCCGCACCATCGCCGAGGGCCACGAGATCGGCAACCACACGTTCAGCCACCCGCACGCGATGGACGCCACCGACGACGAGCTGGCGCACGACATCGCCCGCTGCCAGCGGCTGCTCGGGCACGCGCCGGTGCTGTTCCGCCCGCCCTATGGCGAGGACGCGCTGCGCTGCAGCCGCATCGCCGAGGCCAGGATGCTCGCGACCACGGTGCTGTGGTCGGTCGATCCCTCCGACTGGCTGGAACGCGATCCCCAGGCGATCGCCACCGTGATCCTGGACGGCCTCGCGCCGGGCGCGATCATCGACCTGCACGACTGCTGGCCCCGGCACACCTCGACCGAGGCCGACCGCACGCCGACGGTGGAGGCGCTGCGCATCGCGCTGCCCGAGATGGGCGCGCGCGGGTACCGGTCGGTGACGGTCAGCGAGCTGCTCGCGGCCGGCCCGGTTGCGCCTGGTTGAGCGGGATCCGAGTCCGTCCGAGCCGTTATGCACAATACCCGTCCCGCCACAACATCTGGTGGGTTGATCCGGTCAGCGGCCACTACATCTGGGGATCTCGTGAACTGTCCATACTGTGAGCACGGTGAGACGAAGGTGGTCGACTCGCGGGTGGCCGGCAAGGGCACGATCCGGCGCCGGCGCGAGTGCCTGCTGTGCGCGCAGCGGTTCACGACGTTCGAGCGCACCGAGGAATCGCCGCTGTTCGTGGTCAAGCGCGACGGCTCGCGGCAGCCGTTCGATCGCGGCAAGCTGATGGCCGGCCTGGTGCGCGCGTGCACCAAGCGCCCGCTGTCGCTGGAGCAGATCGAGGGCGCCGCTGCGACCGTCGAGGCGCGGCTGCGAAACGGCATCCGCGAGGAGGTGCCGTCGCACGCGATCGGCGAGCAGGCGCTGGCCGCGCTGCGCGGGCTCGACCCCGTCGCGTACGTGCGATTCGCCTCGGTCTACCGCGATTTTCAGGATGTTGAGGAGTTCGAGCAGGAGCTGGCCCGGATGGAAGATCTCCGGCGAACAGGCGTTCGGTAGAGATCCCAAATCGGCTAGAATACGGATGAGGACGACGGACAGAGGAGAGACGAATGGCGACGACTGAGAACCCGGCTGAAACCCGCGTCCTGGAGGGTAGGGAGGACGTTTCCATCGGCGTGGAGCGCTACTTCACGAGCGATGGCGACGACCCCTTCGAGACCGTCGACTGGGAGCAGCGCACCGCGCTGATCCCGGGCAAGGACGGCCCCTCGTTCGAGCAGAAGGACGTGGAGTTCCCCTCGTTCTGGTCGCAGACGGCCACCAACATCGTCGCCCAGAAGTACTTCCGCGG
>JBJMJD010000072.1:0-16559 GCA_045806525.1 Gaiellales bacterium | reverse complement strand
CGCCAGCGCTCGTTCCCGTCCAGGCGTTGATGCCGAACGACATGATGCCGAAGTGCATCCGAATGGGCCGGAACGGACAGCGGCCGTCGCTGAGCTCGTCGATCTCGTCGATCCGAGCCACGGCGTAGTCACTCATGGTGTCCTCCTGATCGTGCCGGGTCAGCAACCAGATCGCTGAACGCGGACTGGTCGCGAATCGGGTCGAAGTCGGAGTCCGCGGCGGCCACCGGCCGGAACTCCTCGTTGATGTCGATCGCGGCTCGCAGATGCTCGATCGCATCCCCCGGCCGCCCGGCCAGGCTCTCGCAGCAGGCGAGGTTGTACAGCAGGGTGGGGTCCTGGGGATGTTCGGCCACCAGCGCGCGCCCGCGATCCGCCACCTGGGCGTACTCGCCCGCCTCGTAGAGCGGCTGCAGCGGAGCCCACACCTCGTCGCTCGCGATGCCCGCGGGCAGGTCGAACCACCGGTGCCGCCGCGCCCCGTAGCCCGACTCGGTGGGCGGCGGGAACTCGGGGTCCGCGAATGCCCCGACCGCCACCACCACCAGGTCGTCCTCGTCCGGCTCCGTGTAGAACACGGTCCCGCCGCAGTCGGGGCAGAAGTGGAAGACGTGCACCTTGCGGTCCTGCTCGTCGGACGTGCGGGCGTAGTCGACATAGCGGCCGGCCACCTGCACCTGGTCGGCCCGGAACCCCGCCTGCATGCCGAAGGCGCTGCCCGTCCGTCGTTGGCAGGACAGGCAGTGGCAGATCGAGACCACGAACGGGTCCCCCTCCGTTGTCACGCGAAGCTGCCCACAGCTACAGGCTGCGTCCCTGCCGGCCATCGCCGGATCATAGGAGACGCCGCAGCCCGGTAGGCTTCCGCGGTGTCCACTCCCGGGACCGCCACGGCGCTGGTGGTGCTCGCGCATCCCGAGCCCTCGTCCTTCGCAGCCGCGCTTGCCCACACGGCGGCCGATGCGCTGCTGGCCGCCGGCTGGGACGTGCAGCTGGTCGACCTCTACCAGGAGGGGTTCGACCCGGTGCTGTCGGCTGCCGACTTCTCGGACCGGCTGATCGCCGGGCGGCTCCAGCCCATGGACGAGCAGGCGCACGCGGCAGCCGGCGGCACGTTCGCACCGGACCTGGCCCGGCACGTGGAGCTGTTCCAGGCGGCCGACCTGCTGGTGCTCGTCTCGCCGATGTGGTGGTTCTCGGTGCCCGCCATGCTGAAGGGATGGATCGACCGCGTGTTCGCGAATGGCGTCGCCTACCGCTACCCCGAGGTGCCGGCATGGTCAGGGTTTCTCGGCGAGAAGCGGGGAATGCTCGTGATGACCTCCTCCTACGAACCGAGCTCGTTCAGCGACGAGTACGTGGGAGAACTCACGCAGGTCCTGCACCCGCTGTTGCACGGCACGCTGGCCTACACCGGCATGCAGGTGATCGATCCCTTCATCGCATACGCCGCGGATTCGGTCGACCAGGACACCCGCCGGGGCTACCTCGCCGAGCTGAGCGTCCGCCTCTCGGCCCTGCCGCTTCAGGAGCCGGTCACGGAGTGATGTACGGGCCGCCGCCTGAGTACTGGACGCTCTCCACCGTTTCGACGATCCGCACCTGCGGTGCGCCGCGCAGCGCCGGAGCGGCCTGCTTCGATCGCCACAGCTCTGCCAGCGCGACCTTGCACCGCTCGGCCTCTGCCGGGCTGTCGAACTCGAGGTCCACGGCAACGTAGTTTGGGTCGTCCAGCGGGCGGAACACGCGGTGGGCCCGCACCCCCAGCTGTTCTCTGCCAATGGGATCGCGGTCGAATGCGGACTTCCAACGATCGAAGTCGCTGATCGCGTGCTCGAGGCGAAGCGTCGTCATAGCGCTCTCCGGTCTCTGATTGGTTACTCTATAGATGTAATGATTTCTCCGCTACAGTATCAGATATGAAGACGCGCGGCAACGACCGGCGCACCTACAATTCCCCGCGCCGCGAGGAGCAGGCGGCCGCGACCCGCGCACAGATCCTGGCGTCCGCACAGCGGCTGTTCGAGCGCGATGGCTACCCGGCCACCTCCATGGCCGCGGTGGCCGCCGACGCCGGCGTCGCGCTGAAGACGGTCTATGTGGCGTTCGCAACCAAGAGCGGCCTGCTTCGGGCGGTCTGGCACCGTGCGCTGCGCGGCGATGGTGACGACATCCCGGTCGGGGACCAGCCCTGGTTCCGGCGCGTGCTCGATGAGCCCGACCCGCTCACCCAGCTGCAGCTGAACGCGCAGAACTCGCGCGAGGTGAAGCAGCGCGCCGGCCCGATCATGGAGGTGATCCGCGCCGCAGCGCCCGGCGACGCCGAGATCGGAGCCCTTTGGCGGCGAATCGAGACGGAGTTCCACGCCAATCAGCTCCAGGTGATCGAGAGCCTCCACCGCAAACACGCCCTGCGAAAGGGCCTGGGCGTGGCGACGGCCGCCGACATCCTGTGGGCGCTCAACCACCCAGGGGTCTACCAGTCACTGGTAGGCGACCGCGAGTGGTCACCGGCCCGCTACGAGCGCTGGCTGACCGGCATCCTCACGTCCCAGCTGCTGGCCGGCGCGGAGCGGTCAGCACCTCAGGAGTAGCAGCCTGACTTCGCATCGCGAACGCAGATCGGATGGGCGTTCGCGTTGGTGGGATCGCGCTCGCCGTTCCTGTCGATCGCCCAGGCGGTGATCGCGTAGTTGTGCGGATGGTCGTAGGTCAGGAAGCTGCTCGTCCAGCTCGTCGAGGCTGCGCCCGGTGACGCCAGGGTGGCGAGGATGCTGACGAACTTCGTCGTCCAGACGTGCGTCGGGTCTCCGGGACAGCCGACCGGCCCGCAGTAGTACTCGCTGTGCTCGACGTTTTTGATCGACACCCGCACCTGCGCGACGCCCGGCAGCGATCCGCCCGAGTCCACCGCGGTACCGGCGATCGGGATCGTGAACACCTGCCGCACGTTGTTGGGAAAGTGGAAGACGCTCTTGGACAGCGGCGACGTGATGCTCGTGTCGGGCGGATTTCCCAGCGATGGGATCACGAACGACGCGGACGCCGGCGTCGATCGCTGGCCGTCGGCGTCGATCGCCTCGGCCTGAACGAAGAAGCTGCCGCCTGCGGGTGGCGCCGGGAACCCGGCCGTCCACGTCGTCGAGGTCGCACCCGGCGCTCCCAGCGTGGCTGATTGCTCGGTCACGATCTGCTGCCACTTGCCGCTGGTGGCGTTCCACCAGGTGTTCCCGGTGGTGCTGCGGATCGCCACCAGCACGCTCGCGACCCCCGTGTCGTCGCTGGCGCTGCCGGTGACGGCGACGGTGCCGCCCGAATTCGGCACCGTCGAGCCGTCGACGGGACTGGCAACCGCCGCCGCCGGCGCGGCGCTGCGGCCGCCCGGCAACCCAAACGCGTAGAGGTAGCCGTCCGAGCTGGTGATGTACACACGACCGTCGGCGATCGCCGGCGACCCGTAGATCAACGCGCCGGTCTGGTACGTCCAGAGCCTCCGGCCGTCCGCCGCCGAATAGGCAAACACCTTCCCGGACAGGTCACCGGCGAAGATCACGTGGTCGCCGGCCGGCCCGGCCACCGCCGGCGCCGAGAGGATCTCCTGCGTGACCGGCCCGACGTCCTGCGAGCGCCAGATCTTTGCGCCGGTGACCGCGTCCAGCGCGTACATGCCCAGAGCATCACCGAGGTAGACGCGGTTATCCACCAGCGCGGCGGTCGATCGGCCACCGGAGTGAGTGCTGGGAGCGTCGGTGCGCATCGGGAACTCCCAGATCTCCGCCCCAGTCCGCAGGTTGAGCGCATATGCAATGCGATCCTTGCCCGACACGTAGACGACACCGTCGGCGAACCCGTTCACCCCTGGCGGCGAGATGGTGGGCCCGTCTCCGACGTCGTTGTCGACAGCGTACTCCTTCGTCTGGAACCTCCACACGAGCTCGCCGGTGCGAGCATCCACGGCATACACCGCGTTGTCCGGGCTGGAGCTGCCGAAGATGACCAGCGGGCGCCCGCTCGCGTCGGTCGCGAAGGCCGGCGGCGACCACGAGCCCGCTGCCGGATCGACGAATCCGTCGAACACCCACTTCTGGGAACAGTCGGCGGCGCCGTTGGGGTCGACGGCGTTGATCGCCCAGACATGCCCGCCGTCGTTGCCGCTGAGCGCGGTGTCACCCGCGTACACCACGAGCCCGGTGCCGTCGGGATCGACCACCAGCGGCGACGCCGAGACGGTGCCACCGGTGTTGAAGCGGCAGATCTGCTGGCCGGTGCGCGCGTCGAACGCGTAGAGGTAGTGGTCCGACGACCCTACGTAGAGCACGCCGTTGGCGACCGCGGGCGACGACTGGACTGCCTGCGGGAGATCCGTTGCCCACAGCCGGTCGCCGCTGGCGGCGTCGTAGGCGCTGATCGTTCCCGCCTGGTTTCCGACGTAGATCACGGTCTTGCCGAGCGTCGCATCGTGCACGATGGCGGGCGACGTGTACGCACTCGATCCAGTGTGCACCTGCCACACCGGCGCCATGGTCGCCGCCCGGGACGCTGACAGCGTCGTGTCGACGGCCAGCCCGCTGTGCCCCGTGTCGCGGTGGTACATCGACCAGTCGGTCACGGAGCCGGTCGAGGCCAGCACAACGGCAGTCACCACGCCTGCGCAGGCAAGCGATCCGAACCCAACAACGAGCGCACGCCGCCTGGCGCCTGCCACCACGTCCCTCCCTGGTTGCCCCGATCCTACCGGGTTGGCGACCCCGAGGCTCGCCGCGCCCCGGTCAGCCTGCCACCGCCTGCAGCAGCTCGTCGATCACCGCCACCGTGAGCGGCATCTCTACGCTCTCGTGGAACCGACACGCCTGTCGAGCTCGCTCCTCGTCCGGCTGCGCCGAGTCGAGCCACAACAGACAGGACATCTCGTTGATGTGTCCGAGCTGGGCGATCGTCATCGAGAAGTCGCCGCGCCGCTCGATCCGCCCGGGTCCGCCGCAGCGCCGGTACTCGCCATAGAGCGCCCGTGCCCGGTCGGCGTCGCCGTACCCGAACTCGAACACGACCCCGGCCAGCTCCTGGCCCGGATCTGCCTGGCCGCAGTTGTCCCAGTCGATGACACACAGTTCGCCCTGTGACGTCGCGCGGAGGTTGTCGGACCACAGGTCGCGGTGGCAGGTGCGAAGCTCGCGGGCGGGCACCAGCAGCGCTTCCAGCGCCACCAGCTCATCGCACATCCCGACCAGGTCACCGGCGAACGGCGCTCGGGCCGCGGCCAGCCGCTCGACCAGCCGGTTCCAGCCAGCGGCGCCGATCGGCTCGGTGTACCAGGGATCCTGCAGCCGCCGGCCCCGGAACGGCACCTGGTGGATGGTCGCCAACAGCCGGCCCACACGGCCGGGGTCGAGCCCGCTGTCGGCGGGCAGTACGTCGACCCATCGGTACACGCGCACCGGGAGGCCGCGGATCTCTGCGAACAGCTCTCCTCCGTCCGTGAACACGACGATGGGCGCCGGGACGCCGGCCGCCACCGCCGCCGCCTGGAAGGCGCCGTCCTCCCCGTCTAGCTCGGGCGGCCGGAACGACGTCTTCACCGCCCACAGGCCGCTCGATGTCTCGAGCTGCACCACCTGGCCCTGCTCGCCGCGCGCAAGCGTGCCCGTGAACGCCGCGCCGTCGCCCAGCCTGAAGGCGCGAGCGATCCGGCCGGCATCATCGTCGGTGAACACGCCGCAAGCCTACCGCGCGCCGCCAGCTTCACCTCTTCGTCACGGGCGGTCCACAAGACGGACACCCAATGCGTGGGATCCACAACTAGGCGGGGGCAGACGCTGCGGGGTGGGCCGGGCTTCCGGCCCACCCCGCGCTGGGCTGAGTAGTATCGAGCGGGTGAGCACGATGCCCCGATGACGATCAAGATCGAGACGCTCGAGGCGGCCGCGCTCGACCCCCGCGCTCGGCAGCACATGGTGCCGATGCGCGACGGAGTCGAGCTGGCCACCGACGTGTACCTGCCGGACGGGCAGGGGCCGTGGCCGGCAGTGCTCGTGCGGCTGCCCTACGACAAGAACGGCCGCTACTGCTGGATGCCGTTCATCGCGGGCCACTTCACCGAGCGCGGCTACGCGTTCCTGCCCCAGGACGTGCGCGGAAAGTTCCGGTCGGGTGGTGAGGTGAATGCGTTTGTGCACGAGGTCGACGACGGCTACGACACGATCCAGTGGATCACCGAGCAGCCCTGGTCGAACGGCGCCGTCGGCATGTGGGGCGACTCCTACTACGGCTACACCCAGTGGGCGGCGGTCGCCTCCGGGCACCCCGCGCTGAAGGCGATCGTGCCGCGCGTGACCGTGGCCGACCTGTTCGGCTGGCTCGACGGCGACGGCGTGGCACCGCTGTACGGCGCTCACTACCTGGCCCAGTACTGGACGGACGGCTGCACGCACCACTGGACGCCGGACTGGACGCGGCGGCCGCTGAGCGAGCTGTTCGATCCCGCGTTCGCGCTGATCGGCAGCCGCTCTCTGGCCTTCGACCGGCTGCTGGCGGAGGCCCGCGGCCAGGCGCCGGTTGACATGTACGGCGACCGCCATCCGTTCACGCTGCTGCGCATCCCGACGCTGCACGGAGTTGGCTGGTTCGACAACATCACCCCTCCGCACATGCTGGACTACGAGCGCCTCATGAGCGAGCCGGGGACCGCGCCGTTCCAGTACCTCCACGCCGGCTCGACCGACCACGAGAACTACCGCCTCGAGTTCGTTCCGATCCCGGAGAGCGAGGACCACGACACCCATGATGACGCGCTCGAGCGAATGCTGCCGCGCTACCTCGCCCCCGCGCTCGACTTCTTCGACGCCTTCCTTTCCGGCCGCGGCAACCCGCAATCGGTACCGCGCGTGCGCTGGCACCTGCCCAACGTTGGCTGGCACGAGTCACCGGTCTGGCCGCCGCCGGGTGCACGCGAGCAGCGCCTGTATCTGACCGAGGCCGGCGGTCTCGACGAGCGCGAGCCCGGCGACGGGTCGGTCGAGTGGCTGCACGATCCCGAGAACCTGGTGCCCTCCACCATCGAGAACCCGTTCGCCTTCCTCTACGAGTACCCCGACGAGGGTGCGATCGCGGCGCGGCCCGACGTCGTCGTGTTCGAGACGGCAGTCCTGGTCGACCACCTGACGCTGGCGGGCCGTGTCGTCGCCCATCTGACCGTGGCCGGCGACGGCCCTTCCATGAACCTGCACGTCAAGCTGGTCGACGTCGACCAGGCGGGGGGCTCGCACGCCGTGCTCTACGGGCAGCGCGCGGTCGACCATCCCGCAGACGGCACCGCCGCAGAGGTCTATCTGGGGCACACCGCGTACCGCGTCCCGGCCGGCCACCAACTGCGGCTGCAGGTCGCCTCCAGCGACTATCCCCTGTACGTGGCCCACCCGGGGACGTCGGAGAGCCCGTGGTTTGCGACCCGAACGGCGGTCAATCACCAGCGCCTGCTGACCGGCGCGCCGACTCCGTCGTACCTGAGCGTGACCGTCCTCGACGACTAGAAACGCGGCGGGTTCGATTACGCTGTGGCTTGAGCATGTTGCAGTCGCGGGCAGTCGTGGGGATGATCGTGGCGACCCTTCTCGCCGCGGGCACCGCGTGCGGCAACACGGTCAAGGGCACCGAGAAACCATGGGGGCCGCTCTCGACGACGGCCACGCCGCACCTGCCGCCGGGCTCTCGCGCGTCCATCAACCACACGCTGGACGTGTTCGTGCGAAACGGCGTGGAGCGACGCGACCCGGCCAGGGCCTACCCGGTGGCGTCGTCGATGATGCGCATCGGCCAGACGCGCAAGCAGTGGAACCAGGGCACGCTGCCGGTGCCGCCCTACCGCACCAAGGGGACGGAGTTCCATGGCTATACGGTGATGAGCGCCTCACGCGGGCAGGTGTACCTGACCATGATCCTGCAGCCGCGAAACGCGAAGAAGCAGGGCGCGGTGGCGTACAACATCCGGCTCTCGAAAGCGCCCAATGGCAGCTGGCTGATCGACTGGTTCACGCCGTCTGCCTTCTTCGCGGCCAAGGGCCAGCCGCCCAAGCTGTTCGCAGAGCCGGACCTGGCGCCGTCGCTGGGCGTCGCCTCGCTCAAGCACAAGAGCCACGCCAACCTGATCATCTGGGGCGTGCTGGCGCTGCTGATGATCCCGCTGGCGGCCACGATCGCGTTCTTCTTCGGGGCGTTCGGCTCGCGGCTTCGGTGGCGCAGCCGCTCGGATGACGATGCCACCTGGGCGGCCGCGTTTCGCCCCGACGACCGCTGACGTGCGAAGCTTGGGCCGTGCGCTACATGGTCGTGGAGCAGTTCACGCAGGGCCCTGAGCCGGTCTACCGGCGGGCGGCCGAGCGCGGCCGCATGCTGCCACCGGGGCTCGAGTACATCGATAGCTGGGTCGACCAGCGGCTCGGCCGTTGCTACCAGCTGATGGAGACCGACGATCCCGGCCTGTTCGACCAATGGATCGCGTGCTGGGACGACCTGGCGGAGTTCGAGGTGGTGCCGGTGGTGTCGTCGGCCCAGGCCGCCGCTAGCGTAGATCCTCCGTAGCCCGCTCGAGGCCGGCCAGCACCTCTGACAGGAGCGCCGGCATACCCACGTCGTGGGCGTATTCGGCCAGCGCACCCCACAGCGACACGGCAAGCACCCGCGCTCGGGTGAGGGCATCGTCGTCGACCGGCCCGTAGGCGTCGTGGAAGGTGGCGCGGCCGGCGGGCGGCAGGTAGGCCCAGTAGAGCGGCAGGTCGATCGCGGGATCGGCACGGCATACGTCGATCCAGTCGATTACCCCGGACGGCTCGCCGCCGGCGCCGATCAGCAGGTGGCGCGCGTGCAGGTCGCCGTGCACCACGGCCAGCGTCACGGGCGGATCCAGCTGCTCGGCCCGGTCGAGCAGCGTCGCCAGCTCCGGCGGCGATATCCACAGGCCGGCGCGTTGCAACACCACGCAGCGGCGGCGGGCGTCGGCCACGCGGTGGGGCATGTCGGCGCGCCGCACCGGATCGACCGGAAGCGCCGCTCCGCCAGCCGTGACCGTGTCCGGATCGACGTCGTGCAGCGCCCGCAGGAATCGGCCCAGGGCGACGCCGTGGCCGACGCGATCGTGATCCGATGGTGCCGCGTCGGCCGGCTCTCGCCCCGGCAGGAACGGCGAGCCGGACCACGGCCAGGGGAACTCGGCCCCGGGCTCGCCCCGGAAGGCCGCGACCGGCACCGGCAAGGGCAGGTCGGGGGCCAAAACCGGCAGCACCTCGGTCTCTCGCAGGAAGCCGGGAACCACCACCTCGCGGCGCGGAAAGCGGAACACCCATCGCGAATCAACCAGCCACACGGTGCTGTCCCAGCCCTCGCCGAGCGGTTCGATCACGACTCCGTCCAGCTCCGGAAACCGCCCTGCGATCAGCCGCCGCGCGAGCGCCGAGTCGACCACGATCTCCGGGCTCCACTGCGGCATCGGATCACGATAGCGACCGCTGTAAGCTATGCACATGAGCGAGCAGGCGATACCGGCAGCACCGGGCAGCGGCGGCCCGGGCGAGGAGCAGCACCCGGCCATCTTCGCGACGACGGTGTGCTCGATCGTGGAGCACGGCGGAGAGCTGCTGATGGTGCGGCAGCTGAACCGGGAGGGCGAGGAGCGCTGGAACTTCCCGACCGGCTGGATGGCCGCACACGACGAGGACGGAAACGTGCAGATCCCCGAGCACGTGGTGAACCGCAACCTGCTGATGGAGACCGGCTACGCCGCGTCGGGCGCAACGCTGATCGGCGCCACGCTGGTGCGCGAACACGATGAGGACGGCCGGCGCATCGGCACGTCGATGCGGCTCGACTACCTCTCCAGCCAGCCCCGTCAGACCAGCTACGCGATCAACGACTCCGACATCCTCGCCGCGCCGCAGTGGTTCAGCCCGGCCGACATCGAGATCATGATCGCGAACAACGAGGTCAAGGGCGAGCTGACCGCCGCCGCGTTCCGCCACTGGCAGGAGTTCCGCACGAGCGGCTCCGTATCCGGCGACGTGATCGACATCCCGAACTAGCTCACCGAGGCGAGTGCGAACGGCGCTCAGTTGCCCGTGAACCGCGGCGGACGCTTCTCGAGGAACGCCGCCACGCCCTCGGCGAAGTCGTCCCCGGCGGCGGCGATCGCCTGTAGCCGAGCCTCCTCGTCCAACTGGTCGTCCAGCGAGCTCTCCAGCGAACGACCGATCAGCTGCTTGGTAAGCCCGATCGCGGCGGTCGGCCCGGCGGCGAGCGCGGTCGCCAGGGCGTCCGTCTCGGCGGCCAGATCGGCGTCTTCGACCACCCTCGTGACCAGGCCCATGGCTGCCGCCTCCGGCGCTGCGATCCTACGGCCCGAGACGATCCAGTCGAACGCGACGGCCGATCCGATCAGCCGCGGCAGCGTGTGCGAGAGGCCCGAGTCCGGCACCAGACCGATGCCCGCGAAGGCGGGCACGAGGCTGGCCGAGGCGGCCGCCAGCCGCAGGTCACAGGCCAGCGCGAGCGCCAGACCGGCTCCCGCAGCGGGCCCGTTGATGGCGGCGATCACCGGCTTTCGCAGACCGTGCAGCGCGCGGACGGCGGGGTTGAAGTGCTGCCTCAGCAGCTCCGCCACCGCGGCCGCGTCGCGCGGGAACTCGCCGACATCCTGGCCGACGCAGAATCCGCGTCCGGCGCCGGTGATCACCAGCGCCCGCACGTCCGGCCGGGCGGCCCGGTCGAGCGCGGCGGCCAGCCGCTCATGCATCGTCAGGTCAAGCGCGTTCAGCACGGCCGGGCGGTTGAACGTGATCGTCTGCACCGCGCCGTTGTGAGTGACCAGCAGGCTCGACGTCTCCGACATGGGCCGAGTCTATTGGCTGGCTGAGGCGGGCTGCTCCGCCACGGTAACCAGGTGCTGGATCGGCCTGCGAAACCCGTCGGCCAGGTCGAATGCCAGCTCGGCGGCCATCGCCTCCGGCAGCAGCGGGCCGGGCTGCTGCCCCGGCCGGTGCCACTCATGCATTCGCGGATCGCTGGGCGTGCCGTGCGGGCCGCCACGCACCGCCGCCAGCCGGTAGAGGATCAGCTCGTGGCGGTAGTCGCCGCTCTCGACGTAGATGTTCTCGCTCAGGTACAGCACCCTTCCCACCTCGATCTCGAGCGCCGCCTCCTCCATCAGCTCACGCTGCAGGCACTGCTCCGACGTCTCTCCCGGCTCGAGCCCGCCGCCGGGCAGCCAGTAGAAGCGCTCGCGATCCTCGTGGTGGGTGCGATCCATCAGCACCGCCCCCTCCTGCACGATCACCGCCCGAACCCGCAGCGACAGCTCGGGCAGCTCAGGCAAGCGCGCGTTCCGCCTCGTAGACGGGCAGCACACGCCGCAGGTACTCGCCGGTGGCGCTGCCCGGCGTCTCGGCCACCTCCTCGGGTGTGCCCTGGGCGATGATCTCGCCGCCCTTGTCACCGCCCTCCGGCCCCAGGTCGAGCACCCAGTCGGCCTGCTTGATCACGTCCAGGTTGTGCTCGATCACGAGCACGGTGTTCCCTGCATCGGCCAGCCGCTGCAGCACCAGCAACAGCTTCTCGATGTCGTAGGTGTGCAGTCCGGTCGTCGGCTCGTCGAGGATGTAGAGCGTGCGACCCGTCGCCACCTTGGAGAGCTCGGTCGCCAGCTTCACACGCTGCGCCTCGCCGCCCGACAGGGTCGTGGCCGGCTGCCCGAGACGCATGTAGTCGAGGCCGACGTCGTGCAGCGTCTGCAACCGCCGGCGCAGCTTCGGCACCTTGGCGAAGAACTCCACCGCCTCCTCCACCGACATGTCCAGCACGTCCGCGATCGACTTGCCCTTGAACCTCACCTCGAGCGTCTCGCGGTTGTAGCGACGGCCGTGACAGACCTCACAGTTGATGTACACGTCGGGCAGGAAGTGCATCTCGATCTTGATGGTGCCGTCACCGCGGCAGGTCTCGCAGCGGCCGCCCTTGACGTTGAACGAGAAGCGTCCGGCCTTGTAACCCCGAGCCCGTGACTCGGGCGTCTGCGCGTACAGCGCGCGGATGTGGTCGAACAGGCCGGTGTAGGTGGCCGGATTCGACCGCGGCGTGCGGCCGATCGGGGACTGATCGATGTCGATCACCTTGTCGAAGGCCTCGAAGCCGTGTACCGACCGGTGGGCGCCCGGCTTCACACGGGTGCGCGACACGCGGTTGGCGAGCGCCTTGTAGATGACCTCGTTGACCAGCGTGCTCTTGCCGGATCCTGACACGCCCGTGACGCAGATCAGCTTGCCCACGGGCAGCTCGACGTCGATCGACTTGAGATTGTGTTCGGCCGCGCCGTCCACGCCGAACCAGCCGGCGTCGTGGATCCGCCGGTCGGGCACAGGGATCGCGCGACGGCCGCTCAGGTACGCACCGGTGAGCGACTCCTTGTTCGCCATCACCTGGGCGGCGGTGCCGGTGGCCACGACATGCCCGCCGTGCTCGCCGGCACCGGGGCCCATGTCCACGATGTGGTCGGCGGCGCGCATCGTCTCCTCGTCGTGCTCGACCACGATCACCGTGTTGCCGAGGTCGCGCAGGCGCACCAACGTCGCCAGCAGCCGCGCGTTGTCCCGCTGGTGCAGCCCGATCGAGGGCTCGTCAAGGATGTAGAGCACGCCCATCAGGCTCGAGCCGATCTGGGTGGCCAGCCGGATCCGCTGTGCCTCACCGCCGGAAAGCGACCCGGCCGCGCGGTTCAGCGTCAGGTAGCCGACGCCCACGTTCTCGAGGAAGCTGAGGCGCTCGCTGATCTCCTTCAGGATGCGGGCGCCGATCGCGCGCTCGGTCTCGGTCAGCTCCAGGCCGTCCACGAAGTCGATGGCGCGCTCCACCGACAGCTCGGTGAACTGCGAGATGTTGCGGTCGTTGACAGTCACGGCCAGGCTCGTCTCCTTGAGCCGGGCGCCATGGCAGAGCGGACACGGCTTCAGCGTCATGTACTCCTCGATCCGCTCCTTCTGGAAGCTGGAGTCGGTCTCGCGGTAGCGGCGCTCGAGACCCGGCACGATGCCCTCGAAGGCCAGCATGTAGCTGCGCTTGCGGCCCATCCGGTTGCGGTAGGTGACGTAGACCTTCTCGCCGTCGGTGCCGTACAGGAACAGCTTCTGCTGTTCGTCAGGCAGGTCCTGCCACGGCGTCTCCAGCGAGATCTCATAGCGGTCGGCGATCGCCTGGATCACCTGCTCGTAGAAGGCGCTGTTGATCACCGTCCATGGCACCAGCGCTCCCTCGGCGATCGACAGCGACGGATCCGGCACGATCAGCTCGGGATCGATCTCGCGCTGGGTGCCGAGCCCGGTGCAGCGTGGGCAGGCGCCGTGCGGTGAGTTGAACGAGAAGATGCGAGGAGCCAGCTCCGGCAGTGAGATGCCGTCGTCGGGGCAGGCGAAGCGCTCCGAGTAGGTGCGCGTGGCGCCGTCCACCTCGCTCACCTCGACCAGGCCCTCGGCCAGGCGCAGCGCCGTCTCGACCGAGTCGTTGAGGCGCGTGCGCAGGCCCTGCTTCATCACCAGCCGGTCGACCACGACCACGATCGTGTGACGGATCTGCTTGTCCAGCGCCGGCGGCTCGTCCAGCAGGTACTGCTCGCCGTCGATCTTGACGCGGGTGAAGCCGTCGCTGCGCAGGTCCTCCAGCACGTCCTTGAACTCGCCCTTGCGGCCGCGCACGATCGGGGCGTCGACCGTGAAGCGGGTGCCCTCGGGCAGCGCCAGCACCTGGTCGACGATCTGCTCGGCCGACTGCCCGCTGACGACCTTGCCGCACTTGGGGCAGTGCGGGATGCCGATCCGCGCGTACAGCAGCCGCAGGTAGTCGTAGATCTCGGTGACCGTGCCCACCGTCGATCGCGGATTGCGGGTCGTCGTCTTCTGGTCGATCGAGATGGCAGGCGACAGACCGTCGATCGAATCGACGTCGGGCTTGTCCATCTGGCCCAGGAACTGGCGCGCGTACGCCGACAGCGACTCGACATAGCGGCGCTGTCCCTCAGCGTAGAGCGTGTCGAAGGCCAGGCTTGACTTGCCGGATCCCGAGAGTCCGGTGATGACGACCAGTCGATCGCGCGGCAGCGAGACCGTGACGTCCTTCAGATTGTGCTCCCGGGCGCCCCGGATCACGATCTCGTCGCTCGGCACGAACCCCCCAGATGTGGCTTGATCAAGCGGAAACACCTGGGATTCTAGCAGTGTGTCATTGGGCGAACGCATGTTCGCCGTGAAGCGTAGCAAGCGGGGCGGATACCTCGCCACCCGCGCGAACCGGGTCGATCAGCTGGGCGCAGCGATCACCCGGCGCCGCCGGACGCTGGGCGGATCCGGCTCGACCAGGTCGGCCTCATCGAGTCCCAGCAGCAGCGCGAAGATCAGATCTGGATCGGGCAGCCGGCGCAGGCCCAGCAGCGGGGCACGGCGCCCGCTGATGTTGGCGATCACGCAGCCGTAGCGCAGCAGGCGGCCGAAACCGGATACGTGGATCTGCAGGTCATAGAGATCGTCCAGCGAGATGGCCGCGACCCTTCGCGACAGTGTGCCCGAGGTCAGCAGCACCCGCCGGTCGGTCACGACCAGCTTGCGCGCATTCCAGCGGCCGACCCGGCGCATCAGGCCGAGCATCGAGATCGAGACGACCGCGGCCGCCACCAGCGCCCCCGCCCAGCGCACCACCGACGGCACCGGGGCGCCGGCCAGTTCGAAGGCGGCGCCTCCGAACAGGACCACCGCCACGGCCGAGCGCAGGAAGGGTCGCAGCAGCACCACGCCGTGCTCGCGTGTCACCAGGTAGATCCGCTCTTGGGAGGAGACGAGTCGTTCGGCCCGGGCCATGGACTGGGGGGATTCGCCGGGTCCCCTGCGAGTCCTGCACCGCGCCGCAACAGCGGGTCACGCCGCCCGCTCAACCGTGCAACGCCCGGCGCGCTCTTAACGGGCTCAGAGCCCGGCTCGGGCGGCGGGGCCGTCGGGCACGGGATCGTTACGAGTCGTTGCGGAACCGTGATCTGGCGGCCGCGTGATTGAGCGGCGGCCGCCGGCGGATCGTGATGTTCGTGTCGGCGGCGCAGTGCGAGCCGTTTGCGTTCGCGCGATGGGATCGTTGCGACGGCGTGCGGTTCGTTGCACATCTGGGTGTCACGGGCGGGTCACGGAATCAGCCGTCAGGCCGCGTGTGGCGCAGGTAGTAGCTGCGCGCCTTGGCCCGGTTGCCGCAGGCGGCCATGTCGCACCACACGGCCGAGCGGTTGCGGGTTGCGTCGTAGAACGCCCACCGGCAGGCGGGGTTGCGGCAGGTCTTCATCCGTTGCCAGCGGCCGTCACCGATCGCTGCCACGACGATCCCCAGCAGCCGGCCCAGGGCGCCCGCCACCCCGGCCACCTCGGGCGCCAGTGACACCGTTCCGCCCGGATCAAACCGCGGCCGCAGCCCGCAGGCGGCCGCAAGCGCATCCAGCCTGCGGCTGGAGGAATCGGGCAGTGGCCGGCCGCCGTTCACTCCGGCCAGATCGCGCAGGGCTTCGCGGACGGCGATCGCCGCCTCCCGCTCGCCCTCGGTCACGTCCGCCGCCAACGCGAGCAGGTCGCGCCCGCGCAGCCATGCCGCCAGCAAGCCGGCATGGTCGAAGCCCTCCGCGCCGTCCTCGAGGCGCGCCGTGTTGATGAACGCCCGCACGAGCTCCAGCTCGCCCGGGGCCGCGGTACGCCTGCCGATCTCTCACCACCTGTAGAGGTTCGCCGGTCGACCTTACCATCAACCGCCACAAGCCGGTGAGAAGATCAGACCGAAGGCGACGCCGACGGCGAGGGCGCCGCCGTAAGGTCGCGCCGCAGCGCCTTGATCTCGTCACGCAGCTTGGCCGCGTACTCGAACCGCAGCTCCTCGGCAGCCGCGAACATCTCCTCCTCCAACTCGATCACCAGCTTCTCGAGCTCGTCCACGCTGAGGCCCTCGGTCTTGGCGCCGCGCCGGCGCTTGCCGGGAACGGTCGGCGTCTCCAACGTCAGGAACTCGGCGATGTCGGACACGCCCTTCTGGATCGACAGCGGGGTGATGCCGTGCTCGAGGTTGTAGGCGACCTGGATCTCGCGGCGGCGGTTCGTCTCGTCGAGCGCCACCCGGATCGCCTCGGTTGTCTTGTCGGCGTACATCAGCACGCGGCCGTTGACGTTGCGCGCCGCGCGCCCGATCGTCTGGATCAGCGCCGTCTGGCCGCGCAGGAATCCCTCCTTGTCGGCATCCAGGATCGCCACCAACGACACCTCGGGCAGGTCGAGGCCCTCCCGCAGAAGGTTCACGCCGACCAGCACGTCGTACTCCCCCAGGCGCAGCTCGCGCACGATCTTGATCCGCTCCAGCGTGTCCACCTCGCTGTGCAGGTATCGCGTGCGGATGCCCGCCTCCAGCAGGTAGTCGGTCAGATCCTCGGACATCTTCTTGGTGAGCGTCGTCACCAGCGTGCGCTCGTTGGCGTCGATGCGGGCGCGGATCTCGGCCATCAGGTCGTCGACCTG
>JBJMJD010000071.1:0-17949 GCA_045806525.1 Gaiellales bacterium | reverse complement strand
CGGCAACATCATCGGCAGCGCGTTCGGCGCCGCCGGCCAGCGCTGCATGGCGGGCTCGGTCGTGATCGCGGTGGGCGACGCCAAGGCGCCGCTGATGGAGGAGCTCGTGCCCCGCACCCAGGAGCTGGCGGTTGGCGACGGCCTCGATGACGGCACCGACGTCGGCCCAGTCGTCTCATGCGCATCGCGCGACCGGATCCTGGAGTGGATCGAGCGCGGAATCGGTGACGGCGCAACGTTGGCCGTCGACGGCCGCAGCCCGTCCGCAAACAGCGAGGGCGCGTTCGTAGGTCCCACCATCCTCGACGCCGTGACGCCGGACATGGACGTGGCCCAGGAGGAGATCTTCGGGCCGGTGCTCTCGGTGATCCACGCGGGGTCGCTGGACGAGGCGATCGAGATCGTGAACGCGAGCCGCTACGGCAACGGCACGTCGATCTTCACCGAGTCGGGCGCGGCCGTCCGCCGCTATCGCCACGATGTCGAGGTGGGGATGGTCGGCGTCAACGTCGGAGTCGCCGCGCCGGTCGCGTTCTTCCCGTTCTCCGGCTGGAAGGGCAGCTTCTTCGGCGACCTGCACGCCCACGGGCCTGACGCGGTCGAGTTCTACACGCGCAAGAAGACGGTCACATCGCGCTTCTTCTCGGGAGGCGAGACGGGACGCTTCTTCACCGAGCAGGGAGATCGCTAGGTGGGTGAGGAGCCGGCCACCGTCCGGTCACGCGCTGCCGCGGTAGCTCTCCTTGAGCACGGACAGGTACCCGAAGGACTCGCTGTCCTGCACGCCCGGCACCGTGGGCAGCCGGTGGTGCATGAAGTCGAGCAGGTGCTTGTTGTTACGGCAGGTGATCTCGGCCAGGTAGTCGAAGCGGCCGGTGCTGGCGATCAGGTACGTGACCTCGTCGAGCGCGGTCAGCGCCTCGGCGGCGGCCTGCAGCTGGGCCTTGTCGACGCGCAGTCCCAGCATGCACACCGCGTCATAGCCGATCAGCAGCGGGTTGGTGACGGCGGTGATCTGCATGACACCGTCGGCGGTCAGCCGGGCGACGCGCTGGCGCACGGTCGCCTCGGAGACGTCCAGCTCCTCCGCGATCTTGACGAACGACTTGCGGCCGTCCTCGACGAGCGAGTCGACGATGCGGTGGTCGAGATCGTCAGTCATGTCACGAGCTACGATATTCGCAGAAACCTGCGCAGTCAATACGAATTGCGTAGACTGGCACGCGTGCCCGCAGATACCTCCCAGATCGGGCCAAAGGCCGCATGAACTCTACGATCTCGCCCCTGCTACGGACCGACCTGGACGGAGTCTTCCGGCCGCGGTCGGTTGCGATTTACGGCATCTCGGAGCGCACGTCGCAGCGGATTGCCGAGAACATGACGGTGCCCGGCGTGCCCTTCTACGGGATCAATCCGACCAAGACCGAGGCCTGCGGAGTGGTCTGTTATCCGGCTATGGCCGACTGCCCAGAGGTGCCCGAGATGGTGGTGATGGGGGTCGGGCACGGCCGTATCGAAGCGGCCATCGACGACGTCCTGTCGATGCCCGGCGTGCGGGCGATCATCACGCCCGGTCTGGGCAACGAGGCCGGGCCTGTCGAGGGGCCCCGCATCAGCGGCCTTATCAGCGACCGGGTGCGCGAGGCCGGCATCGCGATGATCGGCCCCAACTGCATGGGCGTGGCCACACCGGGATACCCGTCGCCCTGGATCGGCAGCCTGCACCCCACCTTCGTGGCGGGGCCGGTGGCGACCATCGCCCACTCGGGGTCGATCGGCGAGATCCTGGTGTCGCTGGGCCCGCGCATCGGCTTTCGCACCGTCGTCTCTGCGGGCAACGAGACGGTGACCGACGTGTCCGACATGGTGGCCTACTTCGCCGACGACCCGGACACGCGTGTGATCGGCCTGTTCCTCGAGGCGGTGCGGCGCCCTGCGGCCTTCGAGCAGGCGCTGCAGCGGGTGGCCGAGGCCGGCAAGGTCGCGATCGTACTGAAGGTGGGCACGTCGGAGATGGGCGCCAGGGCGGCGCTCACGCACACCGGGGCAATGGTTGGCAGCGACGAGGTGTTCTCCGGGATGCTGCGGTACTACAACGCGATCCGGGTCGACGACTTCGGCAACTGGCTGGAGCACCTCGAGGTGTTCTCCCGCGCGACTCCGCCGCGCGGCCGCAGGATCGGCGCGGTCACGAACTCGGGCGGCGAGGGTGAGTACTTCGCCGACAAGGCCGAGCAGGCGGGCATCCCGCTGCAGGAGTTCTCACCCGAGCTGAAGGCGCGAATCGTGGCCGAGTTCCCGAACTTCAGCGGCGTCGGCAACCCGGTCGACTGCTGGGCGATCGACGACGACCGGATCGTGTTTCCGCGCGTCTTCGAGCTGATGGCAGAGTCGGGTGAGTTCGACGTGCTCGTGTCCGACATCGACCACAGTCAGTGGCTGCATGCGGGTGAGCGCGAGCTGGCCACCAACATCGCCAACGACCTCCGCGCGGCCTGCCACCAGACCGATCTGTTCCCGTGCGTGATCACGGTCACGACCGCGGACCCGCCGATTGAGGACATCGAGTGGGCCCGCCAGCACGACATCCCGCTGCTGAAAGGCACGCTGCCGGGCCTGCGGGCGCTGGCCGCGCGGCTCGGCCACCGGCAGCGCGTGCCGGCCTCGCGCCTGCTGCCGGCCGCCCCGCCGCTGCCCGGCGCCGGCGACCTGCCGGAGCTGGAATCGGCTCGGATCGCCGCGTCGTACGGCCTCTCATACGTGCGCGCGGAGCGCTGCGCGACCGCGGACGAGGCCGCGGCGGCCGCCGATCAGATCGGCTATCCGGTCGTCGTCAAGATCGACAACGTCGCCCACAAGGCCAGGGTTGGAGGTGTGGCGCTGGGCCTGGCCGACGCCGCCGGCGTGCGTGAGGCGGCCCGGCGGATGGGCGGCCGCGTGATCGTGGCCGAGCAGGTGCTGGGCGGCGTCGAGCTGATGATCGGCGTCACCCGCGACCCCGACTTCGGCGCCACCGTCTCGGTCGGCGTCGGCGGCGGCCTGGCAGAGGCGCTGGAGCTGATCACCCATAGCCTGGCTCCCCTGGATGCCGACGGCGCCCGCGAGCTGGTGGCGTCGCTGCCCGTGATCGAACGCCTGCTGGGCGGCGAGGTACCCGATCACGTGATCGAGGCGATCGTGGCCGTCTCGCGCCTGGCCGCGGAGCACCCCGAGATCTCCGAGATCGACGTCAATCCCCTGCTGGTCTCGTCCGAGCGTGCCGTCGCGCTCGACTGCCTGATCGTGCTGGACACCACCGAGGAGCGAGCCGCATGAGCGAAGCCGTGTTGTATGAGACCCGTGGCCCAGCGGCCTGGGTGACGCTGAACCGCCCCGACAAGCTCAACGCCCTGAACGGGGCGGTGCTGGAAGGGCTGCACGCGGCGCTCGACCGGGCGGTGGCCGACGACGAGGTGAAGGTGGTGGTGGTGACCGGGGCCGGCGAGCGCGCATTCTCGGCGGGCTATGACCTGTCGGCTGAGGCCGCCCACTCCGACATCCCGGCCCATGAGTGGCACGGGGTGCTGGCCACCGACATCGACGCGACCATGAAGCTGTGGGCGCTGCCGAAGCCGACCATCGCCGCCGTGCGCGGCTACTGCCTGGCGGGCGGCTGTGAGCTGGCCATGGCTTGCGACATGATCGTCAGCAGCGAGAGCGGTCGTTTCGGGGAGCCCGAGATCCGGTACGGATCGGGGCCGGTGACGCTGCTGATGCCGTTCCTGCTGGGCCAGAAGAAGACCAACGAGCTGCTGTTCACCGGTGACATGATCGACGCCCGGTCCGCGGAGCGAGCGGGGATGATCAACCGGGTGGTGGCCGAGGACGAGCTGGAGGCCGAGGTGGAGGCACTGGTGCGCAAGATCGCGCCCACGCCGCTGCCGGTGCTACGTCTCACCAAGATCGCGCTGGTGCGGGCCTACGAGGCGATGGGGCTGCGGGAGGCGGTCAACATGAATCTCGATCTATCGTCCATGTTGAACGCGGCCGACGCGCCGGAGCAGCGAGAGTTCATGCAGATCGTCCAGTCGAGCGGGCTGAAGGCCGCACTCGCCTGGCGTGACAACCGCTATGGAGAGGTACTAGGGGGTGTTGAGTCGTGAGCGCAACGAGCACCATTGATCCCGCCCGGCTGGCCAGCGTGATCGAGGCCGAGGAGGCCACGTTCAACGAGCGGCACGAGCATTCGCGGGAGATGACCGAGCGTGCCCGCCGGTCGCTGGCCGGGGGCGTCGCCTCCAGCTGGCAGGACACCGAGCCGCATCCGATCTACCTTGCCGAGGGGCACGGGTCGAGGGTGGTCGACGTCGACGGCAACGAGTACGTCGACTTCCACAACGGCTACGGCGCGATGGCCGTTGGCCATGCGCATCCGCGCATCGCCGAGGTCGTCTCCGAGCGCGTTCGCCTCGGCACCCACTTCGCGCAGCCGACCGAGGACTCGATCGCCGTCGCGGAGCACCTGCAGCAGCGCTTCGGCCTGCCGCTGTGGCGGTTCGGCAACTCCGGCACCGAGTCGACGCTGGACGCCGTGCGGCTGGCACGCGCGTACACGGGGCGCGACGTCCTGTTCAAGATCGAGGGCTCCTACCACGGGCACCACGACGCGCTGATGGTGTCGGTGGCGCCCCCGGCCGACAAGATCGGCCCCTACGACGATCCCGTGTCGGTGCCCCAGACCCTCGGGCTGCCGGCCGATTACGTGAAGCTGACCCGGGTGGTGCCGTTCAACGACCTGGAGGCGCTCGAGCGCACGCTCAACCGCTACAAGGGCCAGGTGGCCGGCATGATCGTGGAGCCGGCGATGATGAACGCCGGCTTCGTGCTGCCCGAGGAGGGCTACCTGCAGGGAGTCAAGGACCTGCTGCACGAGCACGGCGCGCTGCTCGTGTTCGACGAGGTCAAGACCGGTGCCACGCTCTCCTACGGCGGCGCGGTCGAGGCCTTCGGCGTGACGCCCGACCTGCTGTGCCTGGCCAAGTCGGTGGGCGGCGGGCTGCCCTGCGGGGCGATCGGCGGCACCGACGAGGTGATGGGCTGGATCGCGGACGGCAAGATCGACCAGGTCGGCACGTTCAACGGCAATCCGCTGACCATGGCCGCGATGCACGCCACGCTGACCGAGATCCTGGTGCCGGACGCCTACACCGAGTTCTCGCGCCTGGGCGAGCTCCTGCGCGAGGGGTGCGACGGGGTGATCGAGAGCAACGGGCTGGCCGGCTACACGACCGTGCTCGGCGCCCGTGGCGCCGTCACCTACCGGGCCGAGCGCGTCCGCAACTACCGTGACTACCTGGAGGTGTCCGACCAGCTCGCGTATGTGAACTGGCTGGCGCAGTTCAACCGCGGCGTGTTCATGGCGCCGTGGGGCAAGTCCGAGAACTGGACGCTGTCGGTGCAGCACAGCGAGGACGACGTGCGGCGCTACGTCGACAACTTCGACTACCTCGGGAAGGCGCTGTCCGCATGAAGGCGGTCGTCTTCGAGGAACACGGCGGCACCGAGGTGCTCAGCTACATCGACATCCCCGAGCCCGAGCCCGGGCCGTACGAGGTGTTGATCGAGGTGAAGGCGGCGGGCGCCAACTTCAACGACATCTGGGCGCGGCGGGGGATGCCCGGCATGAAGGTGATCTTCCCGCACGTCTCCGGGTCGGACGTGTCCGGCGTGGTGGCGGCGCTCGGCTCGGAGGTCACGGGCACGGGCTTTGGCTCCTCGCCGCTGCAGGTCGGCGACGAGGTGGTCGTGCACCCGGGCCTCTCCTGCCGCACGTGTGACTTCTGCGTGACGGGTCAGGAGTTCTTCTGCCGCCAGTTCCGCATCTGGGGTTTCCAGAGCGGGCCCAACGACGGAGGTCACTCCGAGTACGTGACGATGCCGGCTGTGAACGTGTTGCCCAAGCCCTCCAACCTCAGCCACGAGGAAGCGGCATCGATGCCGCTGGTGCTGGAGACGGCCTGGCGGATGCTGGTCAGCCGGGCCAAGGTGCAGCCGGGCGAGCACGTGCTGATCTGGGGCGGCGTGGGCGGCCTCGGCACGATGGCCATCCAGATCTGCCAGATGTTCGGCGCCAACCCGATCCCTGTGGTGGGCGGCGCGCAGAAGGTGGCCAAGGCCGAGCAGCTGGGCGCGGTCAATGTGATCGACCGCTCAAGCCAGGACGTGGTGGCCGAGGTCAAGGCGATCACCGGCAAGGCCGGCGCGGACATCGTATTCGAGCACTCCGGCCAGGAGACCTGGCCGACCTCGATGGCGGCGCTGCGCTGGGGCGGGCGCCTGGTCGTGTGCGGCGCCTCGACCGGATTCGAGGCCGTCACCGACCTGCGCTTCCTGTGGAACAAGCAGCAGAACCTGCTCGGCTCGCACCTGTCCAACAAGGCCGAGCTGTCAGCGGCGCTGCGGGCGGTCGAGGCGGGCGCGATCAAGCCCGTGATCGACCGTGTGCTGCCGCTGTCCGACGTCGCCTCCGGGCAGCAGCTGATGGAGGACCTGCAGGTGCAAGGCAAGGTGGTCTACGTACCCTGAGCCGACCGGCTCCGTCACACGACGGCCCGGGTAGCGTGCGGGCATGCTGAACCTGGCCGTCGTGGGGCACGTCGAGTGGGTCACCCACACCGACGCGCCCTTCATCCCGCCGGCGGGCGAGATCGTGCACCTGACCGATCCGCTCATCCAGCCCGCGGGCGGCGGAGCGGTGACTGCGGCTGCGCTGGCGAGGATGGGCGCCGGCGTGCAGTTCTTCACGGCCGCCGGCGGGGACGTGCCGGTGGTGGAGGCGATGGAGGAACTGGGGGTGCGGACGTGGGCGGCGCCCCGGCCAGGCCGGCACACGCGTTCGCTGGTGATGCGGGACCCGAGCGGTGAGCGCACGATCTGCGTGATCGGCGCGAACCTGCAGCCTGCCGCCGGGGATCCGCTGCCCTGGAGCTCGCTGGCGGACTGCGACGGCGTCTACTTCACGGGCTCCGATCCGGCGACGCTGCGCCTGGCCAGGCAGGCGCGGGTGCTGGTGGTGACGGCGCGACGGTTCGACGCGCTGGCCGAAAGCGGGGTGCAGGCAGACGTGCTGGTCGGCAGCGGCAGCGACCGCGGCGAGCAGTACGACCTGGGGCGCCTGGCGGTGCAACCGCGCCACGTGATCGTGACCGACGGCGAGCGCGGAGGCACAGGGTATCGCGCGGTGCCGGCGCCTGCTCCGCGAGTCGACAGCTATGGCGCCGGCGACACGTTCGTGGCCGGGTTGCTCTTCGGACTGGCCGATGGCCGGCCGCTCGCCGAGGCGCTGGCGGTGGGCGCCGAGCAGGCTGCGGAAGCGGTCACCTGGCGCGGTGCCTATCCCCCGCAGGGCCCCCGAGTGAGTTGGTAGGCTTCGCCTCCGTGAGACGCCCACTGGCAACGCTCGTAACCGCCGCCGTACTGGGCGCAGCGGGGCTCACCGCATCCGGCTGTGGCGTCCAGAGCGGTGTCGCCGGATCCGGAGGAGCCGATCTCACGAACGGCAAGAAGCTGTTCACCACCACCTGTGGAGGCTGCCACACGCTGGCCGACGCCGGCACCAAGGGCACGATCGGCCCCAACCTCGACGACGCCTATGAGGAGCCGCGGGCCGAGGGCTTTGAAGACTCGTCGTTCGAGGCGCTGGTGCGCGAGCAGATCATGCTGGGATTTCCCTACGCCCACCCCACGCCGATGCCCGCGAACCTGCTCAAGGGCCAGGACGCCCAGGACGTCGCCGCCTACGTGGCGGCGGTGGCCGCGAATCCGCTGCCGTCGGGTGCGAGCACCCAGTAGCCACATGGTCACCGAGACGATCGCGGTGGTGGGCATGACCTGCGAAGGCTGCGAGCAACGCGTGCACGACGCCGTGATGGCGTTGCCGGGGGCGGTGTCGGTGACGGCCGAGCACATCGGCGACGAGGTCGAGGTCACGTTTGACCCGACCCGCCTAGATGTGAAGGCGATCCGCACGGTGATCGCGGCGGCCGGCTATCACCCGTCGTCGTGACCGGCGCAACCATCAGGGCGAGGCGCAGGCGGTATGGACGGCCTTTACAAATACCTAACCAGAATGGCGATCTTTCCTGACAAGACGCGTGGAGAATCGCCTCCGGACGCTGCGATCGAACGTGCCCACACCTCGCAGCTACCTGCCTCCTCCGACGGCCCGCTCTGCGGGTCGTCGGTCTTTTGACCGGTAGGGCGCCGGCCGGCTGCTGGATACACTCAGGCCCTTCGTGACATCGACCGGGGCGGGGGCGCGTGGATCTACTCGAGTACCAGGGCAAGCAGCTGTTCGCGCGGTTCGGGCTGCCCGTCTCGGAGGGCGCCCCGGCGACCACCGCCGCCGAGGCTCGGGCCGTCGCAGAGCAGCTCGGCGGACCGGTGGTGGTGAAGGCCCAGGTGCTGGTGGGCGGGCGCGGCAAGGCCGGCGGCATCAAGCTGGCGGCCGACCCGGACGAGGCCGAGCAGGAGGCCGCAGCGATCCTGGGGATGGACATCCGCGGCCACATCGTACGGCAGCTCTGGATCGAGCGCGCCTCCGACATCGCCAGCGAGTACTACTTCTCGATCACGTTCGACCGCGGCGCCAAGCGACCGTTGCTGATGCTGACAACGGAGGGTGGGGTCGAGATCGAGACGGTGGCTGAGGAGTCGCCCGAGAAGCTGGCGCGCCTGCACGTCGACCCGCTGATGGGGCTGCAGCCGTTCCACGTTCGACGCCTCTGCTTCGCCGCCGCCATCCCCGCCGCCGAGGTGAAGCAGGTGGGTGCGATCATCGAAGGCGCCTACCGCGCCTTCATCGAGACCGACGCGATGCTGGTCGAGATCAACCCGCTGATCGTCACCCCGGAGGGGGTGGTGCGCGCGCTCGACTCGAAGTACACCGTCGACGACAACGCGCTCTACCGCCATCCCGACATCGCCGGCATGCGGGACGCCGAGTCGGGCGACCCGCAGGAGCGACTGGCCCGCGAGCGCGGAGTCAACTTCGTGAAGCTCGACGGCGGCGACATCGGCACCCTCGCAAACGGCGCCGGGCTGGCCATGTCCACCCTGGACGTGGTGGCCGCGGCGGGCGAGGCCACCGGCCATCGCCCCGCCAACTTCCTTGACGTGGGAGGCGGGGCCGATGCCGAGGCGATCGCCACCGCGATGGAGGTGCTGCTCTCCGACCCGAACGTGCGCGCGGTGCTGTTCAACGTGTTCGGCGGCATCACACGCGGCGACGAGGTGGCCGGCGGCATCCTGACGGCGCTCGAGCGGCTGGACGCCACGCTGCCGATCGTGGTGCGGCTGGACGGCACCAACGCCGACGAGGGCCGCCGCATCCTGGCCGACGCCGCGCCGCCCAACCTCCACGTCGAGGCGACGATGCTGGGGGCGGCTGACCGCGTCGTCCAGCTGGTCGAGAGCGCCGCCTGATGCCGATCATCGTGACAGCCGAGACGCGCCTGGTCGTGCAGGGCATCACCGGCCGCGAGGGCAGCTTCCACGCGCTGCGGAATCGCGACTACGGCACCGCCGTCGTGGCCGGCGTGACGCCGGGCAAGGGCGGTCAGGACGTGGACGGGGTGCCGGTCTACGACACGGTCGCCGAGGCCGTCGCAGAGCAGGATGCGAACACCGCGATGGTGTTCGTGCCCCCGCGGTTTGCGGCCGATGCGATCTACGAGGCCGTGGATGCAGGCTGCGGCACCATCATCTGCATCACCGAAGGCATCCCCGCCCACGACATGCTGCGGGTCTACAACTACATCCGGCCGCGCGGGGTGACCATGCTCGGGCCCAACTGCCCGGGCGCGCTGTCGCCGGGCATCGCCAACGTCGGGATCATCCCGGCGCAGGTGTTCGCGGCCGGCCGGGTGGGGCTGGTGTCCCGGTCGGGCACGCTCACCTACCAGATCGGCAAGGAGCTGGCCGACCTGGGTCTGGGCAACTCGACGATCGTCGGCATCGGCGGCGACCCGATCGTGGGCAGCTCGTTCGTCGACATCCTGCAGCGGTTCGAGGCAGACTCCGGCACCGACCTGATCGTGATGGTGGGCGAGATCGGCGGCGACGAGGAGGAGAAGGCCGGCGCCTACATCGACGAGCACGTCAGCAAGCCCGTGGTGGCATACATCGCCGGCTTCCAGGCACCGGCCGGCAAGACCATGGGCCACGCCGGCGCCATCATCTCGGGCTCGTCCGGCACGGCCGCCGGCAAGCAGGAGGCGCTGCAGGCGCGCGGCATTCCGGTCGGCGACAGCCCCACGGCGGCCGCCCGGCTGGCAGCCGAACGGCTGAGTTGAGGCCCGGCCGGGACGATACGATGCAGCCATGACCGCCATCCCCTTCACCCGCGGTGTCCCCTCGGCCGACATGCTGCCGGTGTCCGACTTGGAGCAGGCGGCGGTCATAGCCCTGCGCGAGGACGGAGCACGCGCGCTCGCCTACTCGCCCGGTGGGTACATGCCGCTGCGCGAGTGGATCGGCGAGCGCCACCGAGTCGACCCGGCGCGCGTGCTGCTCGTGAACGGCTCACTGCAGGGCGTCGCCTTCCTGGCTCAGCACCTGTTCCTGGGCCGCGGCGGCATCGCGGTCACCGAGGACCCCACCTACGACCGTACGCTGATCTCGCTGCGCACGTTCGGCGCCGAGGTGGTCGCCGTGCCGGTGACACCGGCCGGCGTCGACGTGGACGCACTCGAACAGACGCTCGCGCAGCGGCCGGCGCGGTTGCTGTACCTGATCCCCACCTTCCAGAACCCGTCCGGCGTGTCGCTGCCCGAACAGGGCCGGCGGCGGGTGGTCGAGCTGGCCCGCCGGCACGAGGTGCTGGTGGTCGAGGACGACCCCTACGGCCTGCTGCGGTTCGAGGGCGAGCCGGCGCCGACGCTGCACGAGCTGGACGGCGGCGACAACGTCGTCTACTCCTGCTCGTTCACCAAGACGGTGGCGCCCGGCATCCGCACCGGCTACCTGCTGCTGCCCGAGCAGATGGCGGGGGCGATGGCGCGCCTGTCGGAGAACACCCTGATCGCTCCCAACACGTTCGCCGAGGCGGCGCTTGCGGCCTACTGCCGGGCCGGCTGGTTCGAGCCGAACGTCGAGCGGGCCACGGCCACGCTCAAGCAGCGGCGCGACGCGATGGAGGCGGCGCTGCGTGAGCACTTCCCCGCGGGCGCCCGCTGGACGACGCCGGAGGGCGGCTACTTCTACTGGGTCGACCTGCCCGAGCAGATCGACACCGCCGAGCTGCTGCCGCAGGCGGCCGAGCGCGGCGTGCCCTACATCAGCGGCACGGAGTTCAGTCCCGGCGGCCGCTCCTCGCTACGCCTGGCCTTCAGCGCCGTTGCCCCGGAGCAGATCGCCGAGGGCGTTGCCCGGCTGGGCGCGCTCTTCAGTGAAGCGCTGACGCCCGCGGGCGTCTAGAGCATCCGGGCGGGGATCATCGATCAAGCGGCGCCGAAGGCCGCGACGCGCGGTCCCGCGATCCAGACAGGTGCCTGTAGTTCGGGGAGTGGCTCGACCAGGCGCGCCTGTGGAGGTGCAACCATCTCGCCTCTGACAGCCGGCCGGAAGGTCGGACACGGTTCGCTGAGATCCAGTGCGCAGAGGCTCGTCTTGCGAAAAAAGCAGTCGTTGCAGGTGACGCGTCGCGCCGTCTGTGCCACGTGGAGACCTTTCTGTTTGCGATGAACCGACCGTGCCGAGGGCGCAGTGTACGCAATCGCCACCCTCATGATCCAGCGTTGTCTATCGAGAAATAGCGCTGTTTGCGGCAGATCAGTTCACCGGTTCGTCACCGTGGCGGCAGCCCGCGGATGACCGACAGCGCCTGGTCGAAAGTGGTCACCGGGATCACGTGGATGCGGCCGTGGGCCGTGCGCCGTGCGTCCTTGAAGTTGTCGCCGGCCGGCACCAGGAAGGTGTCGGCGCCGGCGTTGATGGCGCCGATCGTCTTCTGGTTGACGCCGCCGATCTCGTGCACACCGCCGGCCAGGTCGAGCTCGCCGGTGACCGCAATCTTGTGCCCTCGCAGCAGGTGGCGGCCGCTCAGTGAGTCGTAGATCTCGAGCGCGAACGCCAGCCCGGCCGACGGACCGCCGATCGAGCCGGTCGAGAAGCGCACCGGTATCGGGATGTGGCCGACGTGCACGGCGTCGCCGATCGAGACGCCGATCAGCGCGTGGGGCGGGTGGTCGCTGCTGGCGACGGTGCCGAGCGTGACCTCCCCGGCCTGCTTCAGCGTCAGACGCACCGACTGCCCCGGCTTGACCGGCTGCATGGCCCTGATCAGCTCTCCTGCGGTGTGCACCGCGCGGCCGTTGGCCGCGGTCACGATGTCGCCCGGCTTGAGGCCGGCCTTCGCGGCGGGGTCTCCTGGCTCGACGCCGAGCAGCTGCGCCCCCAGCTTCTCGATCGGGACGTCCTTGCCCAGCGCGCCCTCCGCCACCACCTGCGCAGTCTGCTGCGAGTTCGTCATGGCGCGCGCGTCCTCACTGATGTGCTGCTGGTCGGACTGGCCGGGTGCCAGCACCTGGTTGTCGGGCACCAGCTGGGCGCCCTCGACCAGGTGCTCCGCCCACAGCTTCTGGATCAGGTTCGCCTGCAGCTCGTTGACGTCGACGAAGTAGAAGCCCGATCCGTCGGCCGGCGGCTTGCCGCCCGGTGCGTGGACGACGTTTGCCGCCGGGTGGGCGTTGTCGGGCAGCAGCGCAAAGTAGCCGGACTGCGTCGTCCAGCCGTAGGCCCCCACCACGAGCACGAGGAAGAAGGCCGCCACGCCAACCAGCGACCAGCGCACGCGACGCAGTAGCTTCATCCGCCCGCCACCGCCAGCGACCCGGCGATGGTGCCGGTTGCGATCAGCATCAGTCCCAGCGCCACCGACGGCGTCAGCCGGCCGTGCGCGAGGTGACCGCGCCCGTAGCCGGAGAGCACCACCCCGGTCAGCACGCCGCCGATCAGCCCGCCGATGTGACCGCCCACCGAGATCGACCCCGCGTAGGCGAAGGTGAAGATCAGGTTGACCACCAGCAGGCCGCCGATCGATCCGCCCAGCAGCTGCACCCCGCGGTGGCGCTCGAGCACGAGCATCGCCCCCATCAGCCCGAAGATCGCCCCGGAGGCGCCGGCGGTCAGCGAGTTTGGTGACAGCAGCAGGGCGCCGAAGCTGCCGGATAGCGCCGAGAGCAGGTAGATCAGCCCGAACCGGAGGCTGCCCACGTATCGCTCCAGCGAGCTGCCCAGCAGGTACAGCGCGTACATGTTGAACGCCAGGTGCAGCAGGCCGTAGTGGATGAAGGCGGAGCTGACCAGCCGGTAGTACTGGCCATCGTGGACGGCCGGCCCCCACAGCGCCAGGTGCAGCCCCAGCGAGTTCAGCTGGCCGCCGGTACCGAACAGGCCACCTCCGCCGCCACCGCCGTTGATGTTGTTCGTGGCGATGAACAGCAGCACGTTGGCCGCGATCAGCCCGTAGGTCAGCCGCGGCTCGTTGGCCATCATGAACGCGGGCAGCTGGCTGCGCGTGCGCTGGCCGGCGCACTCCGGGCAGCGCACGCCCACCGGCGTCTGCCGCATGCAGTCAGGGCAGATCGGCCGGCCGCAGTTCGAGCAGCTGACGTTCGTCTCACGATCGGGATGGCGATAGCACGTGGCCATGGAATCCCAATTGTAGGTAGCGCAGATTGCTACCAGATTCCCCGCAGCGCGCCGCCGTCGATCGGCAGCACCGCTCCGGTGATGTACCCAGCGTGCTGTGAGCAGAGGAAGGCGACCAGCGCACCCACCTCCGCGGGGGCAGCCAGCCGGCCCACCGGAATCGCCTCGATGTCGCGCTTCGCAGCGGCTTCGGGGTCGGGGTGGTGGCTCCACAGCTCTCGCACCCGCGGCGTGTCGATCTTGCCGGGGGCGATCGTGTTGACCGTGATGCCGTCGCGACCGACCTCGTGTGACAGCGTCTTTGCCCATCCGACCACGCCCGGGCGGATCGCGTTGGACAGCATCAGGTTGGGGATCGGCTCGCGCACCGACCACGAGGTGATGTTGACGATGCGCCCGCGGCCGCTCTGCTTGAGGTGGGGCAGCGCCAGCCGCGTCAGGCGCACGGCGGAGTTCAGCGACAGCTCGAAGGCCTCCGCCCAGGCCTCGGCCGGAGTCGACTCGAACGTCCCCGGCGCCGGGCCGCCGGCGTTGTTGACGATGATGTCGAGCCGTCCGCGTTCGTCGACCGTGCGGCCCACGGCCTGCTCGAGCGCGCCCTGGTCACGGACGTCCCCGGGCACCGCGATCGCTCCCGGGATTGCCGCGGCCGCCTGCTTGAGCTTGTCCGGAGTGCGGGCCAGCATCGTCACGGCGCAGCCCTCGGCCGCCAGCGCTTCGGCGATCGCCAGGCCCATGCCCGAGGACGCCCCGCCGACGACTGCCGCCGTTCCTTCCAGACCGAGATCCATGACCGGTACGATAACGGCCCCATGCGCTACGGCCCCGCCGATTCCTCGAAGACCCCTCGCTTCACCGGCGTACGCACGTTCATGCGCCTGCCCTTCGTGGAGACGCTGGACGACGTGGATGTGGCCGTGATCGGGGTGCCGATCGACGACGCGGTGTCGTTCAAGTCGGGCGCGCGGTTCGGGCCGGAGGCGATCCGCAGCGCGTCGGCGCTGCTGCGCCCGTACAACCAGCGCCTGCGGGTGGACGTGACCGAACACCTGTCGATGATCGACCACGGCGACCTGCCGACGGTGCCCGGCTATCACGAGCGCACGCTGGGCCTGATCCAGGAACACCTGGAGCCGGTGCACCGCGCCGGCGTGGTGCCGCTTTGCCTCGGCGGCGACCACTCGATGGTGCTGGCCGAGCTGCGGGCGGCGGCCGCAGTGCACGGTCAGCTTGCGCTGGTGCACCTGGATGCCCACGCCGACATCTGGGAGTCGTACTACGGCGCTCGCTACTTCCACGGCACCGTGTTCAAGCGCGCCGTCGAGGAGGGACTGGTCGATGCCTCGGCCTCGGTGCAGGCGGGGATGCGGGGGACGCTCTACGGAGAGAGCGACGTCGAGGAGCCGCGCCGGCTCGGATACGACGCCATCTATTGGGACGAGCTCGAGCAGCTGACTCCAGAGGCGTACGGCGAGCGGGTGCGGGCGCGAGTCGGTGACCGCCCGGCGTTCCTGTCGTTCGACATCGACTTCGTCGATCCGGCGTTCGCGCCGGCGACCGGCACGCCTGAGGTGGGCGGCCCTTCGAGCGGCCAGGCGCTGGCCTTCCTGCGCGCGCTGCACGGGATCGACTTTCGCGGCTTCGACTGCGTCGAGGTGGCCCCGGTCTACGACCAGCCGGCGAACATCACGGCCTGGGTGGCGGCCAGCGCCTGCTTCGAGATGCTGTCGCTGCTGGCCGTGAGGCGCCGCGGCGCCGCTGCTACAGCCCCATGATGCCGACCAGCTCCCGAACGGCCTCGGCCGAGCGGTTCAGCTGCGCCTGCTCGTCGTCGGTCAGGTTCAGTTTGATGATCTCCTCCAGCCCGCCCGCGCCCAGCCGGCAGGGGACGCCCATGAAGATGCCGTTCAGGCCGAACTCGCCGGTCAGGTAGGCGGCGCAGGGCAGCACCCGCTTCTGGTCGTGCACGATCGAGTCGACCATCTCGGCCACCGAGGCGGACGGCGCGTAGTAGGCCGACCCCGACTTCAGCAGCTTCACGACCTCGGCGCCGCCGTCACGGGTGCGCTGCACGATCTCGGCCAGCCGCTCCTCCCCGATCAGGTCGGTGATCGGGATCCCGGCCACGTTCGTGTACGACGTGACGGGCACCATCTGGTCGCCGTGGCCGCCCAGCACGAAGCCGGTGACGTCCCTCACCGACACGCCCAGCTCCCACGCCAGGAACGTGCGGAAGCGGGCCGAGTCGAGCACACCGGCCATTCCGATCACCCGCTCGCGGGGCAGCTTGGCCTCGGCGAATGCCACCTGGCACATGGCATCGAGCGGGTTGGTGACGACGATCAGGATCGTGTCGGGCGAGCGTGACACCAGGTTCTGGGTGACGTCGGCGACGATCTTCTGGTTGGTCGTGAGCAGGTCGTCCCGGCTCATGCCTGGCTTGCGCGCGATGCCGGAGGTGATGACGCACACGTCCGACCCGGCGGTCTCCTCATACCCGTTGCTGCCGACCACGTTTGGCTCGTACCCGAGCACCGGGCCGGTCTCGTTCAGGTCGAGCGCCTTGCCCTGCGGCAGACCTTCGACGATGTCGACCAAAACGACGTCGGCATAGTCGCGCTCGGCCAAGCGCTGGGCGGTGGTCGCGCCGACGTTACCGGCACCGACGACCGTGATCTTGAGACGACTCATAGTGGTGGTTCCCCCCGGGTGGAGACGGTTGATCGCAGTTCAAATTGCGGCAGGCATCTTCGCACGAACGGCTACCATCCGGTCGAAGTCGAAGCGATCGGAAAGGCGCGTGATGGCGGACAAGGGTGGACTCGAGGGCATCGTCGTCGCGCGCAGCCGTCTCTGCTCGATCGACGGCCAGAACGGCGTTCTCATCTACGGCGGGTACGACGTCGGTGACCTCGCTGAGCACTCGAGCTACGAGGAGACGTGCTTCCTGATCCTGCGCGGCCGGCTGCCCCGCCGCGACGAGCTGGAGGCGTTCACGTCCGACCTGGCCGCGGCCAGGTCGTTGTCCGACGAGACCGCGGCCGTGATCGACATGCTCGCGAGCCACGCAGCGCCCATGGAGATGCTGCGCACCGCCGTGTCGGCCGACTCGTTCGACGATCCGGACAAGGACTCGAACGCCGAGGAGGCCAACTTCCGCAAGGCCACCCGGCTGATCGCAAAGATGCCGACGATGGTGGCGCGCTACGACCGCCGCCGCCGCGGGCTGGATCCGGTCGAGCCGGATCCGGGTCTCGGCCACGCGGCGAACTTCCTGTTCATGCTGTCGGGCGAGCGGCCCGACCAGCAGGCGGCGCGCACCTTCGACGTGGCGCTGATCCTGCACGCCGACCACGAGATGAACGCCTCGACGTTCACGGCGCGCGTGATCGCCTCGACGCTCTCGGACATGCACTCGGCCATCACCGGCGCCATCGGCGCGCTCAAGGGGCCGCTGCACGGTGGCGCCAACGAGCAGGTGATGCACCTGCTGATGGACATCGGCAGCGACGAGAACATCGAGCAGGATATCCGCGGGCGGCTTGATCGCAAGGAGCGGATCATGGGCTTCGGCCACCGCGTCTACAAGACCTACGATCCGCGCGCGGTGATCCTCAAGCGCTACTCGCGGTCGCTGGCCGAGCGCTCGGACGAGCCGCACTGGTTCGCGATGAGCGAGCACATCGAGAAGGCCGTGATGGAGGAGAAGGGCCTGTACCCCAACGTGGACTTCTACTCCGCCTCCACCTACCACTACCTCGGCATCGAGACCGGGCTGTTCACACCGATCTTCGCGATGAGCCGGGTGGTGGGCTGGGCCGCTCACGTGATCGAGCAGCACGGCGACAACCGGCTGATCCGGCCCAGCTCGGAGTACGTGGGCCCGGCGCTTCGGCCCTACCAGCCGGTCGAGCAGCGGACGGCGCCGGAAGCGGCGTAACCGCTTCTTCATCCGCTCGCGGTTGACAGATGAAGCCCGTTGGGAGATGCTTGCCGGGCTGAAGCTCCGGGAGGTACAACTGATTTTTGGGGGTCAACTGACGTGACGGGCCATCGAACCGTGCGCATCGCCTGCGTCAGCTTGCTCGCGATCGCGGCGCTGGTTGCTGGATCAGCCAGTTCGAGTGCCGCCGGCGACCTCCACATCTCGCTGACCGCAAGTCCGACGAGCCCGGTCGCAGGTGGGCCGGCGTTCACGGTGACAGCCGACGTGTCCAACACGTCCGGCACCGATGTGACCTCGTACGACGGCGTTGTCGT
>JBJMJD010000070.1:0-20592 GCA_045806525.1 Gaiellales bacterium | reverse complement strand
GCAGCAGCGGTCGAGTTGCCGGTCAGCGCCGACCTCGAGGCCGGCTATGGCGACGTCGGCGAGACGCTGCGGCGCGCGATCGCCGTGGGCGCCGTCGGCGCGAACATCGAGGATCAGATGCGGCCGCTGCCGGAGGCGGCCGCATTGATGGCCGCGGCTGTCGCAGCGGCCGAGGGCGAGGGTGTGCCGTTCGCGCTGAACGCGCGCACCGACGTCTACCTGCGGGGCGGTGACCGCGACCGCGGCGAGCTGCTTGAGGATGCGGTTGCCCGCGGCCGCGCGTTTCTGGACGCCGGCGCGACCTGCGTGTTCGTGCCCGGACGGCTGGACGTCGCCGAGATCGAGGCGCTGGTGGCAGGCATCGGGCAGCGGAAGCTGAGCGTGCTGGCAGGCCCCGGGTTCCCGGCCGGCTCGGAGCTGGAGGCGATGGGCGTGGCCCGCATCTCGTTCGGACCCTGGACGCAGCGGCTGGCGCTGACTGCGCTGCTCGACGCGGGCGCCGATCTGCTGGCCGGCGGCTCGCTCCCAGACTGGGTGCGACCGGTCGCCTGACCGGCATGGCGGGCTGTCACGGCGAGGTCACGGCCGCGTCACGGGTGATACGACGGTGCCCGGCACCTCTCTATCACCCGCCCCCCTCAGAGCTGGGTGAGCAGCGCCGCGAGCAGGTCGCTTCGCTGCTCGATCGAGCGCAGCGAGACGCGCTCATCGTCGGCGTGGGCGCCGACCCCGATCGGGCCCAGGCCGTCGATCACCGGCGCGCCCACTGCAGCCGCGAAGTTGCCGTCCGAGCCCCCGCCTGAGGCGTTCTCCGACAGCGGCTGGCCCAGCCCCGCCGCGACCTTGACCGCCCGCGCCGCCAGCTCGGCCGACTCGTCGCTGGGGATCATGGGCGGCCGCGTGATGCCGCCCGCGACCTCGATCGTCGCCCCCTCCAGCACCGGCCGCAGGCCGCGGATCGCCCGCTCCAGCTGCTCCTGCTCGGGAGCCGTCCACGCGCGCGCGTCCACCCGTGCCCAAGCCTCCGCCGCGACCACGTTGTCACCACTGCCACCGCCCACCTGACCGACGTTCACCCGCACCCCGCGCTCGTCGTCGACCAGGCCGTTCAGCACCAGCGTCTGGTGGGCCAGCTCGGATACCGCCGAGACGCCGCCGCCCTGGTGGCCGGCGTGTGCGGCCTGGCCGCGGATCCGCACCTGGTAGCGGGCCAGACCCGACCGCCTGGTGGTGATGGTGCCGTCGCGGACCGGCGGCTCCACGACCAGCACCGCGTGGGCCTGCGTCGATACCTCCTCCACCAGCGGCCGCCCGGTGGGGCTGCCGATCTCCTCGTCCGCGGTCAGCAGCACCGTCAGCGGCCGCGGCGGCGGCCCGGAGCGCCTGATCGCCTCCAGCATCACCACGATCCCGCCCTTCATGTCCAGCGCCCCCGGCCCGTGGGCCAGGTCTCCGGACACCGAGAACGGCATCCGCTGCAGCGTCCCCACCGGCCAGACGGTGTCCATGTGGGCAACGAGCACGATCGTCTCGCCCGCGCGCTGCTCGCCGAACCGTGCCAGCAGGTGGTCGCCGCGCCGCGACGCGTCGCCTCCCAGCGCCGTCAGCTCGGCCGCCAGGAACGAGCGGATGTGGGACATGCGCCCGGCGTCTCCGGTGGGGCTCTCCATCTCCACAAGCCGCCGCAGCATCTCGACAGGGGCCATCATTGGCGCAATTCGACCAGGTCCGCGAGTTCGTCGTCGGACAGCTCGCTGATCGCGGTCTCGACGCCACGGTCGACGATGCTCGTTGCCAGCCCGCGCTTTGCCTCGATCAGCTCGTCGATCCGCTCCTCGATGGTGCCCGCGCAGATCATGCGGTGCACCTGCACCACCCGCGTCTGGCCGATCCGGTGCGCCCGGTCGGAAGCCTGGTCCTCGACCGCCGGGTTCCACCAGCGGTCGAAGTGGAAGACGTGGCTGGCGTTGGTCAGGTTCAGCCCCAGCCCGCCCGCCCGCAGCGACATCACCAGCACGCGCGGCTCGCCGCCGGGCGCCTGGAACGCATCCACCATCCGCTCGCGCTCGGCCACCGGCGTGGCGCCGTCCAGGTAGAGGCGGTCTACCTCGAGCTCGCGGGTCAGGTGCTCCGACAGCATCCGGCCCATCACCGCGTACTGCGTGAACACGAGCGCGCTGTCGCCCTCGTCCACGGCCTCGACCAGCATCTCGGTGAGCCGGTCGAGCTTGCCCGACCGGCCCGCCATGTGGCCCGGCTTGCTGAGCGCCTGGGCCGGGTGGTTGCAGACCTGCTTCAGCCGGGTCAGGAGCGCCAGCACGTGCCCACGCCGCTCGATGCCGGCGGCGTCGCGCACGACGCCCAGCATCGCATCGATCGTCGCCTGGTAGAGCGCCGCCTGCTCCACGGTCAGCGTGCAGAACTCGTTCGACTCCTGCCGCGGCGGCAGGTCGGGCAGCACCGACGGGTCGCTCTTGTGCCGGCGCAGGATGAACGGTGCCGTCACCCGCCGCAGCCGCGCGGCCGCGTCGTCGTCGCGGTGCCGCTCGATCGGCGTGGCGTAGCGGCGGCGGAAGGCGCTGCGGGTATCGAGCAGGCCGGGGTTGAGGAAGTGCAGGATCGACCACAGCTCGTCCAGCCGGTTCTCGATGGGCGTGCCCGTGAGCGCGATCCGGTGGCGGGCGGGCAGCGCGCGGGCGGCCTGCGCGCCGCGCGTGAGCGGGTTCTTGACCTGCTGCGCCTCGTCCAGCACCAGCACCCGCCACTCCGTCTCGCCCAGCAGCCGCCGGTCGCGCGGAAGCAGCGAGTAGGAGGTCAGAACGACGTCGTGACCTGTCAGGTCGTCGATGTGATGGGTGCGGTCGGGCCCGTGGTGCAGGTGCACCGACAGGTCGGGGGCGAACCGCCCCAGCTCACGGCGCCAGTTGCCGAGCACCGATGCCGGGCACACGATCAGCGCCGGCGAATCGGCCCGGTCGGAGCGCTCCAGCAGGTAGGCGATCAGCTGCACCGTCTTGCCCAGCCCCATGTCGTCGGCCAAAAGCGCGCCCAACCCCAGGCGCCGCATCCCCACAAGCCAGCCCAGGCCGCTCTCCTGGTAGGGGCGCAGGACGCCGTGGAAGCCCTCGCCGGCCTCGACCGGGTCGCGCAGCGCCGGATCGCGCAGCTCCGCGGCCAGCTGCTCGAGCTCGGTCGAGCGCGCCGAGTCGACCTCCATCTCGAACCCGCGCAGCTCCGCCCGCCCCGCCAGCGTCGCGCCCAAGGCCGTCAGGGCCGGAATGCCTGGTGAGTGCAGCGCCAGCTGAGCCAGCTGACGGGCCCGCCGCAGCGCCTTGTCGCCGAGCAGCGTCCACTCGCCGCCGATCCGGACCAGCGGCTGGGTGGCGGCGGCCAGGGCGCGGAACTCCTCGTCGCTGATCTGCCGGCCGCCCAGCGCGGCATGCAGGTCGTACTCGACCACGCCGCCCAGCGACAATGGCCCGGGAGCGAACGACAGCCCAGCCTGCTCCAGGTCGAGCTCCTCCTTCTGGCGGAGCTCGTCGGGGAGGCGCACGGAGGCGCCGGCGAACTCGAGTGCGGGAACGGCCGCCCGCAGGTCGGCGACCTGCGCCAGCGTCAGCTCGACGCGGCCGTCCTGCATCCGCGACAACGCCGGCAGGATGTTGGCGGCGCGCCCGATCCGGCCCGGGTCGTCCGGCGTGACATGAAGCGGCCAGTTGCCGCCCGGGTCGGGGGGCAGCGTCAGCACCAGCTCCAGCGGATCGAGCGAACGGCGCAGGTTCACGACCGGCGCCACCGCGCCCAGGTCGGGCGCGACGGTGCGCAGCGCCGGCTGCAGCACCGACAGATCGATCGCCTCATGGTGGCTGTCCGGCGCGGTCAGCTGCCGCGGGTCACGCACCGCCGCGGCCAGCGCACGCATCGAGGCGCGCACGAACTGCTCGACCGCCGACACCGCGCTGACGGTCGAGGGCTCCTCGCCGTGGTCGGCCACGGCGGCATGCGCCAGGGGCGGGAAGGCGGCCGCGAAGCGGTCGAGCGGGGGCGGGTCGCCACCTGCCTCCACCACGCGCTCGGTCAGCCGCGCCACCAGCCGCCAGGCGCGCAGCGATGCGCTCGCCTGCTCGCCGTCCTCGGGCCCCTCCGGCTCGGCCAGCAGGTACGCGAGCGCCGGCAGCATCGGCAGGCAGCGCATGTCCACGACCCGTTCGCCGCCGCTGGCGACGATCGTCACCGGCAGCCGGCGCAGGTTGTGAGGCAGCCCGCGATCGTCGAGCAGGGAGCTCCAACCGCCCGGCGTCAGGGGCGACACCGAGTAGAAACCCATGAGCGGCTCCTCGGCCCCGCGGGGGACGAACGTCAGCTCCAGCGGTGCACGGCGCGCGGTCGATGTCGATGGCAGGCTCAAACCGAGAAACGCTAGCAGGGCACTGGCTCTCGGGTCGAGATTGCGGAAGCCGCGTCAGCCGCTGGTAGGTTTCAAACCATGCAGGTCGAGCTCGAGGTGAACGGGGACCGCTACCGGGTCGACGCGCCGGCGGCGGAGCCGCTGTCGGCGGTGCTGCGCGACAGGTTGGGGCTGACCGGCACCAAGGTCGCCTGCGGCGAGGGTACGTGCGGCAGCTGCACGGTGCTGGTGGACGACCGGCCCGTGTTGTCCTGCTTGACGCTGGCGGCCGCCTGCGACGGGGTGTCGGTGCGTACGGTCGAGGCGGAGGGCGACCTGCTCGATCGCCTGCGCCGGGCCTTCACCGAAGAGGACGGCTTCCAGTGCGGCTTCTGCACGCCGGGGCAGCTGATGTCTGCGCTGGCACTGCTGGAGCGGACGCCCCACCCCAGCCCGGATGAGATCGTGACCGCGATGAGCGGCAACCTCTGCCGGTGCGGGGCGTACGAGGGCATCGCCCTGGCGGTGGCACGAGCGGCCGAGGCGCCCGCTTAGGATGCGCATCCCATGGAATTAACCATCTAATGGCGCGTCTGATCAAGACCGAGGCGGTGGTCGAGGGCCGCACGGAGGTGCGCTGGACGCTCGTCGAGGAGGACTCGACACCTGAGTGGCCGGTCGATCAGCCGCCCGAGGTGGTCGGCGAGCCGGCCACCCGTCTCACGGCCGGGGCGCGCCTGTCGGGGTCGGCCCGCTACACGTCCGACATGCAGCTGCCCCGCCAGCTCGAAGCGACGGTGCTGCGCAGCCCGCACGCCAACGCGCGCCTGACATCGATATCACTGGACGCCGCCCGCGCCGTTCCGGGCGTGCGCGCCGTGATCGGGCCCGGTGACTGCCCGCCCTTCGACGGTGCCACGGTGCTGCACGACGAGCCGCCGTACGGTGGGGCCGCGGTGGCCGCGATCGCCACGGAGACGCGCGAGGCGGCGGACGAGGCCATGGCCGCGCTCGACCCGCAGTGGGAGCCGCTCGGGTTTGTCGTCGATCTCGACCGGTCGCTCGAGAACCAGACCTTCCAGGACGACCCGGTCGAGTACGAGCGCGGTGACGCCGAGGCGGCGCTGGCGGCCGCCGAGCTGACGGTGACGACCGACTACCTGGCGCCGGCCCAGCTCCACAACTCGATGGAGCCGCACTGCGCGGTGGCCGACTGGCGTCCCGACGGGCTGACGCTGTGGAGCTCGACGCAGGGCATCTACCAGGCCCGCTCGCAGCTCTGCGGCTCGTTCGGGCTCGACCAGGAGCACGTCCGCGTGATCTGCCACTTCATGGGCGGCGGCTTCGGCTCCAAGTTCGGCTGCGGGCCGGAGGGCGTGATCGCGGCCGAACTGTCGCGCCGCGCCGGCCGCCCGGTGCGGCTGGTGCTGAGCCGCCGCGACGAGAACCTGAGCGCCGGCTACCGCACGCCCGCCCGGTTCAGCTTCACGATCGGCGCCGGCCGCGACGGACGGCTGCAGGCCGTCGAGGCATCGGCCGTGATGGGCCTGGGCACGGGCGGCTGGGCCTATCCCGTGCTGGAGCCCGTCAAGTCGGTCTACGCCTGCGAGCACCAGCACCTGATGACGCTGCCGATGCGGCTCAACCTCGGCCCCGCCTCGGCCTTCCGTGCGCCGGGAGTGATGGAGGGAACATGGGCCTTCGAGCAGGCGCTGGATGAGCTGGCCGAGGCGGCTGGCCTCGACCCGCTGGAGCTGCGTCGCCGCAACCACGCCGACGTCGACCCGTCCACCGGCCGCCCGTACACGTCCAAGCGCCTGCTGGAGAGCTACGACCTGGCGGCCGAGCTGGCGGGCTGGAACGCGCGCGACGAGCTCCGCTCGGACGGCCGGGTGCGGCGCGGCATGGGCTGCGCCAGCCAGTACTGGTGGGGCGGCGGCGGGCCGCCCGCCTACGCGGACGTGCGAATCGGAAGCGATGCCAGGCCGGTGCTGACGGTCGGCATGCAGGACCTGGGCACCGGCGTGACGACCGCCTGCGCGGTGGTGCTGGCCGAGCGGCTGGGGATCCGTCCCGACCAGGTCAAGGTCCGCACCGGCGACACCGACCTGGCGGGGCATGGACCGTTCTCGGGCGGCTCGATGACGCTGGCGTCGGTGGCCCCCGCGGTGCGATCGGCCGGCCACCACGTGCGCACGCAGCTGCTGGAGCTGGCCGCCGACATGTTCGAGATCGCGGCCTCCGACCTGGAGCTGACCGCCGGCGAGGTGCGATCGGCCGACGGCACCCTGCGCCGCCCCATCCACGACGTGACCGAGAAGCTCGGCAACGCGTGGGTCACCGGGTCGGGGTCGCGCGCGCCCAACCCGGACGGCATGGCCGTGAACACGTTCGGCTGCCAGATCGCGCAGGTGGCCGTGGACACCCTCACCGGCCTGGTCACCGTCGAGCGGGTGGTCGCGGTGCACGACATCGGCCGCGTGGTCAACCCGATGGGCGCGCGCAGCCAGGTGCTGGGCGGGATCCTGCAGGGCATCGGCTTCGCGCTCAGCGAAGAGCGGGTGGTCGATCCGACAACCGGCACCGTGGTCAACGCCGGCCTCGAGGACTACAAGATCCCGACCCTGGCCGACCTGCCCGAGGTCGAGTGCCGGTTCGTCGGCGAGCCCGACCCGGAGCTGGCGCTGGGCATCAAGGGGCTGGGCGAACCGCCCATCATCCCCACGCCCGGCGCCATCGGAAACGCGGTCGCCCACGCGCTGGGCCTGCGGCTGCGCGAGGCGCCCTACACGCCCCGCCGGGTGCTGGAGGCGCTGCGGTGAGGACGTTCGCCTACGCCCGCCCGGCGGGGGTCGAGGAGGCCGCGGCGGCACTGTCGCAGCCGGCCGCGCGTGCCATGGGCGGCGGCACCGACCTGCTGACCCAGCAGGACCGCGGGATCCTGGCGGCCGAGACGGTCGTCGACCTGCGCGGCCTTGGCCTGGACGCGATCGCGCCCGAGGCCGAGGGCATCCGCATCGGCGCAACGGTGACGCTGGCCGACCTCTCCCGCGACGGCACCGTCCGCGAGCGCTTCGCCGCGCTGCACCAGGCCGCCTCGGCCGCCGCCTCGCCGCAGCTGCGGGAGATGGGCACCGTCGGCGGGAATCTCTGCCAGCAGGTGCGCTGCTGGTACTTCCGGCACCCCGACCTGACCTGCTGGCTGCGCGGCGGCGACACCTGTTACGCCCAGGTCGGCGATCACCGCAAGCACGGCCTGGAGCCGGGCGACTGCATCTCGGTCGCCCCCAGCGACCTGGCGGCGGCCCTGCTGGCGCTGGACGCGACCGTCGAGACCAGCAGCCGACCGCGGGGAATCCCGCTGGCGGATCTCTACCGCAAGGCCAGCGACGAGAACCGCTCCACCCTGGCGCTGGCGCCCGGCGAGTTCCTGACCTCCGTCGTGGTGCCGAGCGCCCCGGAGGCCAGCGCGTACGAGCGGGCCGGCGAGCGGCACGCCTGGAGCTTTGCGCTGGCCGGCGTGGCAGCCGCCCGCTTCGGCGACCAGCTGCGGCTGGCCGCGATCGGGGTGTCCAACCTGCCGCGGCTGCTCGATCCGGCGGATCCGCTGGCGGGGCTGCCCGGGCTCGAGCAGACGGCCTGGAAGCGGCGGCTGCTGAGCGGCCTGGCCGGCGAGGCGCTGTCGCGGGTCGCGAGGTAAGCGCGCTCTACAGCCGGATCAGCGTCGCGTCGGCGCCCGCGGCGCCGATCACCAAGCGCAGCACGCTGGGGTAGGCGGCCCGCCGTTTCCAGGTCGGGCTGCCCGGGTTGAGGAATAGCACGCCGTCCACCAGCTCGTTGACCGGCTGGTGCGAGTGGGCGAACACGATCACCGCCGCCGCCGGGAACCGCTTACGCAGGCGCGCCTCACGGCCCTGGCGCGGCCCGGCGTCGTGCACAACCGCCACCTCCACGCCGCCCAGGCTCAGCTGCAGCTGCTCGGGCACGCCGGCCGCCCGCACGTCCCAGCCGTCGATGTTGCCGAGCACCGCGTGCACCGGCGCGTACGCCTCGAGCTCGGTCAGCACGTACGTGCTCGTGGCATCTCCGCCATGCACGATCAGCTCGGCCCACTCCAGGTGTGGCAGCAACGCCTCGGGCAGGGCGGATGCATGGTCGGGGATGTGAGTGTCGGCCAGGACGAGGACGTTCACGGCCCGGTGACGGCACCCTCGCTGGCGCTCGACACGTGCGCCGCGTACTTCGCGAACACGCCCGTCGAATAGCGCGGGGCAGGCGCGCGCCAGCCGGCCAGGCGGGCAGCAATTTCATCGTCGGACAGCTCCACCCGCAGCTCGCGGGCCTCGATGTCGAGCTCGATCATGTCGCCGTTCTGCACGATCGCGATGGGGCCGCCGTGCGCCGCCTCCGGCGTGACGTGACCCGCCATCAGGCCATGCGTGGCGCCCGAGAAACGCCCGTCGGTGATCAGGGCCACCTGGTCGCCCAGCCCCTCGCCCACGATCGCCGCAGTCACATGCAGCATCTCGCGCATGCCGGGGCCGCCCGCGGGGCCCTCGTAGCGGATCACGACGACATCGCCGGGCTCGATCGAGCGGCTCTTGACGGCGGCGAAGCAGTCCTCCTCGGAGTCGAACACGCGGGCCGGTCCGCGATGGCTGAGGCGTTCGTGCCCGGCCAGCTTAACGACGCAGCCGTCCGGCGAGAGGTTGCCGCGCAGGATCGCGAGGCCGCCCGTCGCCTTGATCGGGCGGTCGATCGGCACCACAACGGGCTGCCCGGGGGTCTCCACGGCCTGATCGGCGATCTCGCCCAGCGTGCGGCCGTCCACGGTGCGCGCGCCCACGTGCACCAGTTCGCGCTTGGCCAGCTCCCGCGCCACCAGCGCCACGCCGCCGGCGTCGAAGATGTCGGTGGCGACGAACTGGCCGCCGGGCTTGAGGCTGGCAACGATCGGCGTGCGCCCGGCAATGCGGTCGAAGTCGTCGATCGAGAACGGGATGTCGAGCTCGCGGGCGATCGCCAGCAGGTGCAGCACGCCGTTGGTCGAGCCGCCGGTGGCCGCCACCGAGGCAGCCGCGTTCTCGAGCGAGTCGCGGGTGACGATCTGCGAGGGCCGGACGTCGTCGCGGACGAGCCGCATCACGAGCTCGCCGGCCTTCTCGGCGGCGTCGCCCTTGCCCCGGTTGAGCGCCGGGATGCCGTTCATCCCTCCTGGCGACAGGCCCAGGAACTCGAGCGCCGTGGACATCGTGTTGGCCGTGTACTGGCCGCCGCAGGCTCCGGCGCCGGGGCACGCGGCCGACTCGACGGCGTGCAGCTCCTCGGCGTCGATACGCTCGGCCGCGTAGGCGCCGATCGCCTCGAACACGTCCTGGATGGTGATGTCGCGGCCGCGGAAGGTGCCGGGCGCGATGGTGCCGTTGTAGAGCACCAGCCCGGGCACGTCCAACCGGCACAGCGCCATGGCGGCGGCCGGGATCGTCTTGTCGCAGCCGACCAGGCAGACCAGGCCGTCCATCAGATGGCCGCGCACCACCAGCTCGATCGAATCGGCGATCACCTCGCGGCTGACCAGCGACGCGCGCATTCCCTCTGTCCCCATCGACACGCCGTCCGACACCGAGATCGTGTTGAACTCCATCGGCGTGCCGCCCGCGGCGCGGATGCCGGCCTTCACACGCTGCGCCAGCTCGCGCTGGTTGAAGTTGCAGGGCATCGTCTCAATCCACGTGGTGGAGACGCCGATGATCGGGCGCGCCAGGTCGTCATCGGTGAAGCCGATGGCCTTCAGCATCGAGCGGGCTGCGGCCCGGTCGGGGCCGTCGGTGAGCGCGGCGCTGTGGCGCTTAGCGGGGTCGGACGGGCGGTCGTAGGGGTTACTCAACGGCGTTCACGACCTTGATGCCCCAGGCCTTGCCGGCCGCGAACAGGGCGTCGGGGTCGACCTCGTCGGCGTACCCGATCAGGTGCTGCGTGGGGTTGTCGGGCGTCGAGCCGAACACGACCCGGCGCGTCACGGTCACACCCGGGCGCGCCAGATGGTCGCCACGCTCGCGCGCCGCCTCGGCCTCCTCGGCCGCCGGTCCCTCTGCGTAGCCCTTGCCCATCCGGGCAAGTCTACCCGGCGGCCGCCATCGCCAGCATGGCCAGCAGCTCGGCCCGGGTGATGTCAGGACCGGGGGTGTCGGCCAGCTGCGGCCGCCTCAGCGCCGCATCCGCCACCGCCTCTCGGGTGGGCGCCTCGAGGTCGATGCGGGCGTGGCCGCCCAGCTCGTCCACGCGCGCGACCAGATCACCGGCGCTCACCCCGAGCGCCGTTGCCAGATCAGCCATCACCTCTGGTGCGCGCTTCAGCATGACCGTGATCGTCGCCGGCAGCACCGCGGCGTTGGTCTGAGCGTGGCCGGTGCCGGCCACCCGGACGGTGGTCTGGGAGAGCACGTGGTGAACCGCGTAGCCCGCGGAGTCAACGGCGTAGGCACAGAGCAGCGCGCCGAGCGCACGATCCCCCTCGGCGATCAGCTGCGCGCCGCGCAGCGCGACGATCGTCGCGACCGGGTTGGCCCGGGGCCCGTAGAGCGCCTCCACCCCGTGGGCGAGCGCGTTCAGCGCGCTGGCCCGAAGCGCCGGCTCCGGGAGCGAGCACATCAGGGCGGGGTCGCCGATGACCAGCACCGGGCGCACGGAGGGTCCCTGGTCGCGACCCTGGATCTTGCGGTGAAGCGAGGTCATCTCGGCTCCCGACAGGGTGGTCGGCACAGCCCCCACCTGGGCGCCGGTGACCGAGGCGATGGCCTTGGCCGTGTCGATCACCCGGCCGCCGCCCCACGCCAGCAGACGGCCGCCGACGGCCTCCGGCAGCAGCCGCGCTGCCAGGTCCGGCACCTGGCCCTCAGCCACCATCAGCGCCGGCATGATGCCGGGGTCGGCGCGCGGCGTGGTCAGGAGCGTTAGCCCTGAGTCCCATCCCTGGCGCCGCAACGCGCTGACCGCTTCCTCGCCGTAGACGATGGTACGGTCGCCGTCGCGCCACGTGAACGCGCTCATCGCTGCACCTGCGCGACCGCCACGCCACCGACCACCAGTAGCGTGCCCAGTGCCAGCCAGGGCGTCACGCTCTCGTCCAGCGTGAGCGCACCAATCACCACCGCCAGCGGCGGCACCCCGTACAGGTAGGCGACCGCGCGGGAGGCGTCGACGCGGCGCAGCGCCATCGTCCAGCCGATGTACGCGAACAGGGTGCACCCCAGCCCCAGGTAGAGCAGCAGCGCCCAGTCCTCGCCCGACAGGCCCTGAAAGTGATCGCCCGACGAGGGCTGCAGCAGGAACAGCAGCGGCACGGTGCCCGCCAGCGTTGCCGCGGAGCTGATGGAGGTGGTGCTGGCATGTGCGGATAGCGGCTTCACCAGCACGTTGTAGAGCGCGAACGAGAATGCCGCCACCAGCACCAGCAGCGGCCCGGCCGCGTTGTCCAGCGAGACGGCCTGCCCTGAGCCGAGCGTGACGACGACCACCACGCCGCAGAACGCCACCACCAGACCGACCAGCCGCCAGGGCGAGAAGCGCTCGAGGCCAAGCAGCAGGGCCAGCGCCAGCGTCATGCCGGGTGCGGTGCCCACGATCACCGCCGCCGTGCCCGAGGTCGTGCGCAGCTCTCCCTCGTTCAGCGCCAGGTGGTAGACCGCGACCCAGCAGAGGCCGGCCACGATCACCCGGGTCCAGTCCCGCCTGCTGAGGCCGGGCAGCCCACCGGACAGATACAGCGTGGCGGCAAACGCCGGCGCGACCATCAGGAAGCGCGCGGCCGCGATCTCGGGCGCGGACAGCCCGGCGTCAAGCAGGTGCTTGATGGCCGCAAACGCTCCCGCCCACAACACCACCACGGTTGCCAGGACCAGGTGGGCCCGGGCGTGGCTCAGATCACCTCTCCCAGCCAGGCGGCGAGGATCGGGAGCACAGCCGGGTCGACGGTGTGTGGCACCGGAGACTCGTGGTAGGTGACCTCGGCGCCAGCCGCCACCATGCGGTCGCGCGCCCGCCTCCCCCACTCCACGCTGATCACGGAGTCGAGCGTGCCGTGGGCGATCGCCACCGGGTAGCCGGTGAGGCCGTCGAGGTCGAGCTGGAAGCCCTCGACGGTGGGCATGAACCCGGAAAGGCCGATGATGCCGGCCGGCCGCTGCCGGCCCGCGGCCAGGCCCAGCGCCCAGGACATCACGCAGCCCTGCGAGAACCCGCCCAGCACGGTGCGCTCGAGCGGCACGCCGGTGCTCTCGGCCAGCCCGTCCAGCCACTCGCCGGCCGCCTGCATCGTGGCCAGGAACGTGGCCGGGTCCGGGTAGCCGATCTCGCGGAGGGCATACCAGTGGCGGCCGCCCGGTGGCAGCGCCAGCGGCGCGCGGGGGGTGATGCCGACCAGCCGCCGCTGCGGGTCGACCAGGTCGAACAGGTCGACCAGGTCGTGCTCGCTCGACCCGCGGCCGTGCAGGAGCACCAGCGCTCCCTGCGGCGGGCCGTCGGCCGGGCGGGTCAGTGCCGTGATCGGATCCACGATCTGGCAGAGTAGCGCCATGGGATACGCCAAACGCGTGGAGATCAGGTGGCGCGATCTGGACGGCTTCGGACACGTCAACAACGCCGTCTTCCTGACCTACCTGGAGGAGGCGCGGGACGAGTTCTACACCGGCCTGCTCAGCCACGACACCGTCAACCAGATGGTGCTGCGGCACACGTCGGTTGACTTCCGGCGCAGCCTCGTGCAGAGCGACGATCTGGTCGACGTCGCGCTGGCCGTGATCCGGGTGGGGTCGTCCAGCGTGGTAACCCGCGAGACGATCAGGTCGACCACCACCGGTGAGGTGGCGGCGGTGGCGGAATCGGTGATGGTGCACTGTGACCGGTCCCGGGAGCGGTCACAGCCGTTCCCGGACGAGGCGCGGAAGCTGCTGGAGGCAGCACTCGAGCCGGATGCGAAGGAGGGTGACTGATGACGCACGTTGTCCACTGGGACGATTGCGAGGGGCGCGATCGCCGCGCCGGCGACATTCACGCCACCTGGTTCGACCTGGGCAGGCTCGGGGGCAGCGACCGGGTCGGCCTGAACCGGATCATGATCCAGCCGGGCCGCCGCTCCACGCCGGCTCACATCCACGGCGCCGAGGAGGAGATCTTCCACGTGCTGTCGGGGACCGGGTTGCTGTGGCAGGACGGCGAGGTCTGCCAGGTCGGGCCCGGCGACACGATCGCCCACCCGGCAAACGCGCAGACACACACGCTGCGCGCCGGCGACCAGGTGCTGGACGTGCTCGCGTTCGGCACGCGGGTGCCGCTGGAGCTCTGCTATCTGCCGCGTGCCGGCCACGCGTGGGCCGGGCCGACGGTGGTGGAGGCACCGGGGATGCGGAACCTGTTCAAGCTGGACGACGCCGCCGGCGACTTTCCGTTCCCCGAGCCCGGCGATCGCCACCGCAACGTGGCGGCGCTGGAGGACGTGGAGCCGATGCCGGCGGGGCCGAAGGTGCGGGTGCGGCGCGACCTGGGCGCGGCCACGGGCACGGTCCGCACCGGCCTCAAGCACATCGCCTCGGAGCCGGGCCGGTTGGTCTGCGCGCCGCACTGCCACTCTGCCGAGGAGGAGATCTTCGTCGTGCTGGAGGGAGATGGGACGTGCGAGCTGGGCGACGAGTCGTTCCCGGTGCGCCCCGGCAGCGTGATCACGAGGCCGGCGGGCACGGGCATCGCGCACGCGATCCGCGCCGGCGACGACGGGATCGCGTTGCTGGCCTTCGGCACCCGCGAGCCGAACGACATCTGCTACTACCCGCGGTCGGGCAAGGTGTACCTGTGCGGCGTGAACCTGATCGGGCGGATCGAGCCGGTCGACTACTGGGAGGGCGAGGAGCTGTGAGCGCGGAGGGGTTGGACGCGGGCTGCCCATGAACCTCGACGACGTGATCCCGGAGCCGGAGCACCGGATTCGTCATTCCCGCGACGTGGGCGCCCCGCCAGAGGTGGTCTGGGATGAGCTGCACCGAGTCACCATGGCGGCGCTGCCGTTGGGGCGGACGCTCGAGGCGGTGCGCCTGCTGCCAGCCAGGCTCTCCGGCAGGAGGCATCAGCCGCTTGCGGGACGGTCGTTTCTCGACGTGACACCCATCCCGGTGCTGTTCTCGGAGCGACCCAGCGTCGAGATCTCCGCGGGCCTCAGCCAGGCCTGGCGCATGCTGGGAGGTGCGACTCCGCCGGAGCTGGACGCTGCGGCTCTGCGGTCATGGTCGCAGCCCGGGTGGATCAAGGTGGGAATGCAGTTTCGCCTCGAGCCGACGCAGCAAGGGACGTTCCTGAGCACCGAGACCCGGGTCGTCGCCACGGACACCCGCACGCGCCGGGCGTTCGCCACCTACTGGTTCGTGATCCGGCCCGGCAGCGGCGCGATTCGCCGCGAGCTGCTGCGGGTCGTCGCCCGCCGCTCGGAGCTACGAGTACCAGGGCGGCGGGTCTGAGCCGGGCGCCGGCGGGTCGGCGGTCCGGCCGCACGCGTACTCTCTGCGATCGGTGGTGGGGCACCAGACCGATGCGTTCTCGAACCGCTCGGCCATCAGCCGGGCGGTGATGTCCTGCATGGTTGCGTCGGCCACCGAAGCCCGGCCATCGGTCTCGATCACCAGCAACCCCTCGTCGCCGTCCGGAAAGTACGTGGCCCGCACGCCCGTGCCCGACAGCGGCTGCTTCAGCCAGTGGAAGCCGATTCCCTCCAGCTCCGGACCCCAGTCGAAGCGGTACCCGAGCGGCTCGAGGAAGGCGCGCAGGCCCTCGACCGGCACGGCCTGAAACCGGACTTCGAGGCGCATGCTCGGCAGCCTACCCACCCGCCTGCGGTGCGACGGTGCGAGTCACGACCCAGCGGTGCTTGCCGATCTTGCGGTCGCGGACGAAGCCCAGCCGCTCGTAGGTCGAGAGTGCGCCGTTGAACAGGAACCCGGCGGGCACGGAGCCTGCGTCCTCCGGGTACCCCTCTACGGTGCCCCCGCCCAGACCCGCGATCAGGTCGACGGCTCCGGCCAGCGCCGCGGTCGCCACGCCCTGTCGGCGGTGCCCTTTGCCGACGTAGCAGCACGCGATCCGCCAGTCCGGCGACGTCGTGCGGCCCTTCTCGTACGCCGCACGGCTCTTGATCCGGGGCAGCTCATCGGGCGTCCCGAACTGACACCACCCCAGGCAGTCGTCCCCGTCGAACACCAGCGCCGCGTGCGCCGTGCCGGCTCGCACGCGTTCGTGCTTGCGCTCGCAGTTCTGGGCCGCGGTGGTGTCCTTGCCGACACCCTCGGCGTGGAAGCCCATGCACCAGCAGCCGCCGAAGACGCCGTTGTTCCGCTCCACAAGCGCGGCGAATGCGGGCCAGGTCGACTCATCGAGCGCCTTGACGGTGTAGGTCGGGTCAGCCACGCAGTTAGCGTATCTTCCGCGCAGGGTCACTCCGGGAGCTCTGTCCGACCCTTGCCTAGAACAGCGCGCTTGCCAGCTCGCGCCGGTACCGCAGCGCCAGTGGATGGTCCTGGCCGAGCTCGGCGAACACCCCCACCATCACCTTGCGCAGCGCGTCACGGGACTCGCCGCTGGACTCGCGCACGCCGTCCAGCAGCAGCTGGAGGCCCCGCTCCGGATCTCCGGCGGCGATCGCTGCCAGCGCCGGGCCGGCGGTGTCGTCATCGGCCAGCTCGAGGCGCGCCAGAGCAGCAAGCGCCCCGGCGTGGCCGGGCTCCAGCTCCAGCGCGCGGCGCAACGAGTCCTCGTCGCCCAGCTCGACCAGCCGGTCCGCCTCACTCGGTAGCAGCCCGCGCAAGAACAGATCGGCCGTCTGCCGCGGCACCGCGCCGGTGAACTGATCGACCATGCGGCCGTCCCGGAACGCCTTCACGGCCGGGATGCCCTGCACGCGGTACTCGGCGGCTAGCCGCGGGTTCGCGTCAACGTCGACCTTGACCATCTCGACCTGCCCGTTCAGCGCTGCCACCGCATCCTCCAGAACCGGCGTCAGCTGGCGGCAGGGACCGCACCACTCGGCCCAGAAGTCGACGATCACCGGTACCTCGTGGGAGCGGTCGATCACGTCGCGCGCGAAGCTTTGATCGGTCGCGTCCGCGCTCAACGCTCGGTGCCCTCCTCGCCCTGCTCCCGCAGGTACTGCTCGAAGTCGCGCGCCAGATCCTCTCCCGTTGCCGGATCCTCGGCGTCGGCGGCCGACTCCAGCTGCTCGACGTACGCGCCCAGCTCGGGGTCCTCGGCCACCGCAGCGGCCACCCGCACCGCATACTCGCTCGCGGCCCGCTCCAGCTCGCCGCTCGGCCCGGGGGTGCCGGTCAGGTCGGACAGCCGCTCCAGCAGGGCCACCGCGGCACGCGGGTTGGGCGTGGCCGAGATGTAGTGCGGCGTGGCCGCCCACAGGCTGGCCGAGCGCAGGTCGGCGCGGCCGCAGGCGTCGTGCAGCACGCCCACGATCCCGGTGGGGCCTTCATAGTTCGACCTGGTCAGCCGCAGCCGGGCGATCAGCTCCTCGTCGGACGCGGTGGACGACACCGGCACCGGGCGCGTGTGAGGCGTGTCGGCGAGGAGCGCGCCCAGCGTTACCACCAGTCCCACGCCGATGTCGCCGGCCAGGCCGCAGATGGCGTCGGTGTAGGCCCGCCAGCGCATGTTCGGTTCGGGGCCGACCACGATCACGATGTCGTGCTGCTCGGAGGCCATGATCTCGGTCTCGGGCCACTCCACGTCGCGTACCTCGCCGTCGGTGAGCGTGACGGTGGGCCGCGTCTGCTGGTAATCCACGAACGGATCGGGGTCGATCGACGCGAACCGCTCGGCGCCGGTGGCCAGGCGCAGGTAGCCGGCAGCGAGGCTGGCGGCCCCGCCGGCGTCGTTCCAGCCCCGGAATGCCGCCACCATGGTCGGCCGGTTCAGCTTTGGGGTCGACTCGATGGTGATGTGCTCCACGTTAGGAGTGTCGCACAACCGTTCCAGCACCGATACTTCCCAGCGTGACCGGCGCGGACGTGATCGTGATCGTGTGGCTGACGCTGTCGGCGCTGGTCGGGCTGCGTCGGGGGTTCGCCGCACAGGTGCTGGCGCTGGCCGGCTTCGCGGCCGGTGCCTGGGTCGGGTCGCGGCTGGCCCCGTACGCGCTTTCGGACAGCGCCCGCGCCGAGTGGGAGCCGGTGGCCGCGCTGCTCGGCGCGGTGATCGGCGGCGCGCTCGCGCAGGCAGCGACCAACCCGCTCGCGAACGCCATTCGCCGCAGGGTGCTGATCGGCCCGCTGGCGACCATCGACGGGGCGGGAGGGCTGGTCGCAGGTACGGTGCTGGGGCTTGCCGTCGCCTGGCTGGTGGCGGTGACTGCGATCAACCAGCCCAGCCTGGGGCTGCGTCAAGAGGTGCAATCCTCGACGATCCTGCCGCGGCTGGTGCGGTGGGTGCCGGCCCAGTCGCTGATCGACGCGATCGCGCGCTTCGATCGGCTACCGGTGCTGGGCGTGGGCGGCGTCGCCAGCCTGCCGCCGCCCGACCGGTCGGTGCCGGTCTTGCCGTCGGTGCGGCGGGCCGAGCGGAGCGTAGTGTTGGTCGAGGGATCGTCCTGCGGCCTGACGCTGCAGGGCACCGGGTGGGTGGCGCGGCCAGGACTGGTCGTCACCAACGCGCACGTGATCTCGGGCGAGCACGAGACCCAGGTGATCACGGACACCGGCGCGCTGAATGCCCTGCCCGTCTTCGTCGACCCGTCGAAGGACATCGCGCTGCTGCGGGTGCGCGGCCTGACCGATCCCCCGCTGCCGACGCGGGACGGCACCGCCGGAGGCTCCGGGGTGGCGCTGATCGGCTACCCGGGCGGCGGGCCGCTGACGGCGGCTCCGGGACGCGTCGGCCAGTCCCAGTTCATCGTCACCCGCGATGCCTACGGCCAGGGCATGGCGCAGCGCACCGTGGTCCCGATCCGGGGCCGCGTGCTGCACGGCGACAGCGGCGGCCCCGTGGTCGACCGCTCCGGTCACGTCGTGGCGATGATGTTCGCGGCCACGGAGGCCGGCGGCGGCGGATTCGGCGTCTCGATGGACGACATCCAGCACGCGCTGGCGTCGCCCGAGCAGCGGGCCGATACCGGGCCGTGCGTCGGCTGACAGCCCCCGTGGGGCGCGAGGCTCTAGGATCCGTCCATGACCGCGCGCATCGCACGCAACCTGGCGACCGCAGCCGTCGTGATCTGCCTGCAGCTGACGGCCACGGTCATGACCCTGCGCAGGGATCCCATCCAGAAGTTCCAGGGCGCCGCCATCAGCGGCATGCTCTGGGTCGGACTCAGGCCCCGCGACTGACCGCGCGCGGGACCGGGTGTATCCGGCGCAGCGCCTCGGCCAGCGCCTCCAGGGCGGCCAGGTTGTGCCCCTCGAGCACGTCGTCCACGTGGCGCAGCGCGATCTGCATGCCGCCGGCGAGTGGCTCGAAGCCGTCATGGCCCTTCAGTGGGTTCACCCACATCAGCGTGTCGGCTTGCCGGGCGATCGTGGCCAGTTCGCCGTCCAGCAGCGCCAGGTCGCCGCGCTCCCACCCGTCGGATGCGATCACGACGACGGCCCCGCGGGTGAGGCCGCGGCGGCCGAACACGCGGTTGTAGGCGGCCAGCGACTCGCCGATGCGCGTGCCACCGCCCCAGTCGGACAGTGCCATGCTGGCGCGGGCCATCGCCACGTCGGGATCGCGTCCGGCCAGGTGCGGCGTGAGGCGGGTGAGCCGCGTGCCGAACGCGAAGGCCTCGACGTACCGTGAGGCGCCCTCGCGGGCCGACAGCGCTTGCAGGAACATGACAAGGGCACGGGCGTAGGGCTCCATCGAGCCGGACACGTCCACCAGCACCACAAGCTTGCGGGGTACCAGCTTGGGCCGGCGCCAGCGGCGGTCGAGCGGGATCCCCTCCGAGCGCATCGACTGGCGCAGCGTGTTGCGTTGATCGAGCACGCCGGGAGCATGCGCGGGCTGAAGCCGGCGAGAGCGGCGCAGCGGATGCAGCGCCGCCAGGTCGTCCATCAGCCGGCGCACACGCCGTAGCTCGTCGTTGGACATGTGGGCGAAGTCGCGGTGGCGCAGGAGCTCATCGCGGGCGGCGGCGACGCCGTGCATCCTGCGGTCATCCTCGTCGTCGGGTCCGGCATCGGCGGCATCCTGGGACCCGGGGGGAGGCGGGAGCGTGGAGCGCTCCTGGCTGAGCAGGTCGCCGGGGGCCTCCGAGGGCTCGCGCGGCTCGCGCTCCCAGTAGGCGGTGAAGGCGGCATCGAAGATGTCCAGGTGGTCCTGGCGCGCGACCAGGGTGCACCGGAGCGCGTGGTAGACCTGCTCCCGGTCGGCCAGGTCGACCAGCGATAGCCCGCGCATGGCGTCCTGCAGCCGGCCCGGACCGACCTCGGGGCCGGCCTCGCGCAGGATCCGGCCGAAGGTGACCAGCTTGCGGGTGACGGCGTCGCCGGGGTTGGCAGATGGTCGGTCCATCTCAGGTGCTGCGCGCTTCGCCGACCAGCTCGCGCAGGCCGGCGTCGCGGACTCGCTCGACGTCCTCGTGGTACTTCAGCACCGAGCCGAGGGTGGCGTCCACCACGCCGGCGTCCAGCTCCTGCTGGCCGAGGGCAAGCAGCGCCTGCGTCCAGTCGATCGTCTCGGCCACGCCCGGCGACTTGGCCAGGTCGAGTCGGCGCAGCTCCTGCACGAAGGCGGCCGCCTCGGCGGCCAGGCGCTCGGGCACGCCGGGCACGCGGGCGCGCACGATCTCGATCTCGCGCTCCAGCGAGGGGTGCCCGATCCAGTGGTAGAGGCAGCGGCGCTTGAGGGCGTCGTGCAACTCGCGCGTGCGGTTCGACGTGAGGATCACCAGCGGCCGCCGCGTGGCCCGGATCGTCCCGATCTCGGGGATCGTGACCTGGAAGTCGGAGAGCAGCTCCAGCAGGAACGCCTCGAACTCGTCGTCGGCGCGGTCGATCTCGTCGATCAGCAGCACCGGCGGCTGCGGGTCGTCGTTCTCGATGGCGTCCAGCAGCGGCCGGCGCTCCAGGAACTCCCGGCCGAACAGCTCGTGCAGACGCTCCTTGCCGCCGCCGGCCTGGGCGCCCTCGAGCGTGCGGATGTAGAGCAGCTGACGGGCGTAGCTCCAGTCATAGAGCGCGTGC
>JBJMJD010000069.1:0-31163 GCA_045806525.1 Gaiellales bacterium | reverse complement strand
GATGCGGCCTCACTGCGCGAGCGGCTGCGGCCGGTGCGGCACCTGCTGCACCGCTGATGGTTGATTCCCTATCCACGCGCGCCTGATCGTTGAGAACGTCGCGGTACTTCGGGCGGTTGGTGGGCTGCGGCCGGGAACCCGCGCATCGCGGCGTCCTCGGTCGGGCCGATATTCCCGATATCGACCCTCCCTCGATCCTTGCGCTGCGTGATTCCCAGCCGCTCAGGACATCACGCGGATAGGGAATCAACCATCTCGCGGGCCCTGCGCGCGGCTACTTGACCCAGACGGGCGTGCCGATCGGGGTTCGCTTGTACATCCACCTGGCCTCCGGCGCCGGCATGCGGATGCAGCCGTGCGAGGCCGGATAGCCGGGCACGCTCGCGAACGAGTGCATCGCGATGCCGCCGACGATGTAGCTGGCCCACGGCAGCCATACGTGGAACGGGACCGACCACGACATCCGCGACTTCGAGTAGACGTGCCAGTGGCCGGTGGGCGTGACGTGGCCAGGCGCGGCTGTCGACACGTGGATCGCGCGCCGCACCTTGCCCAGCTTGCCGATCAGGAGCAGCACCTGCCTGCCCTTGTGCACCTCGACGTGGGCGAAGTGGCGGCTGCCGGTCCACGGCCGAGGCGTCACGGCCTTCTTCAGGCGCGCCTGCGTGATCGATCCGGCCACGCCGTCGCGCGTCAGCCGGGCCCAGCCCTGGTAGGCCATCACGGCCTGCGACGTGCGATAGTCGTAGCACCCCGGCGTGTAGGCCGTCGGCAGGTACTTGTGCAGGCCCAGCTCGTGCTGGAGGCGGTGGACGTCCGGCCCGCACATGCCCTGAGAGAGTGTCCGAGCGCTGGCCGTGGCCGGGAACAGCACCACGATCGCCAACGCACCAACCGCCACCGCTGCCAGTCGCTTCATCGTCATCTCCCGATCAGTGATGCACTTGCCGTCTGCGCCAGATCGAGGAGCGGCCCGGGAATGATCCCGAGCACCATCACCGCGACCGCCGTTGTCACTACGGTAGCCGATGTCACGGCGAACGCCGGGCGATATGGCGACTCCGGGACCGGCACATCCCGGTCGACCAGCGCGAACGGGATCTTCAGGTAGTACCCGAGACCGACCAGGGTCGCGGCCACGCCCACGACCGCCAGGTAGGTCTGCCCGGCGTCGACGGCGCTGCTCCAGATCGTGATCTTGGCGATGAACCCGCCCATCGGCGGCAGCCCGGCCAGCGACAGCATGAACACCACCATCGAGAGCGCCAGCAGCGGCCGCCGGTAGGCGTAGCCGCGGAAGTCATCGATCAGCACCGGGCGTCCCAGTTCGCGCTCGCGGATCGCCACGAGCGCGAACGCGCCGATGTTCATCAGCGAGTAGATGGCCAGGTAGTAGAACATGGCGCGAGCTGCGGCCTGGGTGTGCACGGCCACCGCCGTGAACAGGAAGCCGGTGTGACCGATCGTGGAATAGGCCAGCATCCGCTTCACGTTCGCCTGCCGCAGCGCCGCCAGGTTTCCGACCGCGAACGACGCGACCGCGAGCGCTCCGATCGCGTCCTGCCAGATCGCCGAGTCCTCGCCAAAGGCCGCCACCAGCACGCGGAATGCAAGCACCAGAGCCACCGTCTTGGTGGCCGCCGACATGAACGCTGTTACCGGTGTGGGGGCTCCCTCGTACGCGTCCGGCGTCCACATATGGAACGGCGCCGAGTTGGCCTTGAACCCCAGGCCGACGACGATCATCGCGACGCCCATCAGCAGCACGCCGCCGTGGGCGTCGCCGTGGCGGATCGACTGTGCGATCAGGTCGAACTCGAACTGCCCGGTGGCGCCGTAGACCAGCGCCGACCCGTACAGCAGGAAGGCCGCGCCCACCGAGCCCACGACCAGGTACTTGAGCGCGCCCTCCAGGCCGGGCAGCACATCCACGTCGATCGCGACCAGCACGTACAGCGCGATCGAGAACAGCTCCAGCGCGATGAACGCGATCACCAGGCTGTTCGACACCGCCAGCAGCGACATGCCGGCGCCGGCGGCCAGCAGCAGCGCGTGGTACTCGACCGCCCGGTCGGCGAGGTGCGGCATGCCCCACGCCACGACCACTGCCAGCAGGCCGGCCGCGAAGATCAGCAGCCGCGCACCGTTGCCGAATGCGTCGATCCGCAGCGTGTCGTCGAACGCTGTTCGAGGCGCATCGTGCCACTGCGCCACCGGCGCCACCATGGCCGCGAGGAAGGCACCCGCCGCGACCGCCGCCCCGACGGGATGGGCCAGCCGTGCCGGCAGGAAGATCGCGCAGGTGAGAAGTACGCACGCGCAGCTGAGCAGCACGATCTCGGGGGCGATCGCCGACCACGAGACGGGGATTGTCGTGACCGTGAGCGTGATCATCCAATCCGCTCCATCACGCCGAACGGCCAGGCCGACAGCACCAGCAGGATCAGCAGCAGCGGCACCGCCACCGCCAGCTCCGAGCGCCGCAGGTCGGGCGTCGTGGCGTCGATTCGCTCCCCGTCGCCCTCGTGCGCGATCGCCGAGTACCAGCGCAGCATGTACATGGCGGCCAGCACGATCCCGAGCGAGGCGGCGGCGCCCAGCAGCGGCTGCTCGCCGAATGCGCCGATCAGGATGTAGAGCTCCGAGATGAACACGCTCGAGCCGGGCACCGCCAGCGTGAACAGCGCGGCCGTCAGAAACACGGTCGAGGCCACGGGCCGCCGGTTCGCCAGCCCGCCCAGCGATCTCAGCGCGTCGGTGCCCGTGCGCAGCTCGACCAGGCCGATCAGCAGGAACGCCGCCAGCGAGACGACGCCGTGGTTGACCATCTGGAAGGTGGCGCCGGTGAGGCCGTTGTTGCTGAAGACGCCGCCCGGCCCGAGCACGAAGATGCCGATGATGATCAGGTTCATCTGCCCGACGCTGGAGTAGGCGACCACGCCCCGCGCGTCCGGCTGGCGGAACGCGACCAGCGATGCGTACAGCAGGCCGGCCAGGCCGAGGCCCAGAAACAGCCAGCGCCAGTGGTAGGCGGTGTCCGGGAACAGCGGCACGGCGAACCGGATCAGCCCGTAGGCGCCGGCCTTGGAGATGACGCCGGAGAGCAGCGCCGTCACCTCGGGCGTCGACTGGCGGTAGGCATCAGGCAGCCAGCCGTGCAGCGGGAACATCGGCGCCTTGATGCAGAAGGCCAGCGCGAACGCGCCGAACATCCACCACGAGTCGCGTCCCTGGGCCGCCAGCACGCCCAGGTCGAACGAGTGCCCCTCCACCGCGAGCGCGGCGATGGCGACCAGCATCAGCAGCGAGCCGGTCAGCGAGTAGATGATGAACTGGAGCGTGGCGAAGCGGCGCCGCTCACCGCCCCAGACGCCCATCAGCACGAACAGGGCGATCATCATCACCTCCCAGCCCGTGTAGAACAGCACCAGATCGCGGGCCGTGAACAGCGTCACCAGCGATGCCTCGAGCAGCAGCAAGAGGCCCAGGTACAGGCTGAGGCGGTCGCGGCCGGCGCGGATCGCGGTCCAGACGGCGCTGGCCACGCCCACGGCGGTGAGGGCGACCATGAACATCGACAGCCCGTCCATGGCCACGTGGAAGTGCACGTCGGCGCCGCCGATCAGGTTCGGGATCCACACCCTGTCGGTCACGAACTGGGTGCCGCCGCCGACGTTGAAGGTGACGATCGCGACCGCCGCCAGCACCAGCTCGGCGAGCGCCGCGATCAGCCCCAGCGCCGCGGCGACGCGCCGGTCGAGCGGCACGAAGCCGATCAGCACGGCGCACACCAGCGGCAGCGCGATCAGGGCGACGGTCACAGGTTCGCCTTCCCGAGGAAGAACACGGCCACCAGCGCCGCGCCGCCGGCCAGCACGGTCACGTACTGCCGCACGATCCCCGACTGTGCCAGCGCGGTGGCCCTAGCCACCGTCGCCACCGTCGTGCGCGCCAGCCACAGCGAGCCGCCGATGATCCAGCGCTCACCGACGCTGTCGAGCGTGACGGCCAGCCACACCGCCGGGCGGTAGCCGATGTTGTAGTAGAGCTCGTCCCAGCCGAACCTGGCCTCGGCGATGATGGCGATGGTCTGGAACCGGCTGCGCACGGCGGCCACCCGGGCGGGATCGTCGTACAGCCGCCACACGTACAGCGCACCGGCGCCGCCCACGCCCCAGGCCAGCGCCGTCGTCAGGATGTCCTGCGGCACGGTGGCCTCGATCGTGGGCGCGGTCTGCGCGAGGAAGTCGCCGAAGAAGTTGGTGATGCCAAAGCCGATCGACAGGAATCCGACCAGCACTGCGCCGGCCGCCAGCGCCGCCACCGGCAGGAACATCGTCCACGGCGCTTCTCCATGGCCGGTGTGCAGATGCTCCTTTGCGAAATCGCTCATCTCGCCGTAGAACACGAGCCGCATCAGCCGGGTGGCGTAGATGCCGGTGAAGGCGGCTCCCAGCAGACCGCCCACGTACACGATCCAGCCGGCGGTGCCGCCCCCCTGCAGCGCACCCTCCAGGATCGCGTCCTTGGACAGCGGCCAGAACCCGATCAGCGCGATCGTGCCCACCCACATCAGCGCGGTCGTGCGCGGCATCACCTTGGAGAGGCCGCCCATCCGGCGCACGTCCTGCTCGTTGGCGAGCGCGTGGATCACGATGCCGGCGCCCAGGAACAGCAGCGCCTTGAAGAAGGCGTGGGTGAGCAGGTGGAACATGCCGGCCGAGTCGTCGGCCACGCCCACGGCCGCGAACATGTAGCCGATCTGGCTCATGGTCGAGTAGGCGATGATGCGTTTGATGTCGGTCTGGACGAGCGCGATCACGCCTGCCATCAGCAGCGTCGCGACGCCGATCACCGCCACCAGGGTGCGCACGTTGGGTGCGTTGGCGAAGAGCACGTGGCAGCGCGCGATCAGGTAGACGCCGGCCGTCACCATGGTGGCCGCGTGGATCAGGGCGCTGACCGGGGTGGGACCCTCCATGGCGTCGGGAAGCCAGGTGTGAAGCGGGATCTGGGCCGATTTGGCGACGGCGCCCACCAGCAGCAGCAGCGCCACCCAGTTGGCGTCGGAGCTGCCCTTCGGCCACACGTCGTGCGCCCGTGTGAACACCTCGTGGTAGTTGGTGGTGCCGATGTCGCGCACCATCAAGAAGATCGCGATGGCGATGCCGACATCGCCGATCGTGTTCATCACGAAGGCCTTCTTGGCGGCCGCCACCGGCGCCTCCTGCTCGTGCCAGAACCCGATCAGCAGGTAGGACGAGAGGCCGACCATGCCCCAGCCGGCCAGCAGCAGCACGAAGTTCCCGGCCATCACCAGCAGCAGCATCGAGAACAGGAACAGGTCGAGGTAGGCGAAGAAGCGACGCTGCTTGGGGTCGCCGTGCATGTAGCCGATCGAGTACATGACGATCAGCGCGCCCACGCCGGACACGATCAGCATCTCCACGACCGACAGCTGGTCGATCTGGATCGACAGCGGCACGCGCAGCACGTGGATGTTGTGGGCGCCGGCCCATGTGTAGAGGGTGTAGACGTGGCTGCGGGCGCTCTCGCTCTCGCCGAGTACCGAGAAGAACACGGCGGCGCCGCAGACGAACGAGGCGAAGGCGATGGCCGTGGCCAGCCAGGAGGCCGGCTCGCGGCCGATCCGGTTGCCGGCCAGGGCCAGCAGGACCACGCCTGCCAGCGGCAGGAACAGACACAGCCAGGAGAGCGTTTCCATCAGTGCCGGAGCGCCGTCAGCCGGTCGACGTCAAGTTCGGCCTTGCGGCGCGCCACGGCCACCACCAGCCCCAGGCCGACGACGACCTCGGAGGCCGCGATGCCCATCACGATCAGCGCGAACACCTGGCCGCTCTGCTCACCCCAGTAGCGCGAGAACGCGATCAGCGTGAGGTTGCAGGAGTTCAGCATCAGCTCCACCGACAGCAGCAGGATCAGCGGGCTGCGGCGCGTGAACACGCCGAACATGCCGATCCCGAACACCATCGCCGACACCGACACGAAGTACTCGACGCCAATGTGCATCAGCCGCCGTCCTCGTCCTTGCGGGGCACGTGGTGCACGGGGAACGCCGTCTCGGCCCCCATCACGGCGGCCTGCAATTCCAGCTCGGGCTGCAGCGGCGAGGCCGGGAACGCGTCCGGCTGGTCGACCCGCGGGCTGGGTCGCCTGGAGCCGAGCACGACGGCGCCCACCGCCGCCACCAGCAGCAGGATCGATGTGGCCTCGAATCCCAGCAGGTAGCGCGAGAAGAAGCTGTTGGCGACCAGGCTCGGGTTGCCGAACTGATCGGTGACGGTCTTGCCGGGGCCGAACGCCTGGCTGGCGACCGCCACCACGATCTCGATCACGACCGCCGCTCCCGCCACGACCGCCGCCCCCAGCTGCCACAGCGGGATGTCGCGCGTGGGCTCGTCGGCGCGGTTGCCGAGGTAGGCGATCACGAACAGGAACATGATCATCACCGCGCCGGCGTAGACGATCACCTGCGCGGCGGCCAGGAAGTCGGCCTGCAGCAGCAGGTACATGGTGGCCAGCGAGACCAGGTGCATGATCAGCGACAGGGCCGAGTAGAACGGGTTCACCGACAGCACCACGCCCAGCGCCGAGGCGATCGCCAGCGCCGACGCGACGACGAACACGATGTCGTAGGTCACGCCGCGCCGTCCTCCTGGGCCGGTATGTCGTAGGGGTCGACCGGTGCCACCGGCGTGCGCCGGGCCTCGGGCGAGGGCTCCAGCAGCATCTGCTTGGTGTAGACCAGCGCGTCGCGTGACATCTCAGCCAGCTCGTAGTCGTGGCCGAGCGTGATCGCGTCGAACGGGCAGGCCAGCTCGCAGTAGCCGCAGAAGATGCAGCGGCTCATGTTGATCTCGTAGATGCGCGCGTAGCGCTCCCCGGCCGAATAGCGCTCCTCGGGCGTGTTCTCGGCCGCCACCACGCGGATGCAGTCGGCTGGGCAGGCCGCAGCGCAGAGCGAGCATCCCACGCACTTCTCGAGTCCGTTCTCGTGCCGGTGTAGGCGGTGACGTCCGCGGAAGCGCGGGTACACGGGGCGCTTGTAGTCGGGGAACTGCTGCGTCACCGGCTTTCGGAACAGGTGCCGGAACGTGACGCTGAAGCCCTTGAGGTTGTCGGTGACGGGGCTCATGCTCGGTAGGCCACGATCGCGGAGGTGACCAGCAAATTGATCGTTGCCAGCGGCAGCAACACCTTCCAGCCGATCGTCATCAGCCGGTCATAGCGCACGCGTGGCAGGGTCGAGCGCACCCAGATCGACAGGAACAGGAAGATGAACATCTTGATCAGCATCCACAGCGGCCCCGGCAGAAACGGCCCGTCGTAGCCGCCCAGGAACAGGATCGATGCCAGGGCCGAGAACGCGATCAGGGCGATGTACTCGGCGTTCTGGAACATCGCCCAGCGCATGCCGCCGTACTCGGTGTGGTAGCCGGCCACCAGCTCGCCCTCGGCCTCCGGCAGGTCGAACGGGATGCGGCTGACCTCGGCCGTCGACGCCAGCAGGTAGATCACGAAGCCGACGAACTGCGGCACGATGTACCAGATGCCGTCGCGCTGCTGAGCATCGACGATGCCGGTCAGAGACAGGGTCTGCGACATCATCACCACGCCGATCACGGCCAGCGCCAGGCTCACCTCGTAGCTGACCAGCTGGGAGACGGCGCGCATCGAGCCGTACAGCGAGTACTTGGAGCTGGACGACCAGCCGCCCACCAGGAAGCCGTAGAAGCTGAACGAGCCGAGCGCGAACACCAGCAGCAGGGCGACGTTGGGATCGGCGATCCACAGGTAGATCTGGTAGTCGGTGCCGGGGATCGTGGCCTGGCCGCCGAACGGCACCACCGAGAACACCATCAGCGCGCTGAAGAGCGAGATCACGGGCGCCACCAGGTACAGGAAGGCGCTCGAGCCGACCGGGATCAGGCTCTCCTTCTGGATCAGCTTGCCCAGGTCGGCGATCGGCTGCAGCAGGCCGAACGGCCCCACGCGGTTGGGGCCGAGGCGCACCTGGAAGCGGCCGATCAGCCGCCGCTCGAACCAGGTCATGAACGCGAACATCACCATCACCAGGTTGACCAGCACGAACGACTTGATGGCGGTGACGATGAACCCGTCAGGCATCGACCGTCTCCTCGGGCGCGGCTCGCAGCTCCCCCGGCCCGACGTACGGCACCGCCGTCGCCAGCCGCACGACGCCCCGTCGCAGCCGCCGCTGCACCAGCGCGGCGCCCGTCAGGGAGGCGCCGCCGAAGCTGACCTCGACCCGGTCGCCGGTGGCGACGCCGATCTCCTGGGCGTCGCCGTGTGAGATCTCGATGCCGTTTCGGCGCTGGAAGTGCAGCGCGGGCGCGGCCTCCACGGTCGGCCCACTCATCAGCTGGCGGTAGCCGACCACGATCGTTCCCTCCGGCTCCCCCTCGGCGACGTGCGGCGCGGCCGGCGCCTGGCCGGAGCCGGAGGCAGGCTCGGGGCGAACACCCCGCTCGCCGATCCCGGCCCAGGTGAGGCCGGCGAACGCTGCGCGAGAGCTCGCCATGTCGGCGAACACGGCGGGCGGCTGGTCGGGCAGCTCGAGGCCCAGCCGCCGGCCCAGCTCCGCCGCCAGCACCATCCCGTCGAGCACGCCCGGCGGCGGCGGCACCGCTGCCCGCAGACGCTGCACGCGGCCCTCGATGTTGGTGAACGTGCCCTCCTTCTCGAGCGGCATCGGCGACGGCACGATCGTCGTCGCCCAGCCGCTGGAGCCGGTCTGGAACGGGCTCACCTGCAGCGCGAAGAAGGCTCGCTCCATCAGCCCTCGCCAGCGGTCGCCGCCGGGCCAGCCTCCGACCGGGTCGGCGCCGAGCAGCACGACGGCCTTGACGCGACCCTGCTCGACGGCCTCCAGGGCCTCGGCCGGCGCATGCGTACCCAGGCCGGCGGCCTGGCAGCCGAGCTCGTTCGCGGCCAGCGGAGTGGGCAGCACACGGCAGCCGCTGGTGTGCGCGACGTGGGCCAGCACGGCCGCCACCGGCGCGCTCATGCGACCATTCCAGAGGATCACCGAGCGGTCGCTGAGGCCCTTCAGCGCCACGCCCTGGAACGCGGCCAGCAGCGCGGCATGGGTGGTGCCCGGCGCGGCCGATATGTGCTCGGCCGCGTGCAGCGTGTCCAGGCGTGTGGCGCCGGCGCCGATCGTCACGACGCGCGCGCCGCGGTCGACCGCGCGGCGGATGCGCAGCTCCAGGATCGGCGCGCGGTGCACCAGGTCGGTGGCTCCGGCGACGACGATCAGGTCGGCATCGTCCAGGTCGGCGATCGTGGCCGAGTGCGCGGCCAGCTCGCCCCAGCCGGCGCCGCCCTCCGGGCCGCACACGATCGGGCCGCCGCCGAGCGCCTGCTCCTGGATGCGCGCCCATAGGTGCGCCTCCTCGCTGGTCTGGTCGCCGGAGGCGACGATCGCCACAGAGCCGGGGCCGAACCGCTCGACCGCTGCCCGCAGCCGGTCGGCGATGTGGTCGAGCGCCGTGCTGCCGTCCACCGGCTCCAGCCCGCGACCGCCGCGTATCAGCGGAGTCGTGATCCGCTGCTCGGACTCCAGGCTGGGGAACGTGTAGCGGCCCCGGTCGCATAGCCAGCCATCATCGACCGCGGGGTTGTTGCGCGACAGCACGCGCACCACCTGGCCCTCGCGGATGGTCGCGTACGTGTTGCAGCCGATCGGGCACTCTCCGCACACCGTCGGGATGTTCTGGATCTCCCACGGGCGGCCGCGGAACCGGTAGGACGTGGAGGTGAGCGCGCCCACCGGGCACAGCTCGGTGACGTTGCCCGAGAACTCGCCGTCGTACGGCCGTCCCTCGAAGGTGGTGATGATCGAGCCCGCGCCCCGATGCTCCGTCACCAGCTGCAGGTCGCCGGAGACGTTCTCGCTGAACCGTGTGCAGCGGTAGCAGAGGATGCAGCGCTCGCGGTCGAGCTTGATCAGCGGCGAGATCGGCACGGGCTTGACGTTGGTGCGCTTGGGCAGGGTCATGCGGGTGCTGCCCGGGCCGTAGCGGAAGGTCAGATCCTGCAGCGGGCACTCACCGCCCTTGTCGCAGACCGGGCAGTCGAGCGGGTGGTTGATCAGGAGGAACTCGAGCACGGCGTCCTGGCCCTCGCGGGCGCGGTCGGAGTGCGAGTGCACGACCATGCCGTCGGTGACCGGCGTCGTGCAGGCGGTCTGCAGCTTGGGAATGCCCTCGATCTCGACCAGGCACATGCGGCATGCGCCGACGGCCGCGCCCAGGCGCGGCTCGTAGCAGAACACCGGCACCTCGATGCCGGCCTCGGCCGCCGCCTCGACCAGCGACATGCCCTTGGGCACGGTCACCTCGCGGTCGTTGATGGACAGCGTGACGGTGTCGGTCTCGACCGTCGCCATCAGCCGGCCTCGTCCTCGTCCTCGTTCTCGTCGTCGCCCTCGTCCCACAGCGCCTCGGCCAGCTCGATCTCCTCGGGAGCCTCGGCCGCGGCGATCACCTCGGGCACGACCAGCTCGGGATCCTCCCCGTCCTCCAGCCGCCGGCGGGCGCGCAGGAATGCCTCGCGGAACTCGCTCACGACACGGCCGCCGGTTCGTGGTAGAGGCCCGACATGGGGCTGTGCGCGGTGAACGGGCAACCGCCCTCGTCGATGTGGCGCTGGAACTCGTGGCGGAAGTGGGTGACGTAGCTCGCCACCGGCATCGCCATCGCGTCGCCCAGCGGGCACAGGCAGTTGCCGAGGATGCGGTCGCACACGTTCAGCAGCAGGTCGAGCTCGCCCTGGCGCGCCTCGCCCATCTCGATGCGGCGGATGATCTCCACGCCCCAGCGCGTGCCCTCGCGGCAGGGCGTGCACTTGCCGCAGCTCTCGTGCTTGTAGAACTCCGAGACGCGCAGCGCCAGCTGCACCATGCAGGTGCGGTCGTCGATCACGATGATCGCGCCGGAGCCGGCCATCGAGCCGGCGGCCGCGATCGACTCGTAGTCGATGTGCGTGTCGATCTGGTCAGGCATCAGGATCGGCGTGGACGAGCCGCCCGGGATGATCGCCTTGATCGTGCGTCCGTCCGGCGTGCCGCCGCCGTGGCCCTCGATCAGCTCGCGCAGGGTGGCCGTCAGCGGCATCTCGTAGTTGCCCGGCCGCTTGACGTTGCCCGACAGCGAGAACACGCGCGTGCCCTTCGACCGCTCCGTTCCGATCTCGGCATAGGCGGCGCCGCCCATCTCCAGGATATAGGGCACCGAGGCCAGCGTCTCCACGTTGTTGACCAGCGTGGGGGCGGCGTAGAGGCCGGCCACGGCGGGGAACGGCGGCTTGCTGCGGGGCTGTCCGCGCTCGCCCTCGAGCGACGACAGCAGCGCCGTCTCCTCGCCACAGATGTAGGCGCCCGCGCCGCGGTGCAGGACGACGGTGGCGTCGTACCCCGAGCCCAGCACGTTTGCGCCGACGAGGCCGCGCTCGCGCGCCTGCTCGAGTGCCGTCTTCAGCACCTCGAACTCGGCGCGGTACTCTCCGCGGATGTAGATGAACGCGGACGTGGCGCCGATCCCGAAGCTCATCGTGATCACGCCTTCGATCAGCGCATGCGGGTTGCGCAGCATGATCTCGCGGTCCTTGAACGTGCCCGGCTCGGACTCGTCGGCGTTCACGCACAGGTAGGCGGGCTTGCGGTCCTTCGGCAGGAACGAGGCCTTGCGCCCGGTCGGGAACCCGGCACCGCCGCGGCCACGCAGGCCGGAGCTGTCGACCGCGGCAACGACATCCTCGGGCGCGCCCGCCAGGGCCTTCCTGAGCTGCCGGTAGCCGCCGCCCCGCTCGTAGGCATCGATGTCGCGCCGGTCGCCCTCGAAGTCCAGCAGGATGCGCAGGTCGGTGGTCATGCGCCCGCCTCCGCGTCGGCGCGCAGCCGGGCGATCAGCTCCGGCACCTGCTCGGCCGGGAACGGCTCGTGGTATCGCTCGTTCACCGACACCACGGGCCCCCAGCCGCAGCCGCCGTAGCACTCGACCGTCTTCAGGGTGAAGAGGCCGTCGCCGCTGGTCTGGCCGGGATGGATGCCGAGCTCGCGTTCGAAGGCCCGCATCGTGTCGGCGGCCCCGACCAGCGCGCAGGAAATGTTCGTGCACACGCAGATCTCATAGCGCCCGGCCGGCGTCAGCCGGAACATGTCGTAGAACGAGGCCACGCTCTTGCAGAACGCGGGCGTGAAGCCGGTGGCGTCGGCCACCTCGTCGAAGGCCTGCTCGGACAGCCAGCCGTACTCCTCCTGTGCCAGCCGCAGGGCCGGCATCACCGCCGACCTGCGCTCCGGGTAGAGCGCGATCGCGTCCTGGATGCGGTCGTACAGCGGCCGCGTGTCGTCAGTCGCAGGCAGCGGCGCGGGCAGCGCGGGGCGCGTCTCACGGGCGCCGGCGAGGGTCTGGGCGTCGGACTCATTCATTAACGGTCCGCCTCCCCCATCACGCCGTCGAGGGAGCCGACCACCACGATCAGGTCGGCGATGTAGCGGTTGACGGCCATCATCGCCGTCGACTGCAGGCTCACGAAGCTGGGCGCGCGGAAGTGGATCCGCCACGGCTTGGCGCCGCCGTCGGAGACCAGGAAGCAGCCGAACTCCCCGCGCGGCGACTCCACCGTGTAGTAAATCTGGTTGGCCTTTACCCGGAAGCCCTCGGTCACCAGCTTGAAGTGGTGGATCAGCGACTCCATCGAGGTGTGCAGCTCGTGGCGGGGCGGCAGCACGTGCTTGCGATCGTCTGCCATGACAGGGCCGGACGGCATCCCCTCCAGGCACTGGTCGATGATCTTGACCGACTCGTACATCTCCTTGGTGCGGCACATGAGCCGCTCGAAGGCGTCGCCGCGCTCGCCCGTGATCACGTCGAAGTCCATCCTGTCGTAGGCCAGGTACGGCTCGGCGCGCCGCAGGTCGAACGGCACGCCGCTTGCGCGCAGGTTCGGCCCCGAGAGGCCCATCGCGATCGCCGTGTCGGCGTCGATCGTGCCGATGCCGCGGTAGCGGTCTCGCCACACGGAGTTGCCGGCCACCAGGTCGAGGTACTCATCGATCCGCAGCGGCATGTCATGGCAGAAACGCTTGGCCTCGGCGTAGAAGCCCTTGGGCAGGTCCTCGGCCACGCCGCCGAACTGCGGGTAGCGGTCGTGCATGCGCACGCCGGTCACCATCTCGAACAGGTCGAGCACGCGGTCGCGCTCGCGCAGGCAGTAGAAGAACAGCGAGATGGCGCCCAGCTCCACGCCGCTGGTGCCGAGGAATATGAGGTGGCTGTGGATCCGGTTCAGCTCGGCGAACAGGGTGCGGATCCACTGGGCTCGCTCCGGCACCTCGATCTCGATCAGCCGCTCGACCGCGCCCACATACGCCAGCTCGTTCGCGAAGAAGGCCAGGTAATCCATCCGCGGCGCGTAGGGGATGCCCTTCCAGTAGGTCTTCTGCTCGAAGTTCTTCTCGAAGCCGGTGTGGACGTATCCGATGTCGGCGTCCAGGCCCACCACCACCTCGCCGTCGAGCGTCACGATCAGGCGCAGCACGCCGTGGGTGGATGGATGGTTCGGCCCGAAGTTGACGGTGATCAGATCCTCGCCCTCGGGCGGGTCGATCTTGCTGGGCGTGGGGCTGGGCACCTGCGCCGGCTGCCACAGGGGCACGACCGGGGCGGATGCGTGCTCGGTCGTCGACATCAGACCGCGTCCGTGAACTGGACCGGCTCTCCGCCGATCGGGTAGTCCTTGCGCAGCGGATGGCCGTCCCAGTCGGACGGCATGATCAGCCGCCGCAGGTTGGGATGGCCGTCGAACCGGATGCCCATCAGGTCGTACTGCTCGCGCTCATGCCAGTCGGCCGTTGGCCACACCGACACGACGCTGGGCACACGGCCCTCTTCCGTCAGCACCTGCAGGCGTACCCGGTCGGTGGGGCCCTCGCCGATGTGCGCCAGGTGATAGACGACCGCGAAGCGGGCGGCGGGCGGCGTCACCGTCTCGGGCGTGCCCCAGCTGCCCGTCCGGTTGATGTCGCGGCCCCGCTCGCTGCCGAAGTAGCCCGCCACCTCCTCGCCGTAGCCCAGGTAGTCAACGCCCGAGACGGCAGACAGGAAGTTCTTCCCCTGCTGGTCGCGCAGGTAGGTGCAGACGGCGACCAGGTGCTCGCCGGAGACCGTCAGCGACGGCATGTCCAGGTCGTCGGCGTGCGCCTGCACCGACCCGGGCACTGCCTGCTCGACCGCCGCTGCGAGCTGCTCCGCAATCACGCCTTCGACTTCTCCAGGTCGTAGGCGGGCGCGATGCCGGAGCGGATCTTCTTCTGGATCAACAGCAGGCCGTCCACGACGGCCTCCGGCCGCGGCGGGCAGCCCGGCACGTGCACGTCCACGGGCACCACCTTGTCGACGCCCTGCAGGATCGCGTAGTTGGCGAACATGCCGCCGGAGCTCGAGCAGGCGCCCATCGCCATCACCCACTTGGGCAGGAGCATCTGGTCGTAGACCTGTCGCAGCGGCGCCACCATCTTGTGCGATACCCGGCCCGACACGATCATCAGGTCGGCCTGGCGCGGCGATGACCGGAACACCTCGGATCCGAAACGGGCGATGTCGTAGCGGGGGGAGGGCAGCGACATCATCTCGATCGCGCAGCAGGCCAGGCCGAAGCCGGCCGGCCAGATCGAGTTGGACGATGTCCATGCCATCGCCTTCTCGAGGGTGGTCAGCATCACGTACTGCTCCAGATCGCCCGCGCGCACCGCCTTGGAGATGCTGACCGGCGTCACCGCCATTCGAGTGCGCCCTTCCTCCATACGTACACGTAGGCCACCGCCAGCAACACGATGAAGACGGCCATCTCGGCGAACCCGAACATGCCCAGCGCGTGCATGCGCAGGGCCAGTGGGTAGAGGAACACGATCTCGATATCGAACACGATGAACAGCATCGCCGTCAGGTAGTAGGAGATCGTAAAGCGGTGGGCGTGAAACTCGTTTGCCGAGACACCGGACTCGAACGGGATGCGCTTGTCGCCGGCCCGCCGTTTCGAGCGGGTATCGAGGGCGAATGTCGCGAACAGAAGCGACAGCGGAATCGCCATAGCGATCACTGCGAACACCAGCACGGCTGCCCAGTCGCCCAACACGCGAGGCGACTATAGCACCGGCCTGAAACGGTGTGACGATCTCACCACGGGGAGGCCCGCAAACCGCTTGTTGACACCGGTATCCTGTGTTACAAAGTCAGGGTGGTTTGTGCGTCTGCTCATGTTCCGAGGGCTTCGCTACGATATGTGGAGTACGGCAGCAAATTGCCGGCTCTGGAGGAGGCAGCGAGACACATGATCATGATCACCGAGCGCGCGGCCGAGAAGGTCAAGGAGTTGATGGCCGCAGAGGGTGATCCGTCGCTGAGCGCGCTCCGCGTCGCGGTCGAGGGCGGGGGCTGCTCGGGCTTCCAGTACGCGCTCGGATTCGACTCCGCGCCCGAGGCGAACGACGAGGCCTGGGAGCACCACGGCGTGCGGGTGATCGTCGACCGTTTCAGCCTTCCCTACCTCGAGGGCGCCAGCGTCGACTACATCGACGGCCTGACCGGCGCCGGCTTCCAGATCGAGAACCCCAACGTGGTCGCGGCCTGCGGCTGCGGCAGCTCGTTCCAGGCGAAGGACGAGGAGCCCGCTGCGGCGCTTCCTGACGCTGATGACGGTTGCGGCACCGGCTGCGGCTGCTCCCACTAGCGCCCCGCGCAGCGTCCTTTGGAGGGTACGCTGCCTGCATCCTGACCGTGCGATCAACCGGTAGAGTTTGGATCCAAACTCGAAGCTGCCTGGAGGTCCTGGCGTCGTGAGCGCAGAGCAGATCACCGACATCACCATCATCGGCGGAGGCCCCACCGGCCTCGCCGCCGCCTACTACGGCGGCCATCGCGATGCGTCCGTGCGGATCGTCGAGAGCCTGGAACAGCTGGGCGGGCAGGTGTCGGCCGTGTACCCCGAGAAGCACATCTTCGACGTGGCCGGCTTCCCAAAGGTGAACGGCCAGGAGCTGATTGACCGCCTGATCGAGCAGGCCCAGCAGTATGCGCCGGAGGTGCGCCTGGGCGAGGTGGTGGAGCGCATCGAGCACCGCGACGACGAGGTGATCGAGCTGCACACGGCCGCCGGCGAGACGCTGCTGACGCGCACCATGATCATCACCGCCGGGCACGGCGCATTCAACCCGCGCACCCTGGGGCTGCCGGAGCTGGAGACGTTCGAGGGCAGCGGTCTGCACTACTACGTCAAGGAGAAGGCTCACTTCAGCGGCAAGCGGGTGGCGCTGGTGGGCGGCGGCGACTCGGCCCTGGACTGGGCCATGAACCTGCAGGACACGGCCGAGCTGCCGATCACGCTGATCCACCGCCGCGACCGGTTCCGGGGGCTCGAGTCCTCGGTGAACGAGGTGCAGCGGCTGGCCGGCGAGGGTCACGTACGGATCCTGACGCCGCACGAGGTGCGCGGCGCGGAGGGCAACGGGCGGCTGCAGGCGATCACCGTCGAGAACACCGATACCGGCGAGTTCGAGCGGATCGAGGTCGACGCCGTGGTCACGCTGCTGGGCTTCATCTCCCACCTCGGCCCGATCGCCGAGTGGGGTCTCGAGTTCGAGAACAAGCGGCAGATCAAGGTCGCACCCAGCATGGAGACGAACCTGCCCGGTGTCTACGCGGCGGGCGACATCGCCGGGTACGAGGGCAAGATCACGCTGATCACGGTCGGCTTCTCGGAGGCGGCGATCGCAGCGAACCACTGCGTCGCCCGCATCCGCGGTGAGAAGGTGCAGCCGAAGTACTCGACCGAGTAGGCGTCTGCGAGGATGCGGTCATGAGCGGCCGCCTGGCAGACATCCTCGCCCCCGACCTTCGCTGCGTGTTCGTGGGCATCAACCCGGGTCTCAAGTCGGCCGAGGCCGGGTTCCACTTCGCCAACCCGCGCAACGACTTTTGGCGGCTGCTGGCCGACGCCAGCCTCACGTCGCGCCTGCTGGAGCCCTCGCAGCAGGACGAGCTGCTGGCCAACCGCCTGGGGCTGACCAACGCGGCGCGGCGGGTGACCCGCGGCAGCGGCGAGCTGCGCCGCACCGACTTCGCAGACGCCGCCCGGCGGCTGGGGGCGGTCGCGCGCGACCTGCACCCCGGTGCGTTCGCGTTCGTGGGCAAGCAGGCATACGCGGGCACGTTCGGCGAGCGGCCCGACCACGGGCTGCAGGCGCGCGACCTGGAAGGGCGGCCGCTGTTCGTGCTCCCGTCCACGTCTCCCGCCAATGCGGCGGTGCCCTACCCCGAGAAGCTGCGGTGGTTCCGGGAGCTGGCCGGGCTGCTGGATCGGCCCCCGGGCTGACAGATCTAAGCTGATCCAGACACCACCGAGAGACGAGGAGCGCAGGCGACATGGCAGAGCTTTGGGGCGGGGAGACTCGCAAGGCGGTCGACAACTTCCCGGTCTCGGGCGAGACGATCCCGGTTTCGGTGGTGCACTGGCTGGGCCGGATCAAGGGTGCCGCCGCGCGGGTGAACGCGTCGCTGGGGCTGCTCGACGAGGGCCTGGCCGAGCGGATCGCGGCGGCCGCCGACGAGATCGCCGCCGGAGAGCACGACGACCAGTTTCCGATCGACGTGTTCCAGACCGGTTCCGGCACCTCCTCGAACATGAACGCCAACGAGGTGATCGCGACCCTGGCCGGTGAGGGCGTGCACGCGAACGACCACGTCAACATGGGCCAGTCCTCGAACGACGTGTTCCCGTCGGCCGTGCACCTGGCCGCGCTCGATCGCACGACCAACGAGCTGCTGCCGGCGGTGGCGCAACTGGGCGATTCGCTCGCGCGCAAGGCGGAGGAGTTCGCCGACGTGGCCAAGGCCGGGCGCACACACCTAATGGACGCCGTCCCGGTCACCCTTGGCCAGGAGTTCGGCGGCTACGCGGCACAGGTGCGCGAGGGACAGGCGCGGATCGAGGCGACGCTCGAGCGGCTGGGAAAGATCCCGTTGGGCGGCACCGCCGTCGGCACGGGGCTGAACACGCATCCGCGGTTCGCGGCGGAGGTGCGCGACCGGCTGTCGGCCGACACCGGCCTCGAGATCCTGCCGCCGGCCGACCCGTTCGAGGCCCAGGCCAACCGCGATGGGCTGGTCGAGGCGTCGGCGGCGCTGAAGGGGCTTGCCGTCTCGCTGACGAAGATCGCCAACGACCTGCGCTGGATGGGCTCAGGACCGCGGGCGGGGCTGGCGGAGATCTTCATCCCGGAGCTGCAGAAGGGCAGCTCGATCATGCCCGGCAAGGTCAACCCGGTGATCCCCGAGGTGGTGTGCCAGGTGTCGGCGCAGGTGATCGGCAACGACACGGCGATCACCGTGGGCGGTTTGCAGGGCAGCTTCGAGCTGAACGTGCAGATCCCCCTGATGGCCCGGAACCTGCTGCAGTCGATCGCGCTGCTCAGCTCGGCGTGCCGGCTGTTTGCGGAGAAGTGCGTCGACGGGATCGAGGCCAACCGCGAGGTCTGCGAGCGCCACGGCGAGGCCTCGCTGGCAATGGCGACGGCGCTCAATCCCTACATCGGCTACGACCGCGCGACGGCCATCGTGAAGGAGGCAGCGGCCTCCGGCCGCACGCTGCGCGAGGTGGCACTCGAGCACGGGGTGGACGCGGAGACGCTGGACAAGGCGCTGGATCTGCGTGCGATGGCGCGCGGGTCGTCAGAGGGCTGACGGCCGGACGCTCGGTCTAGCGAACCACCGCGTACACGATCACGCCCACCAGCACCACCATCAGCACCGCCAGCGGCATCGCCAGGCTGCCGCTGCGCACGTCCTGCACGCCCTCGCCCGGCTGCGGCGGCGGGTACATCGGCAGCTCGCCGATGGCGATGCGGTGCGCCACGGCCTGCGCCTCGTCGGCCCGGACCAGCTCGGTCACGATCTCGGGGTCGAGCTGCATCTGCGCCGCGATCTGATCGTGTCCCGTCCCCGCGTCGCGCAGCGCCATGAACTGCCGTACCTGATCGTCGCCGACCGCGAAGTCGCTGGCCTCCTGCGCGGCAGAGCGCAGCGCCAGCAGGCGGTTATCGGGGGGCGGCGACTGCGACATCGAGCCACCGTTCGAACAGCTGACGCGCGACCAGCTGCATGCCGGCCGCGGCACGGTCGAACTCGTCGAACAGCCCCGGCGCGGCACCCGCGCCCAGCGTCTGCTCGAGCGATCTCACGTAGGCCGGCACCCTCGCCCACTCGCGCGCCATGTCCCCCGTCACCTCGACGTGGAACTGCACGCCGTACGCCGCCCGGCCGTAGCGAAAGGCCTGGTGCGGATACGCCGGAGACTCCGCCAGCAGCACGGCTCCCTCGGGCAGATCGAACGTGTCGCCGTGCCACTGCAGCGTAGCCAGCTCGCGCGGCAGCCCCGCGAACACGGGGTCGGACGCGCCCTCGTCGGTGAGCGTCACCTCGAGCACGCCGACCTCCGGCTGCGGCCCTGCGTAGACGCGCGCGCCCAGGCTGGATGCCAGGAGCTGTACGCCCAGGCAGGCGCCCCAGTAGCCGACCCCGGCCCGCACGGCCTCACGAATCAGCCGCTTCTCAGCGACCAGCCAGGGGTGCTCGGACTCGTCGTTCACGCTCATCGGGCCGCCCATCGCCACGATCAGGTCGAAGTCGCGCCAGTCGGGCAGCTGGCCGCCCTCGTCCAGCTCGACACGCGTGATGGCGGCGCCGCGCTCGGTCAGGACGTCCTCGAACACCCCCGGCGGCTCGCATGCGATGTGCTGGAGCACGAGCGTCTTCATCCAACGACAGCTTACGCGGTGCGGTCCTTGGCCACCAGAAAGTCGCGTACCAGCGCGCTGGTCTCGGCCATCGCATCCCACAGCACCACGTGTCCGCCGGGCACCTCTTCGACGCGCAACCTGCGGACCGCGTCGAAGGCCGCCTCGACGTCTGCGTCGGTCAGCCAACGCGACTCGTGGCCATGGATCAGCATGGTCGGGCAGAGCACCTCCGAGAGCCGCGTTTCCGGGTGGGCCGCCGCCTCCAGCGCCGCCGCGGCCGCCTCGCGGCTGTAGCGGTAGCGGTAGCGGCCGTCGTCGTCGGCGACCAGGTGCTCGGCCATCTCCTCCTCGAGCAGGCCGCGCGGCGTGTGCAGCAGCCCGTCCTCCTGCCGCCGCCGGTCGATGGCGTCGTCCACCCCGGAGTAGCCGCCCCCGTCCCGCTCGACGCGGGCCGCGTCGCGCATCGCCTCCGGCGACGGCGCCAGCGGCGGCTCCAGCAGGGTCAGCGAGTTGATCCGCTCCTGGTTTCGCACGGCGTAGGCGATCGCCACGCGTGCGCCGAACCCGTCGCCGATCAGGCCCGCCTGGTCGATGCCACAGGCGTCCAGCAGCTCGTGCAGGTCGTCGGCATGCTGGTCGATCGTGTGCGGGCCGGACCAGGGCGAGCGGCCGTGGCCGCGCAGGTCGTAAGCGACGACCATCCGGCCGCGCTCGAGCATCCGCGCGACCCGCTCGAACCGGCGGGCGTGGCCGCGCACGTCATGCAGGCAGACGGCCGGCGGCAGCTCGTCGGAGCCCCACCGCAGAATCCGAAACGCCGTCATCGACGCGGATTCTACGGTCAACCGTCGGTCAGCAATCCCTCGGGGTACGGGCCCGGCGTCGTCTCCGGGACATCCGCGTAGGCCACCTTGCCGGTGGTCGCCTCCTCGCTGACGCCCGCCTGGTGCCCAAGCGCCAGCTCGGAGACCGGGTAGACCAGCCCCTCGCCGGCGTTGCGGGCGCCGACGCCGACGAGCACGCAGGGGCCGTCCCCGGCGCCCACGAAGACGTGCTCCGTGAACGGCGGGCAGTGCACGAAGTCCCAGGCGCGCAGCCGGCGCTCCTGTCCCTCGATCAACACCAGGCACTCGCCGCTCACGACCAGGAAGTCCTCCTGGCCCTCCTCGGCGTGGTAGTAGCAGTTGGGCTGCCCCGGCCACATCACCTGGACGTTGATGCCGTAGTGCGGGAACTGCTGTGAGCCCTCGAACAGGACCCCGGCCCCGAACTTCTCGTTGTGGACCCAGGGCGTCTCGCGGGCGTTGAGGATGAACCACCCGTCGCCGGCCGGCTTCCTGCCGTCGGGGCCGTCCTCCATCGGGGCTTCCGGAACCATCGCATGTCCTCCCGTGGTCAGTGCGCGGCGACGCGCGAGCCACCGCTCGCGGCCAGGCGCTGCTCGTCCGCACGGTAGCTCGATCGCACGAGCGGTCCTGCGAACACGGACGCAAACCCCATCGCCTCGCCCTGCTCGCGCATCCAGCGGAACTGGGTGGGCGTCACCCAGCGGTCGAGCGGCAGGTGCCGGTCGCTCGGCTGCAGGTACTGGCCGATCGTGACCACATCGACGCGGTGGTCGCGGAGATCTTGCATGATCTCGGCCACGTCCTGGTCGGTCTCGCCCATGCCCACGATGATGCCGCTCTTGGTCAGCAGCGGCGGCGCCGCCGGAAACACCTCGGCCCACACGTCCTTAGCCCGGTCGAGCAGGCCCAGCGCCTTGCGGTAGTCGCCGCGCGGCCGCACCCGCCGGTAGAACCGCTCGGTCGTCTCGATGTTGTGGTTGAACACGTCCGGCCGGGCGGCGAGCACCGTCCGCAGCGCCTGCTCGCGGAAGCCCAGGAAGTCGGGCACCAGCACCTCGACGCCGCACTCGGGGGCGCGGCGACGGACGGCGCGGATGGTGGCGGCAAAGTGGCCGGCCCCGCGGTCGGGCAGGTCGTCTCGGTCGACGGAGGTGATGACCACGTGGCGCAGCCGCATCCTGCGCACCGCCGTCGCGACGCGCAGCGGCTCCAGCGGCTCGGGCGCGCCCTCAGGACGTCCCGAGGTGACGGCGCAGTAGCGGCAGGCACGCGTGCAGACGTCGCCCATGATCTGGAAGGTGGCGGTGCCGCGTCCCCAGCACTCGCCGATGTTGGGGCAGCGTGCTTCCTCACAGACCGTGTGCAGGCCGCCGTCGCGCATGATCCCCTGCAACTCGGCAAAGCGGGTGTTGCCCGACGGGGCGCGTACCTTCATCCAGTCGGGCCGTTCGCGGGCGAGCTCGGAGTAGGGCATCAGACGGCGGCGGGGAGCGGGTCGAATGCGATCTGAAACCGCTCCTGGAAGGCATCGCGCAGCGCCGGGCGGAGATCATCGACCGTCACCGCACGGCCGGCCTCGACCGACACCGACGTGAAGTCGGCGCCGCGCAGGCCGCAGGCGTCGAACAGCTCGTAGACGTCGAGATCGAGGTCGGCGTTGATCGAGAGTCCGTGGGTGGTCACCCAGCGCGCGCAGCGCACCCCGATCGACGCCACCTTGCGGTCATCCACCCACACGCCGCTGGCGTGATCGCCCTCCACCACGCGGCCGTCGACGTCGAATTCGGCCAGGGTGTCGATCACCACCTGCTCGAGGTCGGCGACGTAGCGGTGCAGGTCCTTGCCGCGGCCGTGCAGGTCGAGCACCGGATAGCAGACGACCTGCCCGGGGCCGTGGTAGGTGGAGCGCCCGCCGCGGCTGACCTCAACCACCTCGATGCCGCGGCGCGTGTACTCGACCGCGGCCATCAGCAGCTCCTCCCCGCGCACCGTGCGTGACCCGAGCGTGATCACCGGCTCGTGCTCCAGCAGCATCACCGTGTCGGGTATGGCCCCCTGGCCGCGGGCGGCGGCCAGGTCGGTCATCGTCTCGAGCGCGTCCCGGTAGGGGGTCACGCCCAGCTCGTACAGGTACGCGCCGGTCACAACCCGAAGGCCTGCTCGTCCCAGCTCTCGAGGCTGGCCTTGATCTGTGCCATGAACTGCGCGGCGTAGGCGCCGTCCACCAGCCGGTGGTCGTAGGACAGGCACAGGAACATCATGTGGCGGATCGCGATCGAGTCGTTGCCGTGGCGGTCGCTGACCACGACCGGCCGCTTCACGATCGCCTCCACGTCGAGGATCGCGACCTGGCCCTCGGGGATGATGGGCGTTCCCATCAGCGCGCCGAACACGCCGGGATTGGTGATCGTGAACGAGCCGCCGGCCATCTCATCCGGCGACAGCGTCTTGGTGCGGGCCTTCTCGGCCATCTCGATCACGGCCCGCGACAGCCCCACCAGGTTCATCTCCTCGGCGTGGTGGATGACCGGCACCATCAGGCCCTTGGAGTCGTCCACCGCCACGGCCATGCCCAGGTTGACGTACTTCTTGATCAGCGCCGTCTCGCCCTGCACCTCGGCGTTCACCCACGGCCAGCTGCCGATCGCGTCGATCGTGGCGCGGGCGATGAACGGGATGTAGGTGAGGTTGACGCCGTAGCGCTGCTGGTACTCGGGCTTCCACTTCTTGCGCAGGTTGACGACGCCGGTCATGTCGACCTCGATCACGGTGGTGACGTGCGCCGCCGTGTCCAGCGAGTGCCGCATGTGCCGCGCGATCACCTTGCGGATCGTGGTGAACTGGTAGAGCTCCTCGTCGCCGCCGCTTGCGACCAGCGTCTGCTGGGTGGCGGGAGCGGGCGGGGGAGGAGCGGCCGCCGCGGGAGCCGGTGCGGCGGGCGGCGGCGGAGCCGGGGCCGTGGGCGGCGCAGGCTGGCTGACGACGGGAGCCTCCTCGGCCGGCGGCGCGAAGTGCGGAACGTCGTGGATCACCGCCTCGGCCTGGGCGCCGCCCGAATCGATGAACGCCTGCACGTCCTTCTTGGTCACGCGCCCGCCGCGTCCGCTGCCGGGGATCTGGTTCACGTCAAGGCGGTGCTCGGCCAGCATCCGCGCCACCACAGGCGAGATGAAGGTGCGTCCGGAATCGTCCTCGTCCTCGTCACCGTTGCTGCCGTTGGCGGCCTGCGGCTCGGGGGCGGGCTGCGACGACATCGTCTGAGACGTCTCCGGCGTGGCCGGCGTCTCCGCGGCGTTGTCGGTGGCGGCCGCCGGCGCGGCGTCGGCGGGCGCACCGGCGTCGCCCCCGTCTCCCACTGCAATCACCGCGATGCGCGTGTTCACCGGCACCGTGTCGCCGTCGTTGGCGAGGATCTCGCGCACGATTCCGGACGCGGGCGACGGCACCTCGGTGTCGACCTTGTCGGTCGAGATCTCGACGATCGTCTCGTCGGCCTCGATGTGCTCGCCGACCTGCTTCATCCAGCGGGTGATCGTGCCCTCAGACACGCTGACACCCATCTGCGGCATTACGACATCGACGACGGTTCCTGTGGCCATGCGGCGGCTCCTGGTTCTAATAGGCGGCGAGGCGTTCGATGCCCGCCAGCACGTCTCCGGGCTGGGGCAGGTACGCCTTCTCGAGAGGTGGTGAGAACGGCACCGGAGTGTCCGGCGCGGTGATGCGCATGACGGGGGCGTCCAGCGTCTCGAACGCCTCCTCGGCGATGGTCGCCGCGATCTCGGCGCCGAAGCCGCTGGTGTGGGTGTCCTCGTGCAGCACGATCACCTTGCTGGTCTTCGCCACGGATGCCAGCACCGCCTCCGTGTCCCACGGCGTGATCGTGCGCAGGTCGATGATCTCGACCGAGGTGCCGTCCTGGTCGGCCGCGGTCTTGGCAGCCTCCTCGGCCGTGTAGACCATCGCCCCGTAGGTGATGATCGAGAGGTCGCTGCCCTCCTGGTGTACGCGCGCCTTGCCGAACTCGACGGCCGTGTCGCCGTCCGGCACCTCGCCCTTGATGCGGCGGTAGAGGTGCTTGTGCTCGAAGTAGAGCACCGGGTTGGGGTCGCGTATGGCCGACAGGATCAGCCCCTTCGCGTCGGCCGGCGTGGCCGGGCACGCGATCTTGAGGCCCGGACAGTGGGCGAAGAAGCCCTCCGGATTCTGGCTGTGGAACGGGCCGCCGGAGAAGCCGCCGCCGGATGGCAGGCGCACCACGATCGGCACGGGGGTGCCGACGCGGTAGTGCTGCTTGGCCGCGACCGTGACCAGCTGGTCGAAGGCGCAGGATACGAAGTCTGAGAACTGCATCTCGCAGACCGGGCGCATGCCCATCAGCGCCGCCCCGGTGCAGGCGCCGGTGATGGCAGTCTCGGACAGCGGGGAATCGATCACGCGGTCCTCGCCGAACTCCTGCTGGAAGCCCTGGGTGACCTTGAAGGCGCCACCGTAGACGCCGATATCCTCCCCGATCAGGAACACGCGCTGGTCGCGGCGCATCTCCTCGCGGAGTCCGTCCGATATCGCCTGCAGGTAGGTCTTGATGGCCACGGTCGCGTCGCGTCCTTCGATGGTTAGCGGTGGTGGGGGGTGTCCAGCTCTTCCGGGTCAGCGTAGACGCCGGTGTCCAGATCGGCGGCATCCGGCAGCGGGCTCTCCTCGGCCCGCTTCATGGCCTCGTTCAGCAGCTTCTTGACCTCGACGGTGATCTCGTCGTCGACCGCCTCGCCCAGCACGCCGCTCTCCTTCAGCCAGCGGCGGTGGCGCTCGATCGGGTCCTTCTCCTTCCAGTGCTCGAGCATCTCGCGCGGGACGTAGAAGGCGTCGTCGTGGACGGCGTGGCCCTCCATGCGCAGGGTCAGCAGCTCCAGCAGGGTGGGGCCGCCGCCGGCTCGTGCCTTCTCGATGGCGGCGTGCGCCTCGCGGTACACGGTCAGCACGTCGCAGCCGTCCACCACCACGCCCTCAAACCCGTACGCGGCCGCGCGGTCGGCGAGGTGCTCGCAGGCGAACTCGAGCCGGTTCGGCGTCGAGTACGCGTACTGGTTGTTGTCAACGACGAAGACAACCGGCAGCTTGCGCACCCCGGCCAGGTTCATGGCCTCGTGCGCGTCTCCCCGTGCCATGGCGCCGTCGCCCGACCAGCCCACCGCCACCCGCGGCTCGCGCCGGATCTGGAAGGCCAGGGCGGCGCCCACGGCCACCGGCATCAGGGCCGGCAGGTGGCTGACCATGGCGATCAGGCCGAGGCGGATGTCGGCCATGTGCACGTTGCCGTCCTTGCCGGCCGCCAGACCGCCGCTGCGCCCCATGTACTGCGCGAAGATCCGCCAGGGCTCCGTGCCGCGCGTCACGTGGACTCCCATGTCGCGCTGGATCGGGGTGCCCACGTCCATCGCCTGCATGGCGGTCGCCACGCCCACGCTTGCGCCCTCGTTGCCGCGGCCGGTGTAGAAGCTGCCGGGGATCTTGCCCTGGCGGTAGAGGATGTGCCCGCGCTCCTCGATCCCGCGCGTGATCAGCATGTTGCGGTAGATCTGGAGCAGATCCTCGCTGTCGAGGTCAGCCTGCTTGACGTCCTCGGCCGACTCGACCGGCGTGGCTTCTCGGGCTACTGCCATCCTTTGTGGGAGTGTACCCCCGCTTTCGGACCCCGTCTCCCCGGTCGCGCCAAGGCATGCTTCCAGGATCTAGGATTGGTGGATGGGCCACAATCGCAACCGCGAGCTCGGCGACCGTTGCGGGTTCTGCCTCACCTGCGGCTGGGGCCGCCGGTTCATGGACGGCGCCGGCGATGACCTGCCGTCGAGCTGCCCCGACTGCGGCGGTACGATCGTCACCGAGTGCCCGTCGTGCGGCGCCGCGATCGTCTCTCTGATGGGCATCACGTGCCGCGAGTGCGGCCAGCCGCTGCGCGACGCCACGCTGTTCGGGATCGAGATCCGGCGCAAGCCCGAGAAGGTGACCGCTGTTGACGCAGGCGCCAAACTCCGCGATAACGTGAAGACGTCCCCCTGATGGTTTATGTCCTGATTGCATTCCTGGTGGGTGCCACGGCCTCCGCGCTGGTGATGGCAGCCCGCGAGCGCCGTCGCAGCATGCGGCTGGCCGCCGAGATCGACCGGCTGGAGGCGCACGCGGCGGTGCTCGAGCGCCGCGACAGCGAGACCGGACTGTGGAACAGCCGCCATTTCGTGGACGCGCTGACCCAGGAGATCGAGCGGTCGCGCACGTACAACCGCCCGGTCGCGCTGGCGCTGGCGTCGGTCGACGGGCTGGAGGAGGCCGGCGACGACTGCGAGCAGATCCTGCGCGCGCTGGGCAGCTCGATCGGTGGCAGCGTGCGCGCGCTGGACGTCGCCTGCCGGGTGGGCAGCGCGGAGTTCGGCGTGATCATGGCCGAGACCGACAGCCGCAGCGCCTCGGTGGCCGCGGAGCGGGTGCTGCGTGCGATGGCCCGCGTGCGCTCACCGAACGGCCTGCAGCCGCAGGCATCCGTCGGGATCGCCTCCTGCCCGGCGCACGCAGATGGGTTCGACGAGCTGGTCGAGCGGGCCGGCTCGGCGCTTCGCAGCGCCCGACGGGCGGTCCGCCGCGAGGAAGCCCGCGCCGGCACGGTGACCGTGTCGATGGCCGTCTGGGACGACGGCGACGAGTAGCCGGCTCCGTCCCTCGTCACATCCGCGCTTCGCTAAACCCCCCCGTCAGGGTGATTTGTCCGGCGCCACGATGGTCGTACACAGGATGCAATGCTCCGATCAACCGCACATCGCATGAGTCACGGCTCCGGTCAGGAGGGTCAGACGCTTCCCCTCGTGGTGTGCTTCCTCCTGGTGCTGCTGCTGATGTGCGGTTGCGTCGTCGATTTCGGGAACGCCTACCGGGTGCGCGCACAGCTGCAGGCCTCGACCGACGCCGCGGCCACGGCCGCCGCAGACCAGCTGCCCGACCCCAGCCTTGCGATCGCCACCGCGCACGCCTACAGCGGTGAGCCGGGTGGGCGCAACGCGATCCCGGGCACCGAGGACGTGCAGCTGAACGTGTCGGCCAACTGCAACACCAGCCCCAGGTTCTGCAGCCCGGCCAACACCGTCACCGTTGACCAGTCGGCCAACGTCCAGACCTACTTCCTCGGGCTGGTCGGCATCGACACGATCCCGGTGAAGGTGCACGCTCAGGCCTGCTCGCCGTGCGCCACGACCCCGCTCGACGTGATGATCGTGCTCGACCGCACCGGCTCGATGGCCGGCCAGAAGATCCAGAACGCCGAGAAGGGCGTGGAGGCGTTCCTCGGCACCATGGATCCCCAGGCCGACAACGTGGGCCTGGCGATCCTGCCGCCGGCGAAGGACAGCGCGTCGGTCTGCAGCGCTCCGCAGAGCAGCAACTACAACGACATCAACGCCCCCTACGTGGTCGTGCCGCTCTCCAACGACTATGAGACCAGCACCGGCGGGCTTGATCCCTCCAGCCGTCTGGTGTCCACGCTGCGGTGTGTCCAGGCCGGCGGCCAGACGGCCTATGCCAACGCGCTGGACGCCGCCAAGGCCGAGCTCGATGCGCACGGCCGGGTGGGCGTGCAGAAGGTGATCGTGATCCTCTCGGACGGCGCCGCCAACACCGGCCCCACCTACCTGTCGCCGTCCAGCCCCTACCGCACGCAGCCCTGCCAGACGGCCGTCAACATCGCCAGCCAGCAGAAGAGCGACGGCGTCCTGCTCTACTCGATCGCCTACGACCTGGGCGGCGTGGGTGCCCAGGACTGCGGCAAGCAGGGTGGCGGCAACGAGTCGCCGCCGATCCTCGCAAACGAGGCCCTGCAGGAGATCGCGTCGTCCGGCAACTACTACGCCGAGCCGCAGCCCTCATCGCTGACCGGGATCTTCCTGGCCATCTCGGCCGACCTCGGCCGCGGCACCTCCCGCCTCAACGGATAGCCTCAGGCGCCCGCGCGGATCTCCGAGAAGTGGATCACGGTGACCGTGTCGTCCTCGGTCACCTCGCGGTTGTAGATCTGTCCGAGGAAGTGCACGAACTCGTCGATGTGGCGCATCTCCGGGTTGTCGTGCTGGATCTCGCGCGGCGACACCTCGCGCAGCGGCTTCACCTCGACCTTGTCCACCACCGCGTCGAAGATCTTCTCGCGCACGCCGAAGCGTTGCCCGGCCAGCACGCACACGACCAGCCCCTTGCGGTACTTGCCGGACTTGTCACCGAGCCGGATGGTTGCCGTCTTGCGCCGGTGCCGGAGCTGGTCAGCCACGACCGGCGAGTAGAAGTTGAGGGCCTCCATCGGCGGCCATCATATCGAGTTGCGTGAGGTCGTCACAGGCGACCACAGGGCTCGGTTACTCTGCGCTCTCGATGCGCAGGCTGCAGATGGTGATCTATCCGATCGTGTTCTTCGACGCGCTGCTGATGTTTGCGCTGGTGCCGCTGCTCCCCGACTACGTCGACGCGCTTGCGATGAGCAAGGCCCAGGCCGGAGCGGTGATCGGCATCTACAGCGCGGCCACCCTGGTGATGGCGCTGCCGGCCGGGCGCGTGGCGGATCGCTTCGGCCCGCGCCGCATCACCATCGCCGGCGTCGCCCTGATGACCGCCTCCACGCTCGTCTACGCCTTCGCCCACAGCTTCTGGATGCTGCTCGCCGCCCGCGGCGGCCAGGGGACGGCATCGGCCATCTCCTGGACGGCCGGCCTGGCCTGGCTGTCCAGCGGCACCCCGCCGCAGCGCCGGGGCGCAACCCTGGGCATGGCCATGACCTGCGGCAGCGTGGGCGCCCTGCTCGGCCCGGTGCTGATGGGGCCGCTCAGCAGCTGGCTCGGCATCCGCACCCCGTTCCTGCTGCTGGCGGCGGTGGCACTGGTGCTGACGGCGCTGGCCGCCTGGCCGGCCGACGTCCGCAGCCCGTCCGAAGGGCAGGTCGGCTTTGCCGAGACGATCCGACTGGCCGCGCGCTCGCGGCTGATGGCCTGCGCCGTCCTCGTGATGTCGCTGGTGGCCGTCGTCTCGGGCCTGGTCGAGACGCTGGTGCCGCTGCGGCTGGGTGAGGCCGGCTACTCGGCGGCCGCGATCAGCCTCGTTCTGGGCCTGGCCGGCGTGCTGGCGGCTGCCACCCAGGTGACGGTCGGGCGTGCCTACGATCGCGTCGGCGGCCTGCGCGTCGCCAGCTGGTCGATTACGGCCATGGTCGTGATGCTGGCCGTGCTGGCGGTGCCGCAGTCGGCGGTTGCCATCGCCGCCATCTACATCGTGGGGACGCCCAGCATCTCCGGCCAGTACGCCGTGGCCTTCCCGCTGGCGGCCGCCGGTGCGGATGAGGTGGGACTGCCGCACGGCATGGTGCTGGGCGCCATGAACGTGTGCTGGGGATTCGGGTTCTTCGTCGGCCCTGCCGCCGGCGCCGCCGTCGCCCAGGCCAGCTCCGACCGCGTCGCCTACCTGCTTGCGGCGCTGCTCGGTGCCTGCGCGCTGCCGGTGCTGCGGAGCTTGGCACTCGTGCCACAAGAGTGCCAAGAAGTGGCTTGACGGGAGTCCGCGCGCTGCTATGATCGCTGTTGGCACTCCACATGTGCGAGTGCCAACGACATTCCCGATGGAGGTAGCATGGATCTGAAGCCTCTGGGCGACCGCGTCATCGTTGAAGTCCTCGATGAGGAAGAGACGACGATCAGCGGCATCGTCCTGCCGGATACGGCAAAGGAGAAGCCGCAGCGCGGCAACGTGCTCGAGGTCGGCCCCGGCCGATACGAGGACGGCAAGCTCGTTCCCCTTGATGTCACGAAGGGCGACGAGGTGATCTTTTCGAAGTACGGCGGCACCGAGGTCAAGGTGGGCGGCGAGGAGTACCTGATCCTGCGCGAGTCCGACATCCTGGCAAAGGTGGCCACGACCAAGGCCAAGTCCAAGGTAAAGGCGTAGGAGACGAATGGCACACAAGGAACTGAAGTTCAATGAGGACGCGCGCCGCTCGCTCCAGCGCGGCGTCGACATCCTGGCCGACGCCGTCAAGGTGACGCTCGGCCCGAAGGGGCGCTACGTCGTGCTCGACAAGAAGTTCGGCGCGCCCACCATCACCAACGACGGCGTCACGATCGCGCGTGAGATCGAGGTCGAGGACGTCTTCGAGAACCAGGGCGCCCAGCTCGTCCGTGAGGTCGCCACGTCGACGAACGACGTCGCCGGCGACGGCACGACGACCGCGACCGTCCTGGCTCAGGCGATCGTGCGCGACGGTCTCAAGAACGTCGCCGCGGGTGCCAACCCGATGGCGATCAAGCGCGGGATCGAGCACTCGGTCGACCAGGTGGTCGAGAACCTGAAGTCGCAGTCGAAGGAGATCTCCGGCAAGGAGGACATCGCCCGCGTGGCGACCGTTTCTTCTCGCGACCGTGAGATTGGCGACGTCCTCTCCGACGCGATCGAGAAGG
>JBJMJD010000068.1:0-10327 GCA_045806525.1 Gaiellales bacterium | reverse complement strand
GCCGGTTTCGGCCGCCAGGATGCGGGCGATGTCCTCGCCCGCGCGCTTGGTCGCGCCGTAGGGCTCGATCGGCTCCGTCGGTCCGTCCTCGGCGAAGGGGACGAGCCCGCGCGCCGCGCCGTAGACCGAGCCCGTCGACGTCAGCACGAGCCTCGCCGGCCGCTGTGAGGCGAACCCGCGCACCAGCCCGAACAGCGCGTTCATGTTCGACGCCACCAACCTGTCCCAGTCGTCGTCGCGCAGCGCCGCCGCCGCGTGGATCACGGCATCGGGACGAAACCGCCGGGCCACGGCCGAGACCGCTTCCACGTCGCACAGGTCGGCGCGGGCGTACACGTAGCGGTCATCGACGGCCGCGCGGCGAAGCGCGGCAGGCAACGGCGCGGGAACTCGCCGTCCCAGCCACTCGAGGTCATGGGTGAAGCGATCGTCGTTCCGCGGCGAGCGGCCGAGGCCGAGCACCGCCTCCGCGCCCTGGTCGAGCGCGGTGCTGACCAGCTGGCGGCCGAGCAGGCCCTGGGCGCCTGTCACCGCGAGGCGCACGACTCGCCATCCGACCAAGATGTGACACGCTTCCCGATGTGCCAACCGTAGCGTTGCTGATGGCGGGCGGAGGCGGAGAGCGGATGCGCGCGTCCGGTGTGGAGCTGCCGAAGCCCCTGGTGCCGGTCGCCGGCGTGCCCCTGATCGAATGGAACCTGCGAGCGCTGCTGCTGCACGGGCTCGATCAGGTGGTCGTCGCCGTACCGGCGGGTGAAGACGCCATCGCGGGATTCGCCCGAGAGCGCCTCGCACCTGCGGCTGCTGCGGCGGGCGCCAGCCTGCGCGTGCTCACCGAGCCGACGCCGCTTGGCAACATCGGCTGTGCCGGCCTGCTTCGCGATGCGGGCGACGTGCTCGTCGTCTTTGCAGACAACGTCACGGTGCTCGACCTGCGCGCGCTGATCGACCATCACCTGGCGAGCGGGGCCGCCATGACGCTGGCCTCGCACGACGAGCCGTTCCAGCTTCCCTACGGCCGTCTCGAGCTGGCCGGCGGCGACCGGGTGGTGGCCTACACCGAGAAGCCCGAGCTGGCCGTCACCGTGAGCAGCGGTACCGCCGTGCTGAGCCCGGCCGCCACCGGGCTGCTGGCCGCGGACACGCCCACCGGCATGGCCGACCTGGCTCGCGAGCTGCTGCGGGCCGGACTGCCGGTGCGGGCCTTCCGGCACCAGGCGCCGTGGGTCGACGTCAACGATGCCGCCGCCATTCCGCGCGCTGAGCGGCTGCTCGAGCAGCATGCCGCCGCGTTTGCCCCGGTTCCGCGATCTTGACGACCGCGGATGCTTGAGGTGGAATAGGAGCCCAACGCGATCGGAGGGGGGCACGTGGCAAAGGAAGCGGTTGTTCTCACGCACCAGCTCGCCCGCTACCTCGACGATTTCGGGAACGTGATCCGCTATCTCGACGCCGACGGCTACCGGGTCACGGTCTACGCCAGCGTGCCCAAGGCCTCGCCCGACCTCACCACCGACAGCGCCGAGTACTTCGATCACTACCGCAAGCTGCTGCCGTCGACCGTGACCGTCAAGCAGCTTCCGTACGTCCGCGGCGGAAAGATGAAGCCGTGGGAGGTGCTGCGGCTCTTCATGCTCGGTCTTCGCCTGGGCCGCAAGCACCCGGACGCGATGTTCCTGATGTGGAGCGTCTACCTGATCATCGGCATGGGCGTGCCGCTGCGTCTGCTCAACTGCCGCAGCCTCTACATGGTGACCGGCCTGGGGCCGGTGATCGGCAGCAAGGGAGGCGAGTTCCGGGCGTTTCGCACGATCATCATGGTCGTCTACCGGTTCCTGATGACCGGCCGCAACAGCCGCTGCCTCAACCACAACCATGAGGACAAGGCCTTCCTCGCCCGCAAGCTCCACGCCGACCCGGCCAAGTTCTTCGTGACGCCCGGATGCGGCGTCGATCCGGAGGTGTTCCCGTTCTGCGAGGAGTACGCCGACAACCCACGCCCGGTCGTGATCGTCCCGGCGCGGCTGATCGAGTCCAAGGGCATCAAGGACGCGGTCGCCGCCTCGGGCGTCCTGCACGAACGAGGAGTCGATCACGAGATGCGCCTGACCGGAGCGGTGGAGCCGCATCTGTGGATCCGGGTGACGCAGGAGGACATCGATCGCTGGGAGGCCGAGAACCCGTGCGTGCGGTTCATCGGGTTCCAGCCCAGCATGCCGGTCGTCTACCAGCAGTCGGACATCGTCTGCTATCCGACCCGGTATCCGGAGGGCACGCCAACCGTGCTGATCGAGGCCGCGGCCACCGGCCGGGCGGCTGTCACCTGCGACACGGTGGGGGCGCGGGAGATCGTCCTGAACGAGCAGACCGGCATCGTCGTCCCCCAGCGAGACGTGCCCGCTCTGGCGGACGCGTTGCAGCGGCTGATCGAGGATCCGCAGCTTCGTGAGCGGTTCCGGCGCGCCGCCTACGAGCACTTCATCGCGAACTACACGAAGGACATGGCATTGGTGGCGACGCTTGCCGCGTTCGAGAGCGTCGGCATGCGGTTCACGTCGCCCAAGACCGCCGCCGACATCCGGGCCGCCTCGGCGCCTGGCTAGCCGACCGTTTCGAGGCGACCGCTGGCCAGAGCGCGATGCACGGCGTCGACGACCTGCAGCGAGCGAAGGCCGTCGTCGAAGCTGGAACGGATGCCGCTCGGATCCCGGCGGGCGACGGCGTCGAGGAACAGCTCCGTTTCGGTCAGGAAGATCGGAGTCACGCCGTCCACGTCCGCCGCTCGCTCCTGGCCCGAGTCGTCGCCCCGGAAGTCCCAGCCGCGCAGGGCCGTGCAGCCGAGCGGCGAGAAGATGTTGAGCGCCACGTGCTTGTCCTCGGCCCGGTAGCTGTGCAGCAGTGTGCCGCACGCGCCACCCGCGAAGCGCAGCGCGAAGGCCACGACGTCGGCGACGTCGGGGTGATCTGCCGATCGCCGCTCCACCGCCGCCACCGCCTCGATCTCTCCCACCAGGTACCGGCACAGGTCGATCAGATGCGATGCCTGGTCGTTGAACGGGCTGCCCGACACCTGCGGGTCGGTCCACCAGTCCTTCTGGTAGGGGTTGCCGACCCAGTGACCCTGCACGGCGAAGATCGCCTGGCCGGCTAGCGCCTCGCGCGCCCTGGTGACGCCGTCCCGGTACCGGTTCATGTAGCCGACGGCGTTCGTGACGCCGCTCGATCGGATCGCCTCCGCCGCCTCGCGCGCCCGCTCGGCCGACAGCGCTATCGGCTTCTCGACGAACACGGCGACGCCGGCTGCAGCCGCGGCCACCTCGACCGGCCCGCGCGCGCCGGCCGGCGTGCAGACGAAGACGGCGTCCAGCGCGGCCCAGTCGAGCCGCTGTGGAGGCGCGGTGGAGGCAGACGGGAACTCCGACGCGAGCAGCCGGGAGCGCTCCTCATCCCCGTCGCTGAGCACCAGCTCGGCTCCCAGCCGGTGCGCGGCGCGTGCGCGCTGGGCTCCCATCCGGCCGCAGCCCACGACGGCCACCCGCTGGCCGAGACTCATGTCCAAACCACGTCTCTCATGCGGTCAGCCTACTGCTACGAACTGCGCCAACCGCGTCGTGCGAGCACCGCCAGCTCCGCCGCGATCGCGGCGGAGCTACGCGACCTGATCGAGAGGGCCTACTCCGTATCGGCGTGAACTGCCGGGGACGGCGTCTTCTCGCCCGTCGAATCGGTCGTCATCGCCGCCGCTTCGTCGGATGACTGCCACGGCTTCGACCGCATCGCGACCACGGCGACCACCGTGGTGGCGGCGCCGGTCACGACCAGCACCGTGTTTCGTACGCGGTGCGACGGCGGCGGGCTGATCGAGAACGACAGGGCCCGCGCAGCGTGGCGTGTCGACCGCTGGATCCCTCGTGTCACCCGCCGGTCCTCCTTCGCCCGCGAGGGGCCGATGCTCCGCGCACGGCGCGCAGCCAGCGCGGCGTGGAAGGCCGCTCGGCGCAGCTCTCGGCGCACCCGGCGGTCGTTCACCCTCCGAAACGGCCTGGTTGACGCCAGCTTGGTGCGCGCTTCACTCGTCTTCACAGAACCCACCCCCATGAGGTCTTGGCCAAGGGCAGCGTGCGCTGCCGAATCGCTCACCTTACCACCCGTCTTGCCCAGTGGTCTGAGATGATCCACCGCTTGACCAACCGGGGAGGAGCTCGTGTCCACGACAGAACAGCCGCAGCCGGCCAACGCCAACAAGGCGCTGTGGGAGAAGGGCGACTTCACGCGCATCGCGGCCACGATGCGGGCCAGCGGCGAGGCGCTGGTCGGCACGCTGGGGATCACCGAGGGCCTCGACGTGCTCGACCTCGGCTGCGGAGACGGGACCACCGCAATCCCGGAGGCGCTGCTGGGCGCCAACGTGCTCGGCGTCGACATCGCAGAGAACCTGGTGGCGGCCGGCAACGCCCGCGCACGCGATCTCGGCCTCAGCAATATCAGGTTCCAGGTGGGCGATGCCTCCCAGCTCAGCGAGCTGGCCGACGACAGCTTCGACCTCGTGGTCAGCATCTTTGGTGCGATGTTCGCTCCGCGGCCGGCCGACGTGGCCAGCGAGGTCGTGCGGGTGACGCGGCCGGGAGGCCGGATCGTGATGGGCAACTGGATTCCGAACGACCCCACCCTGGTCGCCCAGATCCTCAGGATCAGCGCCGCCTACTCACCGCCGCCCCCGGAGGGATTCATCAGCCCCGTGACCTGGGGGGTCGACGACACGGTGATCGAGCGGTTCGCTGCCGCGGGGGTGCCGGCGGACAGGATCTCGCTGCAGCGCGACACCTACCGCTTCGACTACCCCGGCACGCCGTCCCAGCTGCTGGAACTGTTCAGGGAGTACTACGGGCCGACGATGAACGCCTACGCGGCGGCGGCCGCGGCCGGTCGCGAGGCCGAGCTGCAGGCGGAGCTGGAGGCGCTCTTCAACGAGCAGAACACGAACGCGGAGCCGGGCGCGACCTCGATACCGGCCACGTTCCTGCGCGTCACCGTCGCCGTGTGATCGGCTGCTCCTAGACGCGGCAATCGTGCTGAGCGAGCAAGGGGAGACCGGATGGTGCCCGAGGCCCGGATGGAGGACGGCGACGGCGGCAAGAAGCCGGCCGGCGAGGGATGGTTCATCGTCAACGCGCGCGACGCCGCGTGGATGCACAACGCCAGGTTCGGCGCAGGTGTCACCTTTGAGGGCACGCCGCGTTTCCCGCACTACGGGATCAACGTCCAGGTGCTGTGGCCGGGGCAGCCGAACGGCTACTACCACGCCGAGGATGGGCAGGAGGACTTCCTGATCCTGAGTGGCGAGGGCGTGCTGCTGGTCGAGGGCGAGGAGCGCCCGGTCAAGGCCTGGGACTTCGTGCACTTCCCGCCCGGGACGGAGCACATCCTCGTGGGCAGCGGAGACGACCCGTGCGTGTTCCTGGCGGTCGGTGCCCGCAACGCCGGAGACGGCATCCGCTACCCGGTCTCCGACGTGGCGCTGCGCCACGAGGCCGGTGTCAGCGAACCGGCGACCAGCGGCGACGTCGCCTACGCCGGTGCGCCCGAGACGACGCGCGGCCCCGCCCCCGAAGGCCTGTTCGCGGACCGGTAGCAGGGCGTATGCAGGCGAGCCGGATCGCGCAGGCGATCTCCGAGCGGGGCGTGGCCGCCGGCGCGATGCTGTTCGAGTTCGACACGCCCGGCGTGATGCGGATGCTGGCCGCCGCCGGCGTCGACTTCGCCATCTTCGACCTCGAGCACACGGCCTGGGACGCGGGCACGCTGCGGACGCTGTTCGCCGCCGGTCGTTCCACCGGCGTGCACACCGTCACCCGCGTGATCCGCGCCCAGTACCCGCTGATCGCGCCGGCGCTCGACGCCGGCTCGCGCGGGGTGATGGCGCCGATGCTGGAGTCGGGGGCGGAAGCCGAGCTGCTGGTGGAGTCGGCCAAGTACCCGCCGCTCGGCCGCCGCGGCTTCGGCGTCCTGTTCAGCGACGTGCTGGCCGATGGCCCGCAGGCCTACACCGAGCGCGTCAACCGCGACACCGTCGTGATCGCCCAGATCGAGTCACCCGCCGGCATCGAGCAGGCGGACGCGATCGTTGGCGTGCCCGGCGTCGACATCGTCTGGCTGGGGCAGTTCGATCTGACCCTGTCGCTGGGCATCCCCGGGCAGTTCGACCACCCGGCGTTCACCGAGGCCGTCGATCACCTGCTCGCGGTCTGCCGTCGCCACGGGAAGCCGCTGGGGCAACTGGTCGCGTCGCCGGCCGAGGGGCAGGCGCTGCGGCAGCGCGGCTTCCAGGTGCTCGCCTACGCCGATGTCTGGGTGTTCGAACGAGCCCTGCGTGAGGGGCTGGACGCGCTGCGCGGGAGCTGACCGGGGTACCATCGAGCGGATGGCTATCCGGGGGATGGATCACGTCGGTGTGGTGGTCGACGACCTCGCAGCCGCGACCGAGTTCTTCGTCGAGCTGGGATTGGTGGTGCAGCGGCAGGCGTCCCTCGAGGGCGGGTTGGTCGACCGCGTCGTGGGGCTCGAGGGCGTGCGCTCGGAGATCGTGATGATGGAGACGCCGGACGGCAGCGGCCGGCTCGAGCTGACGAAGTTCCGGTCGCCGACGAACCAGGGCGGCGACCGGCACGCGCCGCCGAACAGCCCGGGCATCCGCCACGTCTCGTTCGCCGTCGAGGACATCGACGCCATGGTCGCCGGGCTGCGAGCCCGCGGCGCCGAGCTGGTCGGCGAGCTGGTGCGCTACGAGGACATGTACCGGCTCTGCTACGTACGCGGGCCGGAGGGAATCATCGTCGAGCTGGCGGAGCGGATCTAGAGCCGGTACCCGGGGCTCTCCCGGTCGAGCCGCCGCTTGACGGCGTCGAACAGCTTCCCCGGCCCGACCGGGTCGTTCGCGGACTGCTCGGCGGTGCGCTGCACGATGTCGTCGGGCACCTCGATCAGTTCCTGACCGGTCGACTGGGCCAGGATCTGCACCTCGCAGGCGCGCTCCAGAAAGTACAGCCGCGACCAGGCCTCGGCGGCGTCATTTCCGATCACGATCACGCCGTGGTTTTGGAGCATCACCACGCTCGTCTGCTCGTCGACGGCCGATCCGATCCGGTCGCCCTCGTCGGCGGCGTGCGCGAGCCCGCCGTAGGCGAGCGTGGACACGCGTCCGTGGAAGCCCATCGCGGCCTGGCTGAGCGTCGTGTCGAAGCCGCCGATGGTGGTCGAGACGGCGGTCGCAAACGGCATGTGTGTGTGGAACACGCAGCGCGCCGACGCGCGGGCGCGGTGGGCGCCGCGGTGGATCATGAACGCCGTCGTCTCCCACTCGCCCTCGCCCTCAACGATCGTGCCCTCGCCGTCGACGACCAGCAGGTCCGACGCGGTCAGCTCCGACCATTCCGGCCCGTAGGGGTTCAGCAGGAACAGGTTGTCGCTGCCGGGCACGGCGTAGCTGAAGTGGTTGTCGATGCCCTCGTTGTAGCCGTACAGCGCGGCCGCTCGCAGCGCCGCTGCGAGGTCGATCCTGGCCTGCCGCAGCAGATCCTGATCGACCCGGGGCTGATCGGCGAGCGTCATGCCGAAAACTGTACTTGACGCGGCGTGGTCTCGGGTACCGTGGACCGGTGCGCATCGCCACCTGGAACGTCAACTCGCTGAAGCAGCGGCTGCCGCGCTTCCTGCCGTGGCTGGACGAGCGGCGCCCCGACGTGGTCTGCCTGCAGGAGACGAAGCTCCCCGACGATGCGCTGGCCGAGCTGTTCGGTGACGAGCTGGCAGGCCGCGGCTACCAGGTGGCGGCGCACGGCGAGGTGGCGTGGAACGGGGTCGCGATCCTCTCGCGGGTCGGGCTGGACGAGGTGGTGGCGGGCCTTGCTGGCGGGCCCGGGTTCCCGAACCCGGAGGCGCGTGCGGTCGCCGCCACCTGCTGTGGCGTCCGCGTGCATTCGGTGTACGTCCCCAACGGGCGCGTGCCGGGCTCTGACCACTACGAGTACAAGCTGGCGTGGCTGGCGGCGCTTCGCGACGTGGTCGCGGCCGGGCCCGCGGCGGCCGTCGTCTGCGGCGACGTCAACATTGCGCCGACCGACGACGACGTGTTCGACCCCGACGCCTACGTCGGGCAGACCCACGTCACGCCGCGTGAGCGCCAGGCGCTGGCCGAGCTGCAGGAGGTGGGGCTGCACGACGTGGTGCGAGACCGATGGCCGGGTGAGCGAGTGTTCAGCTACTGGGACTACCGGGCCGGCATGTTCCACCAGGACCTGGGCATGCGCATCGACCTGATCCTGGCCGGCGAACCGGTGGCCGCGCGCGTGCGGGCGGCCTGGATCGACCGCCAGGCGCGCAAGGGCAAGGGGCCGAGCGACCACGCGCCGGTGATCGTCGACCTGGACGAGGCGCCGGACGGCGATATCGGACCGATGGTTCCGCCGCCGTCGAACCCGGTGACCAAGCGCGGCGCCAAGAAGCTGCCACAGGCCTGATCCGTCATGACCGGCGATGCAGCGCTGTGACCGGCGCATGACAAGCAATCGTGAAACGAACCGCACCCGCGCGTCAGGGTGCCGGCGCCATCCGCAACGATTCGCGCCGCCATGACGACACGACCATCACGGACCTCGGATCCGACCACCGCGCAGCCATGCGGCCGCCTGTCACCAGCGTAACGACTCGTCACAATCCGGTGCCGGACCGCTCATGCCCCGCGGGTCGGGCTCTGAGCCTGTAAAGAGTGCGACCGGCGTTGCACGTTTGAGCGACAACGGTGACCGGTTGGGCCGAATCTGCCGCGATGCAGCTGGCCTTGTTGCACCTGATAGGGTCGAATCAGGCAAGGGGGACGGGATCAGCGTGAACTGTCCAGCATGCGGCGTCCTGAACGACCGCGAGGCGGCATTCTGCGGAGGCTGCGGCGTGGCGCTGGGCATCCTCTGCCCGTCGTGTGGCGCCGGGCCGCTGCCCGCCGGCATCGCCTTCTGCACCGGCTGCGGCACCGAGCTGGCGCGGCCCGGCGTGCTGCTCGAGCGCAAGATCGTGAGCGTCGTCTTCGTCGACCTGGTCGGCTTCACCGCGATGTCGGAGGCGCTCGACCCGGAGGAGGTGCGGCGCCTGCTGGGTCCCTACTACCAGCGCGTGCGCGAGGAGCTGGAGGGCTACGGCGGCACGGTCGAGAAGTTCATCGGCGACGCGGTGATGGCATTGTTCGGCGCGCCGGTCGCGCACGAGGACGACGCGGAGCGGGCGGTGCGGGCCGGCTACGCCGTGCTGCAGGCGGTGCGGCGGTTGCCGGCCGACGTCGCCGCCGGTGCGCTGCGGGTGCGGATCGGGATCGCCACCGGCGAGGCGGTTGTGGACGTGCACGCCCGCCCGCAGGAGGGCGACGCCACCGCGCACGGCGACGTCGTCAACACGGCCTCGCGGCTGCAGACGGGCGCGCCGGCCGACGGCATCCTGGTGGACGAGCGCACCTACCGGGCGACGCGCTTCCAGATCGACTTCCGCCAGGAGCCGCTGCTGTTTGCGAAGGGCAAGGCCCAGCCCGTGCCGGTGTGGTCGGTGGTGCAGCCGCGCGGGCGGACCGGGGCCGACCCGGCCCGGCATCGACGCCCGCTGGTCGGCCGCGCGCACGAGACGCAGGTGCTGATCGACGCGCTCGGCCGCGCCGTCGCCGGCGGCGAACCGCAGATCGTGACGCTGGTGGGGCCGCCCGGGATCGGCAAGTCGCGCCAGGTCTGGCAGCTGGCCGAGCACCTGGAGGGCGAGACCGAGCTGGTGTTCTGGCGGCAGGGCCGCTCGCTCCCCTACGGCGACGGCGTCACCTTCTGGGCGCTGGGCGAGATCGTGAAGGCCAACGCCGGAATCCTCGCCACCGACCCGGCCGCCACCGTCGAGGAGAAGCTCCGGATCGCCGTCGAGGACGTTGTCCCTGATGCAAACGAGGCGCGCTGGATCGAGTCGCACCTGGCGCCGCTGGCTGGGCTCACCTCTGCACGCGAGCTACGCGGCGACCGCCGCACCGAGGCGTTTGCCGCCTGGCGCCGTTTCCTGGAGCAGATCGCCGCCCGCAGCCCGCTGGTGCTGGTGTTCGAGGACATCCACTGGGCCGACGACGGCCTGCTCGAGTTCATCACCGACCACCTCGGCGACCGCTTCACCGGCCCCCTGTTGGTGGTGGCCACCAGCCGGCCGGAGCTGCTCGACCGGCGGCCGCAGTGGGCCGGTGCGGCGCGCAGCACCATGCTCGAGCTGCAGCCGTTGTCGGATCAGGAGACGGCCGACGTGGTCACCAACCTGC
>JBJMJD010000067.1:0-25355 GCA_045806525.1 Gaiellales bacterium | reverse complement strand
TTTGGCAAGTTCTTGTAGCGACGGCAGATCCTCGGCCCCTTCCGCAACCGGCGGCGCTTCGACGCTCCCTCGGTCGTCAGGCGGGACGAGTCTGCCGACCCTGAGCAAGACCTTCAATTCCCCGCTGATGGGCTACACCGTGGAGTATCCGGCCGGATGGACGCCCACCCCAGCGACCGACCTCTGGCTACCGAATGCGTCCAACTTCTGGGACGACCCGGTTGGCGATTGACTCGAAAGCTCCGCCGCTGGGTTCAGGGGCACGTCCCAGCCACTCGCCAAAGGAGAACCCATCCAGCAGTGGATGCATGACTACCTGGCTTCCGAGCCTACTGGCTGTGGTACGAGAGAACAGATTCGAGTGGACGATCATGCGGCCACCATCGGGCTGAACGGATGCGCTGGCCAAGGGCGTTTAGGCGGCAAGGTCTTTGACGTGATCCTGGTGAGTGGGAACCGGGGTTACAACTTCACTATGGAGGGCGAGGTCAATCGCGACCTTCTCCTCGCGATGCTTGCCACAGTGAAACTCGACCCACCTTCGGCCAAATCGCCCGAGTGATGCAACCGCGGGCCGCACACCTCGTTGCTGCAGGCATCGCACCCGGCGCGGTCCTGGAGGTGTAACGAAACTACCCCATGCGCCGAGCGGCCCGCCTGGTGGCGGGCCGCTCGAGGTCATGGGAGGGGCGTGTGGGTGTCAGTCGCCGGAGGTTTCCACCACCGTTCGGGGAGCGGCCTCGATCTGGAATCGTGGCAGCCAGCGCAGCGGCTTGGGCAGGTACCAGTTCCAGTCGCCCAGCAGTTGCATGCTGGCGGGAAGCAGGATGCCGCGGATGATGGTGGCGTCGATCAGCACCGCCGCGGCCAGGCCGACCCCGAACTCCTTCAGGTCGACGATGCTGAGCGTCATGAAGATCGAGAACACCCCGACCATCACCAGCGCCGCGCTGGTGACGGTGCCGGCTGTGCTCTTGATGCCCTCCGAGACGGCGTCCTCGGTTGACATGCCGCCGTCGACGAGCTCCTTGATGCGGCTGAGGATGAACACGTGGTAGTCCATCGATAGGCCGAACAGGATCACGAACAGGAACAGCGGTAGCCATGGTGCGACGCCGCCGGTGGGCGTGAAGCCCAGCAGCGATGAGCCGTGGCCATCCTGGAACACCGCCACCAGCACGCCGTAGGCAGCGGCCACGGACAGCAGGTTGAGGATGATCGCCTTGATCGGGATCACGATCGACCGGAACGTGACCATCAGCAGCACGAACGCCAGCGTCAGCACGAAGCCGAACACCAGCGGCGTGTTGCGTGACAGCATCGTGCTCTGGTCGCGGTCGATTGCGGTCTGGCCGCTGATGTTGACACCGACGTTGTCGACGGTCCCCAACGTGGCTGGGATCAGCCGGTCGTGCAGGGTCGTCAGCGCCTGCTTCGAGGCCGAGTCGGTGCCGTCGCCGGCGAGTGGCATCGAGAGCACCGCGACGGTGCCGGTCGAGTCCCGGGTGAGGTCGATCGGCTGATGCACGGCGCCGCTTGCGACCGCCCGCTGCTCGAGATCGGTGATCGCCGAGCGAAGGGCCGGGTCGCGGGTGTCGTCCGCCGTGATCACGACCGTGGCGGGCGTATCGGTGCTCGGGAACGCCTTCTCGACGTGCTTGAGCACGGCGATCCCGGGCAGCCCCGGCGGCAGGTCGTTGATGCCGGTGTTGTGAACGCGGAAGTGCAGCGCCGGCGATGCGATCGCCAGCAGGATCGCCAGCGAGAGGGCGGCAGCCATGGCCGGCCGGCGCAGCACGCGCGTCAGAATGGCGCCCCAGATGCGGGACTCCTGGCGGCGGGCGGCCCGCTGTCGGAAGGGCACCCGGATGCGGCCCTTGTCGACGTGCCTGCCGAGCAGGGCGAGCGTGGCCGGAAGCGCCGTCAGCGAGCCCAGCATGGCCACGGCGACCACCATTATGGTGCCCACCGCGAACGAGGTCGAGCCCTTGTCGCCGGTCAGGAACTGGCCGGCCATGGCCACCATCACGGTGAAGCCCGACACCAGGATGGCGCGGCCAGAGGTGGCCGAGGCGATCGCCAGCGCGGTCTGCTGGTCGTGGCCGGCCGCCCGCTCCTCGCGCTCGCGCTTGAGGTAGAACAGCGAGTAGTCGACACCGACCGCCATCCCGATCAGCGTGATCACGATCGAGGCGTTGTCGTCGATCGGGAAGATCTGGCTCGGGATCGAGACCAGGCCGATCGTGGCCAGCACGGCCGAGATCGCCAGCAGCACCGGCACGCCCGCCGCCACGATCGCGCCGAACGCGATCAGCAGGATCAGCAGCGTGATCGGAAGCGACATCGTCTCGGCCTTGTGCAGATCGCTCTGCACCTTCTTGTCGAGCTGGGCGCCCGAGGTTGCGTCGCCGAACTCCTCGATGCGCAGCACGGGGTTGGCTTGCTGGGCGTCCTTGACGGCAGCGACCACCGGTGCGATCCGGTTCGAGGCGGTGTCGGCGTCGCCCTTGATGGTGAACGTGATCAGCGCCGAGTGCCGGTCCTCCGACACCAGGCCGGTGCCGTCGCCGCGACCGGGAGCTCGCAGATGATCGACCACCGGCAGCGCGGCGAAGCCGGCCGCCGTCTGGCTGATGCCGCGCGCAAACGCGGCGTCGTCGGTTGTCAGCGAACTGCTGTGGATCAGCACCATCTCGCTGGCGGGCTTGGGGAAGCTCGACTCGAGCGTCTTCTCAGCCCGCCCGGACTCGCCGGTGAACTGATCGGCCTTCGTCAGCTTGTTGGCCGGAACGAACATACTGACCAAGATCGCCAGTGCCACAAACACAAACCAGCCGGCGAGAACGGACTTCTTGTGGCGCGCGCTCCAACCACCGAGCCGGGCCGCAAGACCTTTCGGGGTATCGATCGTACGCATCGCGAAAACTCCTTAGAGACGGTGAGAGCCGGGGCGGTTCTGCCGCGGCGGGATGCGTCAAGGATTGCCGGTCGGCGGTACCGCCGACCCTGGGGCAGGCAGGTGTCTCGCAACCGAAATCCGCACGGCCCGGGTACGGCCTGCACCACCAACAGCCGTGGGGGTCGACCTGGCCTCAGACCGTGGGCGCCGCTCGCCGTCGTAGCGGTCGCATGGCCATCCGCTCTGGCCACGGCGCCAGCTAACGGACGCCTACTGCCCTTCGATGACGACCGTCGACTTGAGGAATCCGACCGGCTTGTCGACGGCGATCTGGAATGCGTCGCCGACCTCGTCCAGGCCAAAGCGGTGCGTCACCAGGTCGCCGATCTCGAGCCGGCCCGACGTCAGCAGTCGCATCCCTGTGCGCATGCCGCGCATGATCGTCGCCACCTCGCGGAAGTGCGCGTTCACGATCCGAAGCGCTTTCCAGTTCCAGCTTCCGAGCGGGATCTCGCGGATGCCGCCTTGGTGATAGCCCACGATCACGACCGTGCCGGCCATTCGCGTGGCATCGCCGACCTCGCTCAGTGGTGCCTGCATGCCCGTGACCTCAAAGATGACGTCGACGCCGACCTGATCGAGCTCGTCGACATCGCCGAACGTCCCCGCAGGGACTCGATCGGTGTTCGCCCGCACCACGTCCACGAGCGACTCGGTTCGGGCGTCGATCGTGTGGGTCGCGCCGATCCCGCGGGCCCGCTCCAACGCCTCCGTCCTGGTGTCCGAGACGAACACGCGCCGCGGGCCTTTCAGCAGCACGAGCTTCAGGACCAGCGCGCCCATGAAGCCCGCGCCCACGATCGCCACATCGTCGCCCAGGCCCACGTCCGCGATCTCGACCGCGTTCACCGCACAGGCGACCGGTTCTGCCAGCGCCAGCTCGAGCGGCATGTCTCCGGCCGGGAGCGCGAAGTCGGTGTGCACGCTGACGTATTCGGAAAACCCTGCCTCAGTCACCCAGATTCCCACCCGGTCTCCGGGCCGCTGGCGCACGACCGAGCGCCCAACCTGCTCGACGACGCCGCTGACCTCGTGGCCGGGCAGGATCGGAAAGCCCCGGTCGGTGTGGCCGGTGTACATATCCAGCTCGGACGCGCACACGCCGCAGGCGGCCACCCGCACGAGCACATCGTCGGGGCCGATCTGAGGAACCGGCACCTCGACGATCTCAAAGGTGCCCGGCACCCGGAGGACGGCCTGCTTCATCGCCGCTCCCCCGCGGGGACTGCCAGCACCCGGGCCGAGCCAGCAGAGATGGGGATGCCGGCCCCCGGTCCGGGCACCTCCTCGTCGTTCAGAACGTCGGCCAGCGCAGGCGCCCGGCCGAGCGTCTCGAACGGGTCTGGCAGCGTCATCTGCAAGCGAGCCTCCTCCTCCCCGAAGTTCATCACCACAAGCAGTGGCTCGTCCTGCACCCCGCCATGGCGTACGTAGGCGTAGCAGTCGCCGCGGTCGGGGGTCATGTCCGCTCGCGCCCAGCCCTTTGCGCGCAGCGCCGGCCGGTCCGCGCGCAGGTGGCAGAGCGATCGATACCACTCCCGAAGGCGATGCGGGTCGCCGTCCCAGTCCACGACCCCCGGCGGCCCGTAGGGCTCGTACTCGGAGCCGACCTCCTCGCCGGTGTAGATGCACGGGATCCCCGGAAGCGTCAGCAGCAGGGCGGCGGCCGCTCGCGTCATCGCCGGCCCGTGGCGGGTGATGAACCGCGCTCCGGTGTCGTTGTTGTCGAGGAACCGGAACACCTGGCCGGGCCGAGGATCGGCGGCCAGTGCGCGATCGAGCCGGTCGGCGATTTGATCGCGGTCCGAGAAGACGTCGTCCCAGGCCCACTGACCGAGGTCGTCGGTCCAGTCGTACGCGGCGTCGTAACCGCTCTCGTACCAGTATTCGTCGCGGGCGGACGCCTCCGCGATCAGGAGCACGTTCGGCTTCAGGTCGCGCAGCATGCGGCTCCACGCCGGCCAGTAGTCCGGCCGCCGCCGCTGCACGCCCCAACACGCGTCGACGCGATAGCCGTCCACGTCGAACTCGGATATCCAGTGGCTGAACACACCATCCATATACGCGCGCACTTCGGCGTTGTCGTAGTTCAGGTTGGGTAGGTGCGTCCAGTTGAAGTAGTGCGTCGGCCGTCCGTCGGCGTCTCGGTCATACCAGTCGTAGTGCTGCGACGCCGGGCCTCGTGCGGCGTCGATGAAGAACGGGTGCTGGTGCGAGGTGTGATTCGGCACCAGATCGAGCAGCACGCGGATGCCCTCGGCATGGGCGCGACGAACAAGGTTGCGGAGATCGTCCTCGTCACCGTAGTCGGCCCTGATCGTCAGCTCGTCGCACACGGCGTACCCGAAGTCGCCCGGCGGGCAGGCGGCGATCGGCGATAGCCAGACCGCATCCACCCCGAGCTCTGCCAGGTACCCGAGCCGGTCGGCTACCGCCCGCAGCGGCGGCGTCCCGAAGCGCGGCGGGATCACGCCGTAGACGACCCCCGAGGGCGTCACTTCAGGCCGCTGATTGCGATCCCGCGCACGATGTAGCGCTGGAACAGCAGGAAGGCGATCAGCACCGGCAGCGTGGCCAGCACCGACCCCGCCATCACCAGATCCCAGGCCGTCCGGTTCTTGATCACGAACTGCGCCAGCCCCAGCGGCACCGTGTAGTGGTCGGGGCTCGAGATGATGATCAGGGGCGTCTGGAAGTTGTTCCAGTAGAAGTTGAACGCGAAGATCGCGGTGACGGCGAGCACCGGCTTGGAGAGCGGCAGGATGACCTTGGCGAAGACACGGAGATGGCCGGCCCCGTCGACCTTGGCCGCGTCGATGAGCTCGTCCGGGATGCTTCGCATGTACTGTCGCATCATGAAGATCGAGAACATGTTGATGAAGTTGGGGACGATCAAGCCCCAGTATGAGTCGAGCCAACCGTGGCCGCCGTTGCCCATGATGTCGTTTCCGCCGAACATCGGGATGTGCTTCAGAACCAGGTAGTTAGGTACGAGCAACACAGCGGCCGGGATCGCCATGGTGCCGAGGCCGATCAGGAAGATCGTGTCCCGCAGGGGGAATGTCCGCTTGGCGAAGCAGTAGGCCGCCATCGCGCAGAGAATCGTCTGTACGAAGACGATGGTCAGCGTGACGAACGCGGAGTTGATGAACCACCGGGCGACGTTCTGGGACTCCAGGAAGTTCTTGTAGTTGTCGATCGTCGGATGCGGCGGGATCCAGGTCGGGGGGAACGTGAAGATGTCCTGGAGGTCTTTCAACGACGCTGACACCATCCAGGCAAACGGCGCCATGAAGATGAGCGATCCGAAGATCAGCAGCGCGTAGATCATGACCAGGCCCAAGGGCCGCGGCTGGCCCGGCCTACGCCGACGGCGGCGCTTCGCAGGCGCCGGGATTCCCGATTCGCGTTCTCCGACCGGTGCGACTGCCATCAGTACTCCGTCCGCCGGCTGTACATCACGACCTGGATGATCGTGAACACGAAGATGATTGCGAACAACGCGTACGCCATCGCCGACGCATAACCCATCGTGAAGTCCTGGAACCCGGCCTGCCAGATGTAGTACACGACAGTGGTGGTGGCCCGCAGTGGGCCGCCGTCCGTCATCACGAAGATCTGGTCAAACACCTGGAACGAGGAGATGATCAGGTAGACCCCGAGGAAGAAGGTGCTGGGCGCCAGCAGCGGCACCGTGACGTAACGGAACTGCTGCCAGGCGCTGGCGCCGTCAACCGATGACGCTTCGTAGTACTCCTGCGGAATCGACTGCAACCCGGCGAGGTAGACGAGCATGGTGAAGCCCACGGTCGCCCACACCGACATGGCGATCACGGATGGCATCGCCAGCGTCGGGTCGGACAGCCACAGCTGCGGGGCAATACCGATCTTCCCGATGTAGTAGTTCAGCAGCCCGAAATCACCGTTCAGCACCCATTTCCAGATCAGCCCGCTGACGACCAAGGGCGTCACCACGGGCAGATAGAAGAACGTGCGGAACACCGCGCGGCCGCGGATCGCCTGGTTCAGCAGCAGCGCCACTCCCAGGCCAAACGCCACCGAGAGCGGCACCGTTCCGAGGGTGAAGTAGGCGGTGTTTCTGACGGCCTGCCGGAAGTAGGCGTCGCTTCTCAGCTGCCGGTAGTTATCGAGGCCGACATAGGGCTTCTGCGGGTTCAGAATGTCCCACTGGTGGAAGCTCAGGTACAGCGAGAACCCGACGGCAAACAGCGTGAAGATGCCGAGCAGGACGAAGAACGGCGCCAGCATCGCGTAGGCCGACCACTCCTTGCGCATCTCGAACAGCATGCGGCGGATGCCTCGGCGGCGGCGGCGGCGAACGGGACGTTCTGCGGTGACGACTGCCATGGTTATCAGAGTCAAAGCCTGGGGCCGGCTGAGCGGCCCCAGGCTATGCGTGATTGCTCACTATCCGATCAGGACGGCTTCTGCAGGAGCGTGTTCGCCTGCTGCGCGGCCGACTGCAGCTCGGAGTCGATGTTGCCCTTGCCGTAGATGCCGTGTGCCAGCGCGTCGGAGAGCGGCCCGGAGTCGACCTGGCCCCAGTTCGGGTTCTGGCTGAGGTCGGTGATGCCGCACTTCATGTTGGCGGCGAACGGCTTCAGGATGGGATTGGACTTGAAGGTCGCGGGATTGTTCAGAAGCGAAGTCCGCGGCGGCAGAAGCGTCGTGGGGTTCTTCTTCGTTCCCAGGTTCAGCAGCGCCATGTTCTGCGGCGCCGAGAGGAACTCGATCCACTTCCAGGCAGCGTCGTGGTTCTTGCCTGCCGACGGGATCACCAGCGCGTCTCCGGCGATTGTGGTCGCGCAGGGACTGCCGGCCGTCTCTGTCGGGAGCGGCGCGACCGCCCAGTTGTTCCCGATCTGGTTCTTGAAGCTGTTCTGCATCTCACCGGCGAACCACGCACCCGCCATGTACATGGCGGTCTTGCCGGTGGCGAAGGTCGTGCGGGCGGTCCACGAGTCCGAGCCCCACAGGTCGGGTGACGAGTAGTTGCGCAGGCTCACGTAGAGCTGTCCGGCCTTCTGCCCGGCAGCGCTATCGAAGGCGGCGGTCTTGTCGTCTGACGTAGTCTGCGTGCCGCCCGCCTGGTACAGGAATGGGTACCAGTAGTACGACGTCTCCCCGGTGGTCGCAAACAGCGCGTAGCCGTACTGCTTCTGCGCCGGGATGGTCAGCTTCTTGGCGTCCGCCACCAGTTCGTCCCACGTTTTCGGCGGGCCCGAGATTCCCGCCTTCTGGAACTCGTCAGTGCGATAGAAGAGCGCCGTCGACTCGCCGTCGATCGGTGCGCCGTACATCTGGTCCTGGTAGGAGACCATCTTGGCGAACGCTGGCACGTAGTCGCTCTTGGGAGTCGCCGCGCTCTTGGACATGTAGTCCTCGAGGTTCACGATCGCGCCGCGCGGTGCGAACGAGCCGACCGTCCCGTCGTCCACGTAGGCGACGTCAGGCGGGTTGCCTCCGGCAATCTGCGTAGTCAGCTTGGTCTGCGCCGAGTCGGCGTTGACCGGCTGGAACTTGATCGTGATGTTGGGATGAATCTGGTGGAACTGCTTGGCCAGGGCCGGCAGTGCGCCCTTCGAGAAGTCCTGCCACGTCTCATACGTGAGAGTGACCGGGCTGGACGGATCCGGGATCGAGGGGCTGAGCTTGCTCAGGTCGAGCTTCTGGCCGATCGCGTTCTTCTGCAACGACTGGTTGACCGACTGCGTCTTCCCGCCGGAACCGCCTGAGCTCGACGAGCCGCACCCTGCGGCCACGATCAGCGACAGCACGCAGATCGTGCACCCTGCAACGTTCCTCATCCCCATACTCCTTCGTCGGCAGTGCTGCAGCCTGGAACCCCGGGCACAATTCCGGATTCTGACTGACACGCTTGTGAAAAACAAGTGAAACCACCCGCGGGCGCGACGGCTCATCCACCGCCGGTGCGGAGGATCACAATCGTGTACAGCGGCACGTTGCGGATCCGCAGCGTGTGCAGGGAACCGGCCGTCCGCAGATCGACGCCGATCCCTGATGGCACGGCCTCGACACCGGTCACGGCCATATCCGTGAGTCGCACGCCGAGCTGCAGATCCGCAAGCTGCGGCACACGGTCGAGGGCCGCGTCGTAGTCGTATCGCAGCACGTGGACGGCGACCCCATCGGCGACTCGGTGAAGCCCGATCGCAGCGTCGAGCCCCTCCGGCACGATCACCTGCGGGCCGTCCGGCAGCGCGGATGGCACCGCTTCAGGCGCGTCGATCGGTATGGCGCTGGGGTGCGCGAGCAGCCGCTCACGGCGGACCGCGTCCAGGTTTTCACCCAACCTGCCGACGACGACCGTCCGTCCGCCCCCATCGAGGTAGCCCAGCAGCGCATCGGCCTGCTGGGCGGTCATGACCGCGCAGTCGGGCAGCACCAGCGTTCGGTAGCGCTCGAGATCGGCGGGGGTCACCGTGTCCGGCCGCAGTGTTCCATCGGGGAACATCACGACGTCATACGGCTGGACGGCGTCGCAGAGCGCCTCGCTCGCCGCCCAGAACGGCGCCAGTTGATCGGGGAGCAGGTTCACGCGGTTGTTCGCCAGGGCCGCCCGAGCCGCCTCCTCCTGGGCGAGGCTGCTCTCGATGCTGAAGACGACGCCGATCTCGGCGGCGCTCTCGGTCGAATACAGCGCCTCGTGCTGGGCCAGGAATCCGCCGATCTCAACGCACAGCTCGTGTGGCGCATAGAAGGCGTCCTGGATCTCGCTTCCCATCCACGACCCGTAGGGCAAGCTCATGCTGGTGCCCAGCGCCGCCGCCTCGTAGACCGACATCCGAAACCGGTCGTGGGCCCGCCCCCCGCCGAGCTCCTCGATCAGCTCAGGCACAACGCCGCCGTAGGGGTTCTCGACCACGATCACCGGCTTTCGCCCCGCGAACCCGGCTACGTAGCGGTACCAGCCGGGCTGTCGGTCACGCGTGTTGCGCATCTCGGTGATCAGCAGGTCGGTCTTCGGCTCCAGCGCGTAGTAGTGCTCGAACATGTTGAAGAAGTTCCCCGAGACCAGCACCTCGCGGCCGCGGCTGCGCCCGTAGTCCCGGATGTAGTCGGCGAGCTCGCCGAAGTAGCGGGTGATGGCGCTGCGCTGGAAGCGCATGTAGTGGTCGAACAGCGGGGATCGCTCACGCCCCTCCTTGAAATCGAACCCCTGCTCCAGCAGCCATTCGCCGTAGTGGAATGTCTCCAGGTCGGCGCCGCTCAGCTCCGGCGGCGCCGGATCGAGCCCTTGCAGGTACTCACGGAATTGGGTCATGCACTCGCGACAGAAGCAGCCGCCGTACTGCATGCTCGTGATCGGGAGCTCGGCCTCGTCGAGCTGGACGCCGTGCACGCCTGCGTCGATCTGGATCCGGATCACCGCCTTCAGGTACTCGCGCCAGACCGGGTTGTTCCTGTCCATCGCGTAGCAGGCGTGCTCGCGGTCGGGCGCTTCGACCCACAGGCAGTGGCAGGGGACGCCATGGATGTCGCGGGAGCAGCACTCCTCGAGGAGGTCGGTGACCGGCTCGCCGAGGCTGTTGCGCAACCCCTCGGGGAAGTAGTCCTCGAGCGGCTTCCACAGCTTCGGATAGCGGTTCTGCGAGAACTCGCGCAGCCCCATCCATCCCCGGGTCCCGGCACCCCGCAGCTCGTTCATGGCGACGATCTCAGACTCGTCGGCGTTCAGCTCGACCGGGAACTCCCACCCTTGAACCTCGAACACGATTCCGAACACGCGGATCCCCGCGCGGTCGCATTCGGCGACGAACTCGCGGTCGTTCAGGAAGCCGTACATGCGGAAGCGAGGATCGATCTGGCCGAACGCCTCCTGCTCCATGTACGGCAGCGAGATCGAGCCGCCGCCGAGCGCCGCCCACACGAGCGTCGTCGCGCGGTACTCGCAGAGCTGCTCGATCATCCGCAGCCGCCGCGCGGGCAGGCTCGGATGGTAGTTGTGCTGGCGCGGAAACCATGCGTCGAAGTAGACCCCTCTCTCCACCGATCCTCCCTCTGCCGTGGCGCCGCCGGACGCCGACCGTCGATCGCGAGGCGGTAGTATGGCTGCGATTTGGCAGCTCCAGGCGACACCACCGCGGCCGTGATCGGCGCCGGCTTCGCGGGCGCCGCCCACGTCGAGGCCCTCCGCCGCATCCCCCGAGTGCACGTCGTCGCGATCGCAGCATCGTCTGTCGAGGGCGCGGCCGCGGCCGCCGCACGCCTCGGGATCGAACGCTCCAGCGGCGACTACCGCGAACTGCTCGACGACCCCGCCATCGACGTGATCCACACCTGCGTGCCCAACGACCTGCACGTGGATGTGAACCTGGCGGCGCTGGACGCAGGCAAGCATGTGCTGTCGGAGAAGCCGTTGGGGCGGGACGCGGACGAGAGCGGTCGCCTGGTCGCTGCCGCGGCGAGCGCACCAGGGGTGACGGGCGTCTGCTTCAACTACCGCCACTACCCGATCGTGGCCGAGGTACGGGAGCGGCTGAGCCACGGCCCTGCGCCGCACCTCGTCCAGGGCACCTACCTTCAGGACTGGCTCCTGGCCGACACTGACTGGAACTGGCGCATCGAACCCGAACGTGCGGGTGTCGCACGCGCGCTGGGCGACATCGGCTCGCACTGGATCGATCTCATCCAGCACGTTACCGGCCGCCGGGTGGTGCGCGTATGCGGTCGCACGGGACGGTTGCACGAGACGCGCCGCCGCCCGGCGGCGCGGACGCTCACCTTTGAGTCCGGCGCAGGATCGGCCGAGCCGGTGCAGGTGCGCACCGAGGATCATGCGACCGTCCTGCTCGAGCTCGACGGCGGATGCCACGGCGTGCTGACCGTCTCGCAGGTGAGCCCGGGCATGCGAAACCGGCTGTCGTTCCACGTCGACACGGCCGACGCTGCCTACCTCTGGAACCAGGAGCGGCCGAACCGGCTCTGGATCGGGCGCCGCGATCGCCCCAGCGAGGAGGTAGTGCGGGATCCCTTGCTGCTCTCGGCTCCTGCCGCGCGGCTGACCCACTACCCTGCGGGTCATCAGGAGGGTTGGCCCGATGCGTTGCGCAATTTGATCGAGGACTTCTACTCGAGCATCCGCGACCCCGCCCGGGGTGGCACGGTCGCGACGTTCGCAGACGCACACGCCGTCACGGTCGCGATCGAGGCGATCGTCCGAAGCGCTGAGGAAGGCCGCTGGGTCGACGTACCGGCCGTAGGCGAGGAGGCGGCGAGCTGAGGCTCGGCGTCTTCACCGTTCCCTACAGCAACCTGCCCCTGGACCAGGTGCTCGACCGGCTGGCCGCGATGGGCGTGCAGGCGGTCGAGCTGGGGACCGGCAATTACCCGGGAAGTGCGCACTGCGATCCCGACGTGCTGCTGGACGACGAGCCGGCGCGGCGCGCGCTCCGCTCCGCGGTCGAGTCGCGCGGTATGGTCATCAGCGCCCTCAGCCAGCACGGGAACCCGCTGCACCCCGATCCCGTGATCGCGGGCGCCTCGCACGACACGTGGAAGCAGACGGTGCGACTGGCATCGCTGCTCGAGGTGCCGGTGGTGAACGCCTTTTCGGGCTGCCCTGGATCCGACGAGTCGGCCCGGTGGCCCAACTGGGTCACCTGCTGGTGGCCGACGGAGTACAGCGAGATCCTGGAATGGCAGTGGTCGAGGAGGGTCATTCCCTACTGGCAGGCGGAGGGAGCCTTCGCGGAGTCGGAGGGGGTGCGGATCGCGTTCGAAATGCATCCCGGCTTCGTCGTGTACAACCCCGAGTCGCTGCTTCGCCTGCGAGATGCGGTGGGTGCAGTGGTGGGCGCCAACTTCGATCCGAGCCACCTGTTCTGGCAGGGCATCGATCCGGTGGAGGCCATCAAAGCCGTGGCCGCGGCCGGCGCCATGTACCACGTCCACGCCAAGGACACCTACCTCGACCGCTCCAACGTTGCCCGAAACGGCGTGCTCGACACGAAGCCGTTCAGCCGCTATCTCGACCGCTCGTGGTCGTTCCGCACGGTCGGCTACGGCCAGCCGGAGAAGACATGGCGGGACATCTTCAGTGCCCTGCGCACGGTGGGCTACGACGACGTGGTGAGCATTGAGCACGAGGACGGTCTGCTCAGCATCGACGAGGGCATGACCAAGGCGGTGCAGTTTCTGCGTAACATCCTTTTCACGGACGTACAGACGGAGATGTGGTGGGTGGATGGCTGAGATTCAGTTCGAGCAGGTGACAAAGGTGTACCCGGACGGCACCGAGGCGGTGTCGGCGGTCGACATGGAGATCGACGACGGCGCGCTGATGGTGCTGGTGGGGCCGTCAGGCTGCGGCAAGACGACGCTTCTGCGCATGATCGCCGGCCTGGAGGAGATCACCGAGGGCGAGATACGGATCGGCGACCGGGTGATCAACGATGTCGAGCCGAAGAACCGCGACCTCGCGATGGTCTTCCAGAACTACGCCCTCTACCCGCATATGACGTGCTACGACAACATGGCGTTCGGACTCAAGCTGCGCCGCATGCCCAAGAAGGAGATCGATCGCCGCGTGCGGGAAACGGCCCAGACGCTCGGGCTGACCGAGCAGCTGAAGAAGAAGCCGAGATCGCTCTCCGGCGGCCAGCGGCAGCGGGTTGCCATGGGCCGCGCGATCGTGCGCGAGCCGGAAGCGTTCCTGATGGACGAGCCGCTGTCGAACCTGGACGCAAAGCTGCGAGTGCAGATGCGAACCGAGATCTCGCGCATCCAGAGTGCGCTGGGCACGACCATGATCTACGTCACCCACGACCAGACCGAGGCGATGACGATGGGCGACCGTGTGGCGGTGCTGAACCGCGGCGTGCTGCAGCAGGTTGCCAACCCGCAGGAGCTGTACGACAACCCGGCCAATCTGTTCGTGGCGGGCTTCATCGGGTCACCAGCCATGAACATGATCGGGGCGGACGTCGTGCGCGAGAACGGCACGGTTCGGCTGGAGTTCGGCGGCCTGCGGCTGGACGTACTGGACTCGACCCTCCAGGAGCGGCCGGCGCTCGCCGAGTACGTCGGCCGTCAGGTCGTGGTCGGGATCCGGCCCGAGGACTTGGAGGACCCCGAGTACCTCCCGGCGGGTGCGCCGGACGTCCGCATCCCGGTGCTTGTGGAGGTGCGGGAGGCGATGGGCTCCGAGGTGTATGCCCACTTCAAGGTGGACGCGCCCCCGGTGATGACCGAGGACACGCGCGACCTGGCGGCTGATACGGGTGTGGATGAGCTCGAGCTGGCGGGAGACACGAAGAACCCGACCGCCACGTTCGTAGCACGGCTCAATCCGCGCACGACCGCCGTTCGAGGTACGCCGATGGAGCTCGAAGTGGATGTGCGTCGGTTGCACTTCTTCGACCAGGGGACCGGACAGGCGATCCGTTAGCCGGCGCAACCCGCGGGGCCAGTTCGGGCCGGAAACGCATGTCAGCCTGGCTCTGGACCGAGGCAGCGCAGGATGCGCAGGCCGCTCGACACCTCCACCTGTTCGGCCACCGCAGGAACGACGAAGCAGTCGCCTGTGCGCGCTGGTGCGCCGTCGACGCTGCCCGATCCGTCGAGCACGATCCAGACGGCGAACCGTCCGGCCGGCTCCGCAAGCTCGTCCGCCCAGAAGAACTCGCGGGCGGCGTCGGGCAGTTCGCGGATCGGCGTGTGCGCCCGCAGATCGAGGGCGCTCAGCGCCGCGTCCCAGCCGATTCCAAGGTGACTGTCCTCCGGCCGGATTGGAAAGCCCGCCCACTCGCACACGATCGAAAAGTCCGTGGGCTCCTGCAGCTCGGCGATCAGCGCGCCGGCGCCGATGGCGTGCGGCGTGCCGGCGGGCACGTACACCACATCGCCTGTCCGCACCGGCACGCGGTTCAGCGACGCCAGCAGCGACGCGCGGTCCTGATCGTCGATCCAGCCGCGGTAGGTTTCGCTGTCGACCGGCTCACGCAGCCCTATCCACACCTCGCTCTCCTCCCCGCGGGTGGCGACCACGATCCACGCTTCGGTCTTGCCGTAGGCGGATCCGAAGTTCGTGGCAGCGAACGAGCGGTCGGGATGGAAGTGGACGGGAAGCCGCTCGGCGGGGTCGAGCAGCTTCACCAGCACGCCGGTTGAACCGCCGGCGGCGTCCGCACCCAGCCATCCTTCAGGGTCGGCCGCGATCTCGTCGCGCAGCAGCGAGCCGTCGTCCAGCCGTGAGAGCCCGGCCAGCGGCTCGTCGCGGCCGGGGTTCGAGGCGACGGTCACGGAGCCCACCCAGTCCTCCGGATACTCGCTGTCGACCCCCGGCTGGCCGCGCATCCGGTCGATCAGGAGACCGCCGCGATAGAAGCGGTAGACGCGGGTGGGGGTGACACGACGCGGCCGCACGGAGAGAAGCGTAACCATCTAGCCATCGCGCGGAGCGGGGAGTATCCTCGTCGCGATAGTCAGACCTGTTTGGAGGGGAGGCATCGGCACTCGACGTGCCGGCGCCGGGAGACTCAGAGGGAGGGTCATATGAACGAGCATGTTGGGGGGATGACGCGACGGCGATTGCTGGAGCGGACAGCGATGGGCGTGGCAGCCGGTAGCGTGCTCGGAGGAGCGGCCCCGGCATTGGCGGAGGCGGCGACGCGTCACCGAGTACCGCTCTGGCGAGTGGCCCAGCGGCGAGGGATCGTCTATGGCGGATCGATCTCGACCTGGATGTATCAGGACGATGCTGCGTACGCGCACCTGTTCCGGCGCGAGGTCGCGATGCTCTGGCCTGAGGACGACTTCCTCTGGTACCACCTTCGACCCTCGCCCACATCCGGCCTCGACTTCACCTACCCGGACATGATCGTGGAGTTCGCGGAGCGCAACGGACAGCTCGTGATCGGCGCGCCGGGCCTGGTGTGGGACGAGGGATTCGGTGACGGGTGGACGGACGACGATCTGTGGGGCATGAGCCACAAGCGGGCCAGCCACGTGCTGTTCTCGACCGTTCGCGCGATGGTGCGGCGCTACCGGGGTCGCGTCGTGGCGTGGATCGTCTGCAACGAGGTCACCGACCCCGAGGGACGGCACGGCCTGCGCACGGACGTCCCCTGGTACAACACGATCGGCCCCCACTACGTCGCCGAGGCGTTTCACCAGGCGCACGAGCAGGACCCGCACGCTCTTCTGCTCCTGAACGAGTTCGGGTTCGACACGATCAACCAGTACGGCGACCGGCCGGTGCCCCGCCAGCGGGCGACGCTCGAGGTGCTGGATCACCTGCTGGCGCGCGACGTGCCCGTGCACGGGCTGGGCATCCAGGCGCACCTGCTAGCGACCGACTTCGCCGAGCGGTTCCACCGGCGAGAGTTCCGCCACTTCCTGCGCGAGGTCGCTCATCGCGGCCTGAAGATCCTGATCACCGAGATGGACGTGCTTGACGACGGGCTGCCGCCCAACATCCGACGGCGCGACCGCGGGGTGGCCGAGGTCTACAAGCGCTACCTGGACACCGTGCTCGAAGAGGAGGCGGTGATCTCGGTGATCCAGTACGGCCTCTCCGACCGCTGGACGGAGGAGAACGACGACAACCCACGGGACGACGGCGTCTCCCGGCGACCGTGCCCGTTCGACGACAAGCTCAGGCCCAAGCCCGCCTTCTGGGCGATCGACGAGGCGCTCAAGCATGCGCCACATCGCCATCCCTACTGGGTACCGCCGAAGGCCAGGCACCACTAGCGCGCGCGGGGGCACGGGGGAATGGGCTTCCCCCGTGCTCCCAACGTGAGGACGGTCTAGGATGCCGCGATGCTTGCGGTCGACCCCCAGGCGCCGACAGTTGTGTTGTCGCCGCACCTGGACGACGCGGTGTGGGCCTGTTTTTCGTTGGTCGGCCCTGGCGCCACGGTCGCCACCGTGTTCGCCGGCATCCCCGAGACGGGCCCGGGCTGGTGGGATGCGCAGTGCGGCATCACCGACTCGGCAGCGCACGTGCGCGATCGCCGTGCTGAGGATGCCCGCGTGCTCGAGGGGCTAGGCGCCACGCCGGTGCATTTGCCACTGCTGGACGGCCAGTACCGCGAACGCGGACCGTCCGCCGAGGAGGTGATCGATGCGTTGTCCGAACAGGTACCGGCCGCGCGTAGGGTGATTGCCTGGGCCGGCATCGGCCATCCCGACCACCGCGATGTGCGTGACGCAGGTCTTGAGCTGCATCGGCGAGGGATGCCGGTTACGCTGGTCGCCGACTACTGCTACAGCACGCGTCACGGCTGGCCGACCTGGATCGACGCCGCCGGCGGCCGACCCCAGGCAGACGAGCAGTGGCGCGAGCTGCTGGGCGAAGCGCTCGGTGACCGCATCTCCCGCCCGCGGGTGGTGCGGCTGGACGGGGCCGACTCAACCCGCAAGCTGGCGGCGATGCGCGGCTATGCCACGCAGTACGACAACGTCGAGCGGGAGGAGCCGAACTGGCAGGACGACGGGCTTCCGCCCAGCGACCCCGCCAAGCGCGTGATCGAGGTGTTCTACGACCTGGGTGGTGACGGCCGCGCGTGAGCGGTCAGCGCGTGCTGATCCGGAACGGGTCGGAGATCTCGGAGCTGCTCAGCCGAGCGAGGCGATCCGCTCCGCCATCCACGACGTGAAGCCGGGGTCGATGGCGGTGGCGACGTGTACGTTCGGCTCACGGCCGGTGACGTGGAACCGGTCGACCAGCGTACGGCCGCGGCTGACGGGCCCGCAGTCGACGTCGACGTGGCAGTGCTCCACGGTCAGCAGGCCGGGGTCGATCACGTGCGCCACCGCCACCGCGTCGTGGATCGGCGTGCCGGGCATGCCCGGATGCGAGCGCGCGTAGTAGTCGATCAGCTCGGCGGTCAGCCGGCCTGCCCGGCCGCGGGACCGCAGGTGGTCGTTCTGCTCACGCGTGACCAGAGCCTGGTGGGTGACGTCGAGCCCGACCATGGTCACGTGCAGCTCGCTGATGCAAACGCGGCGGGCGGCGTCGGGGTCGGCCCAGACGTTGAACTCCGCGGCGGGCGTGACGTTGCCGAGCCCGATCGCGCCGCCCATGAACACGATCCGCTGCAGGGCTGACGCCGCTTCCGGATGGCGGGCCAGGAACAGCGCAACGTTGGTGAGCGGCCCGGTCGCGACCAGCGTCAGCGGCCGGTCGAGTGCCAGCTCTGCGATCAGGTCGATCGCGTGGGCGGGCACGGCCTGCCGGGACGGCGGAGGCAGCTCAGGCCCGTCCATGCCCGAGGGGCCGTGCGTGTCCCCGGGTGCGAACGGATCCTGCACCAGCGGCCGGCCGGCTCCGGCGGCCACCGGTATGTCGGGTCGGCCGAGGTGGTCCAGCACGCGGATCGCGTTGGCGCGAGTGTGATGGAGTGGTGCGTTCCCCGACACCGCGGTCACCGCCCTCAGCTCGACCTCCGGGCTGGCCAGTGCGAGCATGATCGCGATGGCGTCGTCGTGGCCGGGATCGCAGTCGAGGACGATTGGGATCGGCACGTGAGCTTCACTCACCCGGCCGCAGCCAGCCGGTGGTCGATACGGCCACGGTCCGCCATCGCCGGCTGGCAGCCGGGCGACTCGACGGCGACCGACGCCGCGGCCATGCCGAAGCGAAGCGCCCGCTCGACAGGCATACCCTCGGCGAGGGCGGCCGCCATGGCGCCCACCAGCGCGTCACCGGCTCCTGTTGTGTCCACCACATGCGCCGGCAGTGCGGGCAGCAGCGGGCCGTCGGGCAGCAGCCGCGCGCCGGCCGCGCCCAGCGTGAGCACCGTGACCGGCGCATGGTGCCCGCCCAGAGCATCCAGCTCCGTCTGGTTTACGACGGCGATGTCGAAGCGGGCAACCAGGTCGGCCGGTAGCCGCCCGGCCGGCGCCGGGTTCACGAGCGCAGTGGCGCCCGACGCCCGGGCCGTCTCAAGCGTCGCCGCCACGGCGTCGACGGAAATCTCGGCCTGCGTCACCCAGATCGAGACGTCATCGTCGCCGCCGGAGGGCCCGCGCACGCGGTCGTTGGCGCCGGAGATCACGACGATCTGATTCTCGCCGCCCTCCTCGACCAGGATCAGCGCCACGCCGGTGGGGTCATTCACCGGCTCCAGCCCGGCCACGTCTATGCCGTCGCGTCGCAGCGACTCGAGCAGCCTCTCGCCAAAACTGTCGCGGCCGCGCGCCCCGGTGAAGCTGACGGCGGCGCCGGCGCGGGCCGCCGCCACCGCCTGGTTCGCGCCTTTGCCGCCAGGCGCATACAGGAGCGACCGGCCTCGCACCGTCTCGCCCGGAAGCGGCAGCCGCTCGACGTAGCCAAACACGTCCATGTTCAGTGAGCCGCAGACGCCGACGCGTGCCATCGCGGCAGCCTACAGCGGCCGCACGGCGGGATAGGCGCGGGTGAAGCGGGCGTATCCATCGCGGTACGAGGCCGTCCAGGCGTCGTCCGGGTCGATCGTCGTCGTGATCCGCACGCACCTGGATGCCGCGTCGGCGACGTCGGCAAACACCCCGGCCGCGACTCCGGCCAGCAGCGCGGCACCGTAGGCCGAGCCGTCCTCGACGTCGATCCGCTCCAGCCGCAGCTCGAGGGCCGAGGCGACGATGCGCAGCCACAGCTCGCTGGCCGCGCCGCCGCCGGATGCACGCCCCACGGAAGGACGGTCGCCGAGTGCGGCCAGCAGCTCCAGCGAGTCGCGCAGGCCGTAGGCCACGCCTTCCATCACCGCCCGCGCCATTGCACCCCGGTCGTGCTCGAGGCCAAGCCCGATGAACGCGCCGCGAGCTGCAGGATCGTTGTGCGGGGTGCGTTCGCCCGAAAGATAGGGCAGGAAGAGCAGGCCACCCGAGCCGGCATCCCATGCCGCTGCCTCATGGGACAACTGGTCGAACGGCGTGCCGGGCGCGACGGCGTCGCGAAGCCAGCGCAGGCTGCCCGCGGCCGACAGCATCACACCCATCGCGTGCCAGCCGCCGGGGCGGGCGTCGCAGAAGGTGTGCAGCCGCGCCGGTGGATCGAAGCGGTAGGCCGGGAGCGGTGCGAACACCACTCCGGATGTCCCCAACACCACCGATGCAAGGCCGGTGCGAGTGACGCCCGCACCGATCGCTCCCGAGGCCTGGTCGCCGGCTCCCGCCGCCACCGGCACCGAGCCTACGCTGCCCGCCCGCGCGGTCGACTCGTGCACCTGCGGCATCCACGCCGCCGGCACCTCCAGCGCTGTGAGAACCTCGTCGCTCCAGCGCCGCCCGGCGACGTCGAACAACAACGTCCCCGACGCGTCGGTGACGTCGGCTGCGATCTCACCGGTGAGCCGGTAGCGCACGTAGTCCTTCGGCATCATCACGTGGCGGATTCGCGCAAACAGCTCGCGCTCGTGCCGCTGCATCCACAGCAGCTTGGGTGCCGTGAAACCGGTGGCGGTGCGGTTGCCCGTCAGCTCGACCAAGCGCTCCCGGCCGATCCGCCGCTCGATCTCGCGGCATTCGTCGGCGGTGCGCCCGTCGTTCCAGAGCATCGCCGGCCGCAGCGGCCGGCCGCCGCCGTCGAGGGCGACCAGCCCGTGCATCTGCCCGGAGACGGCGATCCCGTCGGCGCGGTCGCCGCCCAGCTGCGAAAGCACGGCCTTGGCGGCGCCCCACCAGTCGTCCGGGTCCTGCTCGGTCCATCCCGGCCGAGGCATGGATAGCCGGTAGCCGGCCGAGGCGCGGTCGAGCACGTCGCCGTCGTCCGAGATGGCGACAGCCTTGAGCGCAGTCGTCCCGACGTCCAGTCCGATCAGCCGCGCCACGGGGGTAGGCTACCGGCCGTGCCAATCAGTGTGCAGCAACGGCGGCAGGCCCGCATCGACCGGTTCTCCTGGCGCGGCGCTCTGCCGGAGCGATTCGGGCTCGGCGCCGGCGGGGCCCGGCTTGCCCAGGCCACGGTGCTGTGGGGGGACGCTCCATAGCGTCGACCGCCCAGCAGCTCCGCCGGGTATGGCCGCGGCTGCCGGTGACGCGCGAGCGTTTCGCGGAGCCACCACGTGAGTACGGCATCTTGCCGTTCTGGTTCCTGAACGGCGAGCTCGACCCGGGCGACATGCAGTTCCAGCTCCGCGAGTTCCGGGACAAGGGGATGCCGGGAATCATCCTGCACGGCCGCTTCGGGCTGGAGACGCCGTACCTCGGCGAGATCTATCTCGACCGGATCCAGCTGGCCATCCGGGAGGCCGAGAAGCTGGGGCTGAAGACGTGGATCTACGACGAGATGAACTGGCCCAGCGGCACGGCCGACATGCGCGTGCTGCGCGAGCGGCCCGACCTTGCCCAGCGCTACCTGGAGTGCATCTCGCTGAAGGTGCGCGGCCCGTGGTTCGCCTACCTGACCGGCGCCGACAGCCGGTACAACGATTTCGAACGGTCGACACCGGTGGCCGCCTTTGCCAAGCGGTCGGACGGGCTGGTCGTCGACCTCACGCCGAACCTCTCGTTCACGAACGTGATTCCCTGGGAGGTGCCCCCCGGCGACTGGACGCTGATGTACATGGTCGAGAAGCGCGCCGAGTACTACATCGACGCGATCGACCCGGAGGCGACCGCCGAGTTCCTGCGCATCGGCTATGAGCCGTACCTCGAGGCACTCGAGCGGGCCGGCGTCGAGCCGGGTCAGATGCCCGGCTTCTACACCGACGAGCCGGCCATGCACTACTACGTCACCGCGCACGACAACCCGATCGTGCCGTGGACGCGGGGCATGTTCCGCCGCTTCCACGAGCGCTGCGGTTACGATCTGCGGCGCCGGTTGCCTGATCTGTTCTTCGACATCAGCGCCGACAGTGCGCGGGTGCGCTACGACTTCTACACCGCGCTGTCCGAGTTCTACGCCGACGCCTTCTACCGCCAGATCCACGACTGGTGCCGGGAGCACAACGTGCTGTTCACAGGGCACCTGCTCTATGAGGAGTGGCTGCGGATGCAGATCCGGGTCGAGGGCAACGTGTTCCGCCACTATCCCCACCTCGACGTGACCGGGGTCGACCACCTGTATCCAATCATCGGCACGCCCGATCTGCCCGCGGAGCACGTTGCGATCAAGGTCGCGTCGTCTGCGGCGCATCAGAATGGAAGCGAGCGGCTGCTGTGCGAGTCGTTCGGCGGCATCTTCATGGACGCCACCATGCAGCGCATGAAGTGGGTGGCGGACTGGGAGTACGTGCTCGGCGTCAACCTGCTGAACCCCCATGGCTTCCACTACACGCTGGAGGGGCCGCGCAAGCGCGACTGGCCGCCGTCGATGTTCTACCAGTACCCGTGGTGGCGGTACTACGGCCATTTCTCGACGTACATCAGCCGGCTCAGCCACCTGCTGAGCGGCGGCCGCCACGTCGCCCGGCTGGCCGTGATCTGGCCCATCAATGCCATGTTTGCCACCTACCGTCCGCAACAGCGCACGCAGCTGGGCAACCGCATCGAACACGACCTGAACACGCTCACCGACCTGCTGCTGCGCCTGCACCACGACTTCGACTACCTCGACGAGGAGCTGCTGGCCGAATCGACGTCCGATGGCGGCGAGCTGTTGGTGGGCGACGAGCGCCACGCGCTGCTGGTGCTCTCGCCGATGGCGCACATCCGGCTGGCCACGCTGGAGCGGCTTGAGCGGTTCGTGGCCGAAGGTGGCCGCCTGCTGGGCATGGTGATGCTGCCGGCTGAGGCGTTCGACGGCGAGCGGCTGGTGGACGTGCGCGAGCGGGTGGGGCGACTGTTCGGCGTCGCCCCCGACCGGGTCGGCCGGGTCGATCCCGGGGCGGGCCTGGAGCTGGTGGAGGCGACGCACGGCGGCGAGGTGCGCTGCGTGTTTCTGGACACGCCGTCGCTGGCGCGTGGGCTGCCGCAGCGGCTGCAGGCCGAGCTCGGCCAGCCTGGCGTGCCCGAGCACCCTGCCTTCGTCGTCGACGCGGGCCAGCTGGAGACACGCTACCGCTTCGCGCCGGAGGGTTCCGAGCCCGTGGACGTCACCGACCAGGTGGTCACCGAGCGGAGGGCGGTGCAGGCGGCCCTGGCCGAGGCGCTCGGGCGGCTAGTCGAGCAGGGCGTCGACATCGACAACGACCAGGTGTTCGCTCTGCACCGCGTGCGCGACGACCGCGACATGGTGTTCCTGGTCAACTCCACCTACCTGCCGCAGCAGGCGCAGGTAGCGCTGGCCGGCGACGTCGCCCCCGCCCTGTGGGATCCGTCCAACGGCGTAACCCGACCGCTGGCGTGCCGATTCACCGACGGCCGCACGCGGTTCACGCTGGAGCTGCCGCCGGTTGGCTCGGCGTTCGTGCTGTGGGATCAGGCCGGGCCGGTGCGCATCACCGACAGCGACGTCGCCATCGACAGCCTGGACGGGGCCGTCCTGTCGGGGCACCACCCCGGCGGCCCCGCCTCGATCCAGGTCGAGCGAAACGGCCAGACGCACAGCGTCGAGGTCGAGCTGCCCGACGCTTTGGCGCCGGTTGCGTTGGATGCCGGCTGGTCGCTCCACCCGGACGGCCCCAACGGCCTCGTCATCCGCAGCTGGCTGGCTCGCGCAGAGGGCGGCGACGAGCTCGCCTACGCCGACCCGGCGCTGGCCGAAGACGACAGCTGGCTGGAGATGGTGCCCGGTGCGTGGTCGTACCAGCTGCCGACAGAGCCCGACCGGCCGTACCCGATTCCCGTCTGGTACCGGGTGGGGTTCGATGTGGCCGACGTCCCCGAGCAGCTGCAGCTGCTGGTCGACGGGTTCGCCGGCGTCGAGTGGTCGCTGCACGTGAATGGCGAGCCGGTGGCGGCGGAGCCGCAGCCGAGCGGGGTCGACAGCCAGATGTCCGCCCTTGAGCTGGCGCCCCAGCTGCGGCAAGGTGCCAATCTGCTGGCACTGCGGCTCGTGGTGGCCGACGCCACGGACGGACTGCTTGACCTGGTGAAGTTGATCGGACGGTTCCGGCTCGACGAGGCCGGCGCCATCGCCGCCGAGCGGGAAACGGCCTCGCCGGCGCCCTGGACCGAGCAGGGGTATCCGTTCCTGTCGGGGTCGGCGGTCTACCGGTGCCGTGTCGAGCTTCCTGCCGACTCCGGCGACGCACGCGTCTTCGTCGAGGCGGACGCCGGGGACGACGTGCTGGAGGTGCTGGTCGACGGCGTCTCCGCAGGCGTCCTGCTGTGGGAGCCATACCGCCTCGAGATCACCCATGCGGTGCCCGGCGCCGTCTTCACGCTGGAGCTGCGCGTGGCGAACACCGCCGTCAACCTGCTTGGCGGCACGCCGCGGCCGTCCGGGCTGCGACGGGCGCCGCGGGTGGTGCTGCGGTGGCCGGTGCGGGCCGACCTCTCGGGGACGGCATGACCATGCTGGCCGCTGAGCCGCTCGCTGCCGCCGCCTTCGCGCCGTTCGGTGCGGTGGTCGAGCGGCCGGGCCGCCCGCAAGATGCGGACGGGCCGGGATGGCGATGGTGGGCCGAAAACCAGCTGCTGGCGGCCAGCGCACGCGGCTACGGCGTCGGCTTCCTCGACCTGCAGCCGGCCGACCCGGCCTTCGACTGGGCCGAGCGGCACATGCGAAGCCAGGAGCTGATCGCACCCCTGAACGGCGCCTGCCTGGTCTATGTCGGGCCGCCTGCGCGGCCCGAGCAGCCGGACGCGCTGCCGCGGCTGGAGGAGTTTCGCGTGTTCCGCGTGGAGCCGGGCCAGGCAGTGCTACTGGGCGCCGGCGTCTGGCACGGCGCACCTCTCGCCGACGGTGGCCCCGCGCGGGCTATGGTGCTGGTCCAGCAGGGAACCGGCCGCGACGACACCGTCGTTGTCCGGTTCGATGACCGTCCGGTGCGGATCGTGGAGGCTCAGCATGCCGATCGTTGACCGTCGCGAGTTCGGGGGGCGTTTCTCGGTCAAGGAGAACGCCCAGCGTCTGGCCAACTACCGCTACCTGGAAATACAGCTGATGGAGATCATCGGCGGCTGGTCGCACACCACGCCGCAGCTGGCCTTCAAGGCCGCCTTCGGCTATCAGGTCTACGATCATGCCCAGGCCGCCGACATGCAGGGCGAGCGGCTGTGGCAGCTGCGCTCGGGCCGCGAGCGGCAGGAGCCGGCCACCGATGAGGTGGCCCGCCTGTGCGAGCACGTCTGGAACCTGACCGACGTGATAGACCGGCTGGTGGCGGTCTACCGGGTGCTGGAGCCGCACCTCGTCAGCACCTACGTCTACCACGCCGACGCCACCGATCCGCTGGCCGACGCGCCGACCATCCGTATGCTGCGCGGCGTGGCCGCGATCGACCAGTCGCACGTGGCCTGGGGGCAGGCGGCGCTGGAGTCGCTGACGCAGACCGCCGACGGCCGTCGCCGCGCGCTCGAGGTGCAGGCAGATCGGAAGAGC
>JBJMJD010000066.1:0-54772 GCA_045806525.1 Gaiellales bacterium | reverse complement strand
GGGGCCGGGTCGGCGCTCGGCTTTGGCGTCGGCCCGCTGCTGGTGGCCGCCCGCGAGGACGCCGCGCCCGACCCGGGCGCGCGCGTGCTCTGCCCCGGAGCCACCACCACCGCCACCCTGCTCTATCACTGCCTGCACCCCCACCAGGGCACGATCAGCCAGGCCGTCTTCACCGACATCGGGCCGGCGCTCCTGCGCGGCGACGCCGACCTGGGCGTGCTCATCCACGAGGGCCGGCTCACCTACCAGCGCGACGGCCTGACGCTGGTCGAGGACATGGGCACGTCGTTCGAGCGCCTGGCGGATGCGCCGGTGCCGCTGGGCGGGATCCTGGCGGACCGGGCGCTGCCCAACGGCATGGCCGTGGAGTTCGCGAGCCTGCTGCGCGAGTCGATCTCCTACGGGTGGGCCAACCGCGACGAGGCGCTGGTCACCATCCGCCGCCACGCCCAGGAGATGGATGAGAGCGTGATCTGGCCCTACGTCGAGCTGTACGTCAACGATCACACCGTCGATCTCGGACCCGAGGGCGCCCGAGCGCTGGCGGTGCTCGAACGCACCGGCCGCGCCGCAGGCCTGTTTGCAGGGGATTTGCCGCCGCTCACCGTGGTCGGTTGATTCCAGATTTAATCCTGGCTAAACTTCGGTTTGTATGCAATCCGAAGCCGTTCAGGACTATGTCAAGCAGATCCACATGCTGCAGGCGCAGTGGGACAAACCGGCGACAACCAACGAGATCGCCGAGAAGATGGGTGTCTCGGCCGCTGCCGCAACGGCGATGGTCAAGAAGCTGGCCGAACTGGGGCTGGTCGAGCACCGCCCCTATCACGGCGCGCAGCTGACCGATGCCGGCAACCGCGTGGCGGTCGAGGTGCTGCGGCACCACCGGCTGCTGGAGCTGTACCTGACCGAGGCACTGGGGCTGCCGTGGGACAGCGTGCACGTCGAGGCGGAACGGCTCGAACATGTGCTGTCGGAAGAGCTCGAGGCGGCGCTCGACCGCGCGCTCGGCTACCCGAACACCGACCCCCACGGCGATCCCATTCCCGGGCCTGACCTGACGCTGCCGGTCGAGACCAGCCGTGCGCTGCTCGAGCTGGAGCCCGGCGACGATGCCGTCATCTGCCGCGTCCCTGACGACGCTCCGCTGCTCCGCCACCTGGCCAGCTTGGGCATGGTGCCGGAGGCGCGGGTGCGGATGGTGGACAAGGCGCCCTTCGACGGGCCGGTGTCTCTGGAAGTGGATGGCGTCCAGCAGTCCCTGGGCGTGGCCGTGGCGCAGCGAATCCGGGTGGGGCCGGTATGACCTCGCGATCGCTGCAGACCGCCGTCGCTCCGATCCAGGGCCTGCGATCGCCGTTCGCGCGCGTGCGGCGGGTGCTGCCATTCCTGGGCCCGGCCTTCGTCGCCAGCGTCGCCTACATGGACCCCGGCAACTTCGCGACCAACATCCAGGCCGGCGCCGACTACGGCTACATGCTGCTATGGGTGCTGCTCTTGTCAAACCTGATGGCGATCCTGATCCAGTCGCTGTCGGCCAAGCTGGGCATCGCCTCCGGCATGACCCTGCCAGAGGCGATCCGCGTCCACAGCACCCGCCGCACACGGATCTGGCTATGGCTGGCCGCGGAGGCGGCAGCCATGGCCACGGACCTGGCCGAGTTCCTGGGCGCAGCCGTCGGCATGCAGATCCTGTTCGGGCTGGGGCTGTTCCCGTCGGCGCTGATCACCGCGGTGCTGTCGTTCGCAATGCTGGCCGTGCAGCAGCGTGGGCACAGCCGCTTCGAGATGCTGATCATCGCCTTCGTGGCCGTGATCGGCGCGTGCTTCTTCGTCGAGGTGTTCATCTCGAACCCCGACCCGGCCGGGATCCTGCATGGCATGCTCGTGCCCAGCTTGACCCCGGGCGCGGTGTACGTCGCGGTGGCCATGGTCGGCGCCACGGTGATGCCGCACGTCGTCTACCTACACTCCGGACTCGTGCAGCCTCGCAACAAGCTGCTCGACGGAAACAGCAAGCATCAGCACTTCCGCCGCGAGCTGGTCGACATCGCGCTGGCCATGAACGGCGCCTGGCTGATCAACTCCTCAATGGTCGTGATGGCGTCGGCGGCGTTCTTCTCGTCCGGAATCCCGATCGACGGTATCCAGGACGCCGAGCGGACGCTGCGTCCGCTGCTCGGCGACGGCGCCGCGTACGCCTTCGGTATCGCCCTGCTGGCGTCCGGCCTGTCCTCGTCGACCGTCGGCACGATGGCCGGGCAGATGATCGTGGACGGCTTCATGCAATGGAAGGTGTCGGTGTTCGTGCGGCGGTTCATCACGATGATCCCCGCGCTGGTCGTGATCGCCCTGGGCGCGAACGTGCTGAGCACGCTGGTGGCAAGCCAGGTGGTGCTGTCGCTGGTGCTGCCGTTCGCGGTGATTCCGCTGGTGTGGCTGACGCGCCGCCGTGACGTGATGGGCGACATGGCCAACGGCCGCATCCTGCACGGCCTGGCCGTGCTGGTGTCGTGCCTGGTGATCGCGATGAACGTGGTGCTGCTGGCCGTGACCGTGCTCGGCTAGCTACCGTGGGGAGCGGCCGAAGAACCATCGCTCCAGCGGCTCCAACAGCTCGCGCTCGTGGAACGGCTCGACCGACTGCGCCCGGCCCTCATCGCGGCTGACGTCCAGATCGGCTTGCAGCGCCTCGTTCGCGGCCTGCAGGGCATCGCCCATCTCGAATCCCTCGAACACGTAGTCGTCGGCGTGCACCGCGCCGTCGGCGCGCTCATCCAGGCCGAGCGCGCGGCCGACAGCCCACACCGCCCCGGCGCGGCGTTCGATCCAGACCGTGATCCGGTCGTCGGCGCCATCGTCGCCTACGCCCTGCACCCGCCGCTCCGCGAACCGTGCCGCGCCGCTCCCATTGCGCTGCATCGGGACTCCTTTCTCGAGTACTGCCTAGCAAAGCAGGAGTCGCCCGCCGAGGCAAGCCGCAGTCCTATGATCCGCGAATGGCCTCCGCGGAGACGAGCGTCGATCGGGCACGGGCCCTGGTCGACGATCACGTGCGCTCGGAGGTGTCTGAGTGGGAGCGCAGCGGACGCTTTCCGCGCCAGCTGGCGGCGGCCTCCGGGCTGACCGCGCTGTTCGTGCCCGAGCCTGCGGGCGGCCTGGGCCTGTCGTACCGGGACGGCATGCGGGTGTTCGAGCAGCTGGGACGAGGAGACGCCGCCTTCGCCTTCTCGCTGTCGATGCACAACGCCGTGGCGGCGGCCCTGCATGGCGCCGGATCGCCGGAGCTGATCGCGACGTGGGGCGAGCGGCTGCGAACCGGTGACGCGCTTGGCGGCTTCTCGCTGACCGAGCCGCAGGCGGGATCGGATGCCGCCGCGATCACGACGGTTGCCCGCCCCGACGGGCAGGGCTGGAGGGTGAGCGGCCGCAAGGCGTGGGTGTCGCTGGCGGGCGAGGCCGATCTGTTCCTGGTGGTGTGCCACACGGGCGAGGGAGCCGGCCACCGCGACATCGCAGTCATGGCGGTCGACGGGCGGGCGGACGGCGTCTCGTTTCCGCGCATCTACGACAAGGCCGCCTCGGCGTTCCTGCCGATCGGGGAGATGCTGCTGGAGGATGCGCCGGCACAGGAGCTGGTGCCGGCGGGCATGGGCATGCGGGCGGCGCTGGCGGCGATCGACGTGGCCCGCTGCGACATCGCCGCAATCGCGACCGGGCTGCACGCGGAGGCGCTGGACACGGCCCTGCTCTACGCCCGGGACCGCTGGGCGTTTGGCGAACGTGTGCTCGACTTCCAGGGCATCCGCTGGATGCTCGCGGACGCCGCCACCGACCTCGAGGCGTCGCGTCTGCTGGTCGCCGCGGCGGCGGAACGGCTGGGCACACCCGCCGGGCCGGTGGCGGTGGCGCATGCAAAGCGGTTTGCGCCGGACGCCGCGCTGCGTGCGGCGATCGCCTGCAGCGAGGTGTTGGGTGCGTACGGCTGGCTGAACGACCATCCGCTTGCGCGGTTCATCGCGCTGGCGAAGATGCTGCAGGTGGTGGACGGTACGGCCGAGGTGCAGCGACTGGTGATCGCACGCGACCTCGACCGGCAGGCCGACGATCTGTAACGAGCCGTCCGGTTAGCCGGCGAAGTCGTCCGGGTTCACGTTTTCGAGAAACTTCTTGAACTCGTCGACCACCTCGGCCTCGTCCTCCGGCTCGCCGCCGAACTCGATGGCCGAGTCATCGATCACCTGATCGGCCACGAAGATGGGCGCGCTGGTGCGCACCGCCAGCGCCAGTGCGTCGGAGGGCCGCGAGTCGACGTCGATCTCCGAGCCGTTCACCTGCAGCGTGATCACGGCATAGAACGTGCTCTCGCGCAGCTCCGTCACAGCGATCTTGGTGACCTGGGCATTCATCTCACCGAGCATGTCGGCGACCAGGTCGTGCGTCATCGGCCGTGGGGTGGGCGAGCCCTGCAGCTTGACCAGGATCGCCGCCGCCTCCGGGTGGCCGATCCAGATCGGCAGGAACTTGTTCCCGTCCACGGTCTTGAGCAGCACGATCGGCTGCTTCCCGACCATGTCGAACGAGACCCCGTAGATGCTGACCTCCTGCACACCTCGATTATGCCACCGACTGCGGCGGAGATCGGTACGCGATGTGACCGGGATGGGCGATCCTGGATTCGAACCAGGGACCTCCGCCTTATCAGAGCGGCGCTCTAACCGACTGAGCTAATCGCCCGGGGAGGCCAAGTATACCGAGCCGAAACCAGCTATCGACCTCCAGTGGACCATGCGCAAACTGACGGCGAAAACCGAGTCTCGCCAGGAGCAAGGGAGGCCCAGTGCTCGGCACGGGCCGACCGCAGCGACACCGCGAGACGACGGTTTGCAGCCGTCAGTCGGCCCAGGAGACGCGCTCGGCTCGCAATTGGTCGATGATGCGACCCAGCTCGGCGGCCGAGCTGAAGCGGATCTCGACGCTGCCACCGCGCGGCCCGGAGCGCACTGCCGCCCGCAGCTTCAACGACTCCCAGGCGGCGTCCACGGCCAGGTGGGCGAGCTCCTCGTCGACCCAGCTGGCACCCGATCGCTTGGCCGGCCGCGCACGCCCCATCCGCTTGGCGGCGGCCTCCACGTCGCGCACCGACAGCCCTCGCGACACCGCCCGGCGGGCCAGCGTCAGTCGCTCGTCGTGGCCGGGCGTGAGCAGCAAGGCGCGCCCGTGTCCCTCGCTGAGCTTGCCGCCGGCGATCAGCTCCAGCACGTCGTCGGGGAGCTCCAGCAGCCGCATCGTGTTCGCCACCGCGGGGCGGCTCTTGCCGACGCGACGCGCGATCTCGGTCTGGCTGAGATCCAGCTCGTCGGACAGAACGGCATAGCCCCGGGCCTGCTCGACCGGGTTCAGGTCCTCGCGGGCGACGTTCTCGGTCAGCGCCACGATCATCGCGTCGCGATCGTCCAGCGGCCGCACGATCGCCGGGATGGTCGTCACCTCGGCCTTCTGTGCCGCCCGCCAGCGACGCTCGCCTGCCACGATCTCGTAGCCGTCGCCGGCATCGCGCACGATGATCGGCTGCACCATGCCCTGGGCCTTGATGGATTCGGCCAGCGCCGCGATCGACTCCGGGTCGAAGCGGGTACGCGGCTGCCGCGGGTTGGGACGCACCTGGGTGATCTCGAGCTCGACCAGGGAGACGTGGCCGGCCGGGAACTCGGCGACCAGCGCCGCGAGACCACGCCCCAAACCTCGGTTCTTAGCCACGCTCGACCACCTCCAACGCCACGCGGTAGTACGCGTCGGCGCCCGCAGAGCGTGAATCGTACCGGGTAATCGGTACACCATGGCTGGGAGCCTCGGCCAGCCGGATGCTCCTGGGCACCACCGTGTCGAACACCAGCGGCCCGAAGTGCTCGCGCACCTCGCTGGCGACATCGCGGGCCAGGTGCGTCCGCGCGTCGTACATGGTCAGAAGCACGCCGGTCACGCCCAGGCGCGGATTCAGCCTGGTGCGCACCAGCTCGACGCTCTGCAGCAGCTGGGCGAGGCCCTCCAGCGCGTAGTACTCGCACTGCACGGGCACGATCAGCCGGTTGGCGGCCGAGAGCGCGTTCACCGTCAGCAGCCCCAGCGACGGCGGACAATCCACGAACACGTAGGGATACTGGTCCCCGATGCCAGCCAGCAGCTCGCGCAACAGGGTGTCCCCGGCCGCGAGCTCCACCTGAGCCGCCGCCAGATCGGGATGCGACGGCGCCAGGTGCAGGTTCGGCACCGCGGTCTCGACCACCACGTCGTCGAGCGCGCTTCCGTGCAGCAGGTCGTAGGTGCTGAGCTCCAGCTGATCGGGGCGGAATCCGAGGCCGGTGGTGGCGTTTGCCTGCGGATCGAGATCGATCAGCAGCACGGGCGTTCCGGCCTCGGCGACACACGCGGCCATGTTGATCGCCGTGGTGGTCTTTCCGACGCCGCCCTTCTGATTCGCCAAGGCGTAGACCCGCGAGTTCATCAGCGCGATGGTAGCGGTGCCAGCGGACGCTTCCCGGCCATTCCTGGGCGTCTCGGGAACCGCTCCGGGGTCGGGCCCAGCTTGGCCACCTCAACCAGGCGACGGCCGCCGTACGGCTCGACCCTCGACACACGCGCGGCCAGCTGACCGGCCACCTCGTCGATCGCGTCGCCATCGACCTCGCCCGTCCACAGCAACACCCTGCCGCCCGCGCGAGCAAGCGGCAGGCACAGCTCGAGCGCCACCGGCGGAGGCGCCAGTGCCCGCGCCAGCACCAGGTCGAAGCGATCGCGGCCGCCCGCCCGTGCGTACTGCTCCGAGCGCTCGGCAACCACCGGTGCCTCGATACCCAGCTCCGCCAGCACCCGCCGCAGGAAGGCCGCCTTGCGCGACGCCGCCTCGAGCAGCGTCACCGGTCGGCCATAGTCGATCGCCAGCGGAATGCCCGGCGACCCATTACCGCTGCCCACGTCCACGGCCAGCTCCGGCAGCGACTCTCCGATCAGCGGACGCGCCCGCAGCGTGTCCTCCACCAGCTCCCGCCGGATGGCGGCCAGATCCGGCAACGCGGTCACCGAGAGCGGCGCGTCCGCCACCAGCCGGCAGTAGTGCTCGAGCGCCGGCGGCGGGTGTTTCACGTTTTACACCGCGTCCCCGTCGGCCCGTACGACCACGTACCGATTCGGCTCGACGCCCTCGCTGGAGGTGGTGAGCCCGCCCATCGACTGCACCTTGGTGTGGACGATCTTGCGCTCCACCGACGTCATCGGCTCGAGCTCGACCGGCTCGCCGGTGCTCAGCGCATCGGCCGCCGCGCGCTGAGCGACGTCATGCAGCGTGCGCTCGCGGCGCTTGCGGTACCCCTCCGCATCGACCACGACCTCAAGCGGCTGCTGCTCGCGCCGATGCTGGATCGCATTCGCCAGGTACTGGATGGCGTCGATCGTCTGGCCGTGCTTGCCAATCAGCAACCCCAGGTCGGGTCCGTGAACGGTCACGGTGACGACGCCGCCGGCCTCCTCGAGGTCGACGTCACCCTCCAGCTCCATCGCGATCAGGATCCGCCCCACCATCGCGCGGACGCGCGCGGCGGCGGGTGAGTCGTCGGCGTGCGTAGACGCAGGCTCAGGCTGGGCCGGCGGCGCGTCCGGGTCGACCGTGACGGAGGCCAGCACCCGCGCCGGCTGGTACCCGACGCCGAGCAGTCCCCGCTCCCCTTCGGACACGACCACGAACTCGACGGCATCACGGTCGAGCGACGGGTAGCGGCGCTCCAGCTCGTGCAGCGCCGCCCAGCGCGCCTCGCCGACCGTCTCACCGGTCGATTCGACTTCCGCCCGCTGGTCGCTCATCGCCGCTTCTTGCGCGACGAGCCGGCCGGCTTCTTCGCAGCCGGCTTGGCGGCCGGCTTGGCGCCGTCGGCCTTGGCGGCGTCAGCCTTTGGCGGGTTCCGCGAGCTGCGCGGCTGCTGAGCGTGCTTCTGCTTCTCTTCCTTCTGCACCACCGGGAAGTGGTGGCCCATCGTGCGCTTGACGATGCCCTGCTGCCCGATCGTCCACAGGTTGGTGGTGATCCAGTAGATGCCGACGCCGGCCGGCACCCGCAGGATGAAGGGGATGAAGATCACCGACATGCTGGCGAACAGGAACTTCTGCTGGCGGTCCTGGACGAACGAGAACAGCAGCGTCGAGCCCAGCATCGAGAGGCTGTAGGCGAGCACCATCAGCACCTCCGTGGCGCCGCCGATCTGGTTCAGCGGCACGAAGATGTCGGTGATGCCGAGGAAGGCGACGTCGCTGCCCGGGTGGAAGTTGCGCAACGTCTGGTAGAGGCCGATGAACACCGGCATCTGGAACACCAGCGGCAGGCAGGACGCGAACGGGTTGACGTTGTGTTCCTTGTAGAGCGCCATCAGCTCCGCCTGCTGCTGCTTCTTCGCCTCCGGGTCGGACTTGCCCTTGTACTTGTTCTGGAGCGCCTTCACCTTCGGCTGGATGCGCTGCATGGCGGCCATCGAGCGGAACTGCTTGATCGTCAGCGGCAGAATCGCGATCCGCACCGTCACGGTCAGCAGCACGATCGACCAGCCCCAGGAGACGCCGAGATGGTCGTGGTAGAACTCGATGACGTGCTGCAGCACCTGCTCGATCTGCTGCAGGACGATGAACAGCTCGATCACGAGGGCACCACCCGCCCCTCGTCACCCGGCACCGGGTCGTACCCGCCCTTCGACCACGGGTTGCAGCGCAGCAGCCGCCCGCTCGCCAGCGTCAGCCCCCGCAGCACGCCGTGTCGGCGGATCGCCTGCTCGGCGTAGTGGGAGCAGGTGGGCTCGTACTTGCAGGTGCGGGGAGTCAGCGAGGTCATGGTCTGGAACGGCATCAGCACCATGCGCAGGCCGCGCAGCATCCAGACCGTCAGCGTCCTCACCGGGGGCCCGACCGGTCAGCGGACTGGCGCAGCAGCTCCTCGACCTGGGCGACCAGCCAGTCGAAGCCCTGGGCCTCGGCGGCGGCCGCGAGCCCTGGCCGCGCGATCAGCACGTAGTCGGTGGCGGGCGCAAGCAGCCCGTCGCAGCGGGCGATCGCTTCGCGTAGACGCCGCTTGACGTGATTGCGGTCGACGGCCCCACCAACCTTGCGGGGCACCGCGTATCCCACGCGCGCCGCGTCGCCGCCCTCGGCCGCGCGATAGCGCAGCGTCAGGTAGCGGCCGCTGACGGCTCGTCCCAGCTGCGTGACGGCGTCGAACTCGGCGGCACGCGTGAGGCGCCCGCGCTTCGATACGGCGGCAGGGGCTGACGCGTGGTCGCCGGTCATGGGGCTGTCACTCTATGCGGAGAGGCGCTTGCGGCCACGGAGCCGGCGACGTTTGATCACGGCGCGGCCGGCACGCGTGCTCATGCGCTTGCGAAAGCCGTGGGTCTTGGCGCGCTTGCGGGTGTTGGGCTGATAGGTGCGCTTCATGCGGAGGGCAGTATAGAGCAGCCGTGACCTTGACCGCCCCGGCCGATCGACGCGCGCATCACAAAACATTTCTGCTGTGGACAACCGGCCGGGACGGCCGGCCCGAACGTGCTCGCGAACACGCCCACACGCAGGTGTTTTTGATCGCGCCACCGTTCACAGGACTGTTTCCACATCTGTGGACGCCTGTGTGGGAAAGGGACGAAAGCCCTGCAAATCAAGCTGTTGTGGAGCATGCGGGAGCGGACGCGGCTGGTGTTGTACCCGCCCTCGGTAGCGGGTTACACTCGCCGTTCGCATGTCCCTCGACCCCGCCGCCGACACCAGCTGGGAGACCATCTCCCACCGCCTCGCCGAGATGCTGAACGCCGGCACCTTCGCGACCTGGTTCGGAAATGCGACGGCGATCGAACAGGACCAGTCGCGCCTGGTGGTGGGCGTTCCCAACGAGTTCACCAAGAGCTGGATCGAGGGCCACTTCTCCAGCCTGCTGGACGCGGCCGCCGCGGAGCACGACCTTGTGGTCGAGCTGCGCGTCGAGGTGGCGCAGGCGGCGGCCCGCGCCCGGGAGGCCGACCTGCCCGACGTTGTCGAGGCGACCACCGACCCGCAGCCGCCCGCGGCGGCCCCGTCCGAGGACGCCCGTTTCGGAGCCGCCACGGGCATCAATCCGAAGTACACGTTCGACGTGTTCGTGATCGGTGCCAGCAACCGTTTCGCCCATGCCGCCGCACTGGCGGTGGCGGAATCGCCGGCGCAGTCCTACAACCCGCTTTTCATCCACGGCAGCACCGGCCTGGGGAAAACCCACCTGCTGCAAGCGATCGGCCATTACGTGCTGCAGCAGCACCCGCGGCTGAACGTGCGGTACGTCACCACCGAGACGGTACTGAACGAGTTCGTCGATTCCATGCGGGATGGACGCATGGTCACGTTCAAGCAGCGGTACCGCACATATGACCTGCTGCTGGTCGACGACATCCAGTTCATCGAAGGCAAGGAGCGGCTGCAGGAGGAGTTTTTCCACACGTTCAACAGCCTGTACGAGGCCGGAAAGCAGATCGTGCTGTCGTCGGACCGCCCACCGCATGAGCTGGCAACGCTCGAGGCTCGGCTGCGCTCGCGTTTTCAGTGGGGACTGATCACCGACGTCACGCCGCCTGATCTGGAAACACGCATCGCCATTCTGCGCAAGAAGGTGATGACCGAGCGGTTCCAGGTCGACGATGCACAGGTGCTCACCTACATTGCCGACAGGGTCACGACCAACATCCGTGAGCTCGAAGGTGCGCTCACGCGGGTCGTGGCCTACGCATCGCTGACCGGTCGGCCGATCTCGACCGAGCTGGCCGAGGAGGTGCTCCGCAACCTGTTTCCACAGGGGGCAACGCGCTCACTCACGATCGAGCAGATCCAGGGCGCGACCGCCGAGCTGTTCCACGTCTCGATCGCAGACCTGCGCGGCGACCGCCGCCAGCAGTCGATCGCCTACCCGCGGCACATCGCCATGTACCTGTGCCGCGAGCTGACCGACGCGTCACTGCCCAAGATCGGCGCCAAGTTCGGCGGTCGAGACCACTCCACGGTGCTGCACGGCGTCAACAAGATCACGCGCCTGCTGAAGGAAGACCGCGAAGCGTTCAACGTCGTGCAGGAGCTGACCACGCGCATCAAGCAAGGCCGTTGACGAGCATGTGGGAAGCCTGTGGACGAACGGCAATGGTCCCACCGCCGTCCACCGAAATCCGTACCGGCCGGGATCGCCTGGGGAAGGCCGGCACAGATCGTCACCAGCCCGTTTCGAGATCTGATGCGGGATCGCGGCGGTTTTCCGCAACCTCCACAGCCCCTACTCCTATAACCTCTTAATTTCTTAAAACACAGAAGCTGCAGCAGTGAGGAGCCTCTCAGTATGAAGATCGTCTGTTCCCAGGATCAGCTCCTGGCAAAACTCCAGATCGCGGCCCGCGGCGTCTCGCAGCGCTCCACCGTGCAGATCCTGTCGGGGATCCTGCTGAATGCATCCGGAGAGCGGATCGAGCTGTCATCGACCGACATGGAGATCTCGCTGCGGGTGCCGCTTGAGGCGCGCGTCGAGGAGCCGGGTGACGTCGTGCTGCCCGGCCGGCTGCTGCTTGACATCGTGCGCGCTCTGCCGGCGGCCGACGTGACGATCGCGCAGCCCGGCGGCACCGGTGCCGCGCAGATCGAATGCGGGCCCAGCCGCTACTCGCTGAACACCCAGAACGCCGAGGACTTCCCGCAGCTGCCAATCCCTTCCGGGTCGTCGTTCTCGGTCGACCGTGCGGCCTTCGTCGACACCGTCAGCCACGTGGGCCGGGCTGCGTCCAAGGACGAGTCGCGGCCGGTGCTGACGGGCGTGCTGGTGGAGCTGGGCGAGGGCACCGTGACCATGGCCGCGACTGACAGCTACCGCCTGTCGGTGAAGGAGTCGGCGCTGCCGGGCGCCACCGGCGACGTGCAGGCGATCGTGCCGGCGCGGGCGCTGGGCGAGGTGGTGCGGATCTCGACCGGCGACTCGCTCGAGGTCTCGGTGCAGGAGAACCAGGTGCTGTTCGGGATGGACGGCGTGTGGCTGTCGGCGCGTCGCATCGACGGACAGTTTCCGAACTACAAGCAGCTGCTGCCGCAGACGTTCGAGCACGAGATCGCGATCTCGAAGGAGGAGCTGCTGGACGTGATCCGGCGCACCTCGCTGATGGCGCAGCGCAACCTGCCGGTGCGGCTGAGCTTCGAGGAGGGATCCCTGACGCTGGCCGCCCAGACGCAGGATGTGGGTGAGGCCCGCGAGTCGCTGCCGGTCGATTTTCACGGCGACCGGCTCGAGATCGGCTTCAACCCGGATTTCCTCCGCGATGGCGTCGAGAGCGTGGAGGGCGACACCGTGCGGCTGAAGCTGATCAGCTCGCTGCGCCCCGGGCTGCTGCAAGGGGAGGACGGCTCGTTCTGGTACCTGATCATGCCGATCCGTCTGCCCTCCTAGCGCGGCGCGGATTGTGCGGGCGGTGGCCGTGCGGGGCAGCGATTTCCGGTGTTACGAGCGGGTGTCGGTCGAGCTGCCCCCCGGCCTGGTCGGAGTCGTCGGCCCCAACGGTGCCGGCAAGACGGCACTGATCGAGATGATCCACTTCGGATGCCTCGGCTACTCGCCGCGCACGACCAGCGAGGGGCAGGTGGTGCGGTTCGGCGCCGAGCTGCTGCGGGTCGAGACCGACGTGGTTCTGTCCGGCGGGCCGGTGTCGGTGGAGATCGGCTACCGGCCCGGCGAGCCCAAGCGCGTGTCCGTGAACGGCGCAGCCGAGCGATCGGTCGAGCGGCTGCTGGGCAGGTTCCCGGTGCTGGTGTTCACCCCTGACCGGCTGCGGCTGGTGCAGGGCGCCCCGGCCCTGCGGCGTGCCTACTTCGACCGCGCGCTGGCGCGGCTGTGGCCGGCGCCGGCGGCCGCCTCCGGCGAGTATGCGCGCCGGCTGTCGCAGCGAAACCACCTGCTGCGGCGGGTGCGTGCCGGCCGCGCTGACCCGGGTGCGCTGGATCCCTGGGACCGGCTGCTGGCCGAGGCGGGCGAGCAGCTGATCGCCGCCCGTGCGCGCCTGTGCACGCGGTTAGCCGGGCCGTTCGCCCGGCGCCTCGGTGCGCTGGGCGGCGACCCCGGGCAGGACCCTCTCCGCTACCGGCCGAACGTCGAGCCGGGCCGCTCGCTGGAGGCGGCGCTGGCCGAGCGTCGCGGCCGCGACATCGATCGCGCGGTCACCGGTGCCGGCCCGCACCTCGACGATGTCCTGCTGTTCGAGCACGATCGCGACCTGCGGCTGTACGGGTCGCAGGGCGAGCAGCGCCGGGCGCTGCTGGGGCTGATCCTGGCCGAGGCCGATCTGCTGTCGGAGGAGCGGGACGAGCCGCCGCTGCTGCTGCTGGACGACGTCACCGGGGAGCTGGACGGCGAGCGGCGGCGGCTGTTATTGGAGGCGGTGACGGGCTTCGACCAGGCGATCGTCACCACCACCGACCAGGCCGACCTGGGCGGCGCCCAAGCCGCCGTGCTGACGGTGTCGGACGGCAGGGTGGCGGCGTGAACGACCTGCGACCGATCCGCGACGACGTGCGGCGTCTGGGCCGGGTGCCCGAGGTCGATCCTCAGGTGCTCGAGGCCAGGCGGATCTGGCGTGAGGCGGTGGGCGAGCAGGTCGCCGCCAACTCACTGCCGGTGCGCCGGTCGGGAGAGACGCTGATCGTGCACTGCGCCAGCTCCGGCTGGGCTAGCGAACTGACGCTGCTGGAGCGGCAGATGCGCTCGCGCCTGGAGTCGCTGATGGATCCGCCGCCGAGCCGGCTGCGGTTCGAGGTGGGCGACGTGGACGCTCCGGAAACGGTCGTGTCGCACGAGCCGCAGGTGGCCGCGATCGAGCCCAGTGACGACCAGTGGGCGCGGGCGCGGGAGTTGGCGGCGGACATCGGCGACCCCGATCTGCGGCGGGCCGCAGAGCGGGCGATCGCGGCCGGTCTGGCGCGCGATTCGTAACGCCCTTGTGACCGTTTCGGTGGGGCTCCAGCGGAGCGCTCTGGTAAACTACGTGTAGCGAGTTTTCCTCTATTTCAAGCGGGTTTTCTGTTGACAGAGCTGGGCTATGACGCCAAAGACATCACGGTTCTTGAAGGGCTCGAGGCGGTTCGCCGCCGGCCCGGTATGTACATCGGCTCGACCGGCCTTCGCGGCCTCCACCATCTCGTCCACGAGGTGGTCGATAACAGCGTCGACGAGGCGCTCCAGGGCTTCTGCGATCACATCGTCGTAACCCTGCATCCCGACGGCAGCTGCACCGTCGTCGACAACGGCCGCGGCATCCCCGTTGCCGTCATGGACTCGGTCGGTCTGCCCGCCGTCGAGGTGGTGCTGACCAAGCTGCATGCCGGCGGCAAGTTCGGCGGCGACGGCTACAAGGTGTCCGGCGGGCTGCACGGTGTCGGCATCTCGGTGGTGAACGCGCTGTCGCAATACCTGCGGGTGGAGGTGCGCCGTGACGGGTACGTGTGGACGCAGGAGTACGAGCGCGGCGACCCGCTTGGCCCCCTGACAAGGGGTGAGGCTACCGAGCTGACCGGCACCACGACCATCTTCCGGCCCGACGTCGAGATCTTCGACGAGACCGACTTCGAGTTCGACACGCTGGCCCAGCGGCTGCGCGAGATGGCCTTCCTGACGCGCGGCCTGCGGCTCGAGCTGCTGGACGAGCGGGCCGGCGGCCAGCACGCTGACTTCCGCTTCGAGGGCGGCATCGTCGACTTCATCGCCCATGTCAACGAGGGCAAGGAGCGGGTGCACAAGGAGGTCATCTACTTCGAGAACGAGACCGACGAGGGCCAGGTCGAGGTGGCCATGCAGTGGAACGGCAGCTACGTCGAGTCCACCTTCTCGTTCGCGAACAACATCAACACCCATGAGGGCGGCACCCATCTGTCCGGCTTCAAGGCGGCCCTGACGCGCACGCTGAACGACTACGCCCGCGCCCAGGGACTGCTGAAGGAGAAGGAGGAGCCGCTGACCGGCGACGACTGCCGCGAGGGGCTGGCGGCGATCGTCTCCGTGAAGCTGCGCGAGCCGCAGTTCGAGGGCCAGACCAAGACCAAGCTGGGCAACCCCTCGATCCGCGGGCTGGTCGAGACCAGCTGCAACGCCAAGCTGTCCCGCTTCCTCGAGGAGAACCCGAACGAGGCAAAGGCGATCGTGAACAAGCTGATCTCTGCCAGCCGCGCCCGCCAGGCGGCGCGCAAGGCGCGCGACCTGATCCGGCGCAAGTCGGCTCTGGGCGGCGGCGGCCTGCCCGGCAAGCTGGCCGACTGCTCCGTGTCCGATCCTGAGGCGGCCGAGCTGTTCCTGGTCGAGGGCGACAGCGCCGGCGGCTCGGCGGTGGATGCGCGCGACCGCAGCTTCCAGGCGATCCTGCCGCTGCGCGGCAAGATCATCAACGTCGAGAAGGCGCGCATCAACAAGGTGCTCTCCAACAACGAGATCCAGGCCATGATCACCGCCATCGGGTCGGGCATCGGCGAGGAGTTCGACGTGAGCGTCGCGCGGTACCACAAGGTGGTGCTGACCTGCGATGCCGACGTCGACGGCGCACACATCCGCACGCTGATCCTGACCTTCCTGTTCCGGCACATGAAGGAGCTGATCGAGGAAGGGTACGTCTACATCGCCCAGCCGCCGCTGTACCGGCTGAAGCAGGGCAGCGACGCGCGCTACTTCGAGAAGGATCACCAGCTCGAGGAGTGGCTGATCCGCGAACGGCTGGGCAAGATCGAGATGGAGGATCGCGACGGCTCCCCGCTGAAGCTGACCGAGGCCCGCCTGCAGCGGTTCCAGCGCGCGCTCAAGGAGTACGAGGGCTGGGCAGGCAAGCTGAAGGAGCAGTACGGCGCAGCGGTCGTCTCCTACGCCAAGGACCACCGCTTGGTGGAGCACGACATCGCGTCGCTCGACCAGCTGTCGACCTATCTGACGACGCTGGTGGGTGAAAGCGAGCTGCACCGGGTGGAGGTGGTCGACGCCGAGCCTGATGCGCTCCGTGTCAAGGTCAGCGAGCGTGCCACCGGCTCGTCGCAGGTCGTGAAGTTCCCGCTCGAGCTGTTCACCAGCCAGGGCTACCGCAACCTGCGCGCGGCCCACGAGAAGCTGACCGAGGCGATCGGCAAGCCGCCCTTCGTCGCGCGGATGGGCAAGCGCACCGTCGAGGTGGGCACGTTCGAGGAGCTGCGGCCCACGATCCTCGATCTGGCCAAGGAGGGACTCAACCTGCAGCGCTTCAAGGGGCTGGGCGAGATGAACCCAGACCAGTTGTGGGAAACGACCATGAACCCCGAGAACCGGATCCTGCAGCGGGTCTCGATCGAGGATGCGGCCGCCGCCGACGAGATCTTCTCGATGCTGATGGGCGATCGCGTCGAGCCGCGGCGCGACTTTATCGAGCGCAACGCCAACGCCGTCAAGTTCCTTGATATATGACGCCTGCAAACCGTCGCATCGCTTTGTCGCTTCGGTCGGCCCGTGCCGAGCACTGTGCCTTCCTAGCTCCGCGCGCTGCTCGGTTTTCGACGTCAGCGAATCGGAGTGAGCCCTAGATGAGCATGGAAAGCCTCGGCGACGGCCGCATCGAACAGCGCGACCTGTCGGAGGAGATGCGCAGCAGCTATCTCGATTACGCGATGAGCGTGATCGTTGGCCGCGCGCTGCCCGACGTGCGCGACGGCCTCAAGCCGGTGCACCGGCGTGTGCTGTTCTCGATGAACGAGAGCGGCCTGCAGCCGAACCGCCCCTACTCGAAGTGCGCCGCGGTGGTCGGCGATGTGCTGGGCAAGTACCACCCGCACGGCGACAGCGCCGCCTACGACGCGCTGGTGCGCATGGCCCAGTGGTTCTCGCTGCGCTATCCGCTGGTGGACGGCCAGGGCAACTTCGGAAACCAGGACGGCTACTCGGCCGCGGCCATGCGCTACACGGAGTGCCGGCTATCGCCGCTGGCCGCCGAGATGCTGCGCGACATCGACGCCGACACCGTCGACTTCAATCCCAACTATGACGAGCGCCGGCGCGAGCCGATCGTGCTGCCGTCGCGGTTCCCGAACCTGCTCGTCAACGGCTCCTCGGGCATCGCCGTGGGCATGGCCACCAACATCCCCCCACACAACCTGGGCGAGACGATCGACGCCACCATCGAGTTGATGGAAAACCCGGACGCCACGGTCGACGACCTGATGAAGCACATCAAGGGCCCTGACTTTCCCACTGCCGGCACGATCATGGGCATGGCCGGCATCCGCGAGGCCTACGAGACGGGCCGCGGCCGCGTCGTGATGCGGGCCAGGGTGCACACCGAGGACGTGCGCGGCGGCAAGACCGCGCTGATCGTCACCGAGATGCCCTACATGGTCAAGAAGGGTGGCGACGAGGGCGTCATCCAGAAGATCGCCGAGCTGGTCGAGTCGAAGGTGCTGAACGAGATCTCGGCGCTGAACGATGAGAGCGACCGCACCGGCATGCGCATCTACATCGAGCTCAAGCGCGACGCGATCCCCAAGGTGGTGCTGAACAAGCTCTACAAGCATACGGCCCTGCAGAGCACCTTCGGCGTGAACATGGTCGCCCTGGTGGACACGGTCAACCCGCGCACGCTGTCGCTCAAGCAGATGCTCTTCCACTACATCGAGCATCAGAAGGAGGTCATCACCCGGCGCACCAAGTTCGAGCTCGACAAGGCCGAGAAGCGAGCGCACGTGCTGGAGGGCTACCTGATCGCGCTCGACCGCCTGGACGAGGTGATCGCGCTGATCCGCGCCGCCGAGGACACCGAGACCGCGCGCAACGGCCTGATTGACACGTTCGGGCTGACCGAGATCCAGGCCCAGGCGATCCTGGAGCTGCGGCTGCGGGCGCTGACCGGCCTCGCTCGCAAGGAGATCAAGGCAGAGCACGACGACCTGATCGAGCGCATCGCCGAGCTGCGCGCGATCCTGGCCGACGAGCAGCGGCTGATGGATGTGATCCGCGAGGAGCTGCTCGAGATCAAGAACCGCTTCGACAATCCCCGCCGCACCGAGATCATCGCGGCCGAGGGCGAGATCGACCTCGAGCAGCTCATTGCCGAGGAGGATATGGTCATCTCCATCACGGCAAGCGGTTACATCAAACGGCTGCCGCTTGGCACATATCGCACCCAGGGGCGGGGCGGGATCGGCGTGATGGGCATGGATCTCAAGGAAGGCGACTACATCGAGCACCTGTTCGTCGCCTCCACCCACGACTACCTGCTGTTCTTCACGACCGTCGGCAAGGTCTACCGGGTGAAGGTGCACGAGCTGCCGCTGGGCACGCGCCAGGCGAAGGGGCGGGCGCTCGTGAACGTGTTACCGCTGCGCCAGGACGAGTACGTCAAGGCCGTGATCGACACGCGCACCTACGCCGAGGGCAAGTACCTGCTGTTCGCGACCCGCAAGGGCATCGTCAAGAAGACCGAGTTCAAGGCCTACGACACGGTGCTGAAGGCCGACGGCATCATCGCGCTCAAGGTTCGCGAGGGCGACGAGCTGGTGGGCGTGCGGCTGACCGACGGCGAGGATGAGGTCCTGATGGTGTCGCGCAACGCATCCGCCGTCCGCTTCTCGGAGCGCGACGTTCGGCCGATGGGTCGCGACACTACCGGCGTGTCCGGCATGAAGCTTCGGTCAGGCGACGAGGTGATCGCTGTCGAGATCGCGCGCGACGACCAGGATCTGCTGGTGGTGACCGAGAACGGCTTTGGCAAGCGCACGCGGGTGGAGGAGTATCCCGCGAAGGGCCGCGGCACCATGGGCGTGCTGACGATCCGCTACACCGAGGCGCGCGGCCGGCTGGCCGGAGCCATGATCGTCAAGGACGGCTATGACCTGGTGCTGATCAGCCATGACGGCACCGTCATCCGCACCGCCGCCGAGGGCATCTCGCGGATGGGCCGCGCCACGCAGGGTGTACGGGTCATGAACCTGCGCGAGGGCGATCACGTGTCCGCGATCGCGCGGATCACCGAGCCGCAGGCAGCGCTGGTCGAGGACGGCGCCGACGGCGGCGAACCGGCCAAGGGCGACGACGTTCCCGAGCTGCCCGCATCGTCGGAACCGCCTGACTCCGCGGAGTGAGGTAGCCCCGCCGCCACCAGCTCCCTCGCCGCGACGGCGGGATCGACGACGTTCACCCAGATGCCGGCGCCCAACTCGATCGAGGCGGCCACCGTCAGCCGCGGCCACAGCTCGATGTGCCAGTGGAACGTCTCATCGCCCGGCGCACCCTCGTGCAGCAGGGCATTCCAGGCGAGATCCGCGCCCAGCGCTACGCGCAGCCGCGTGACCGTGGCGGTCAGCGCGCGGCCTGTGGCCGCGTCCATGGGCGCGTGTGACCGGTGGTGCTTCGGCGCGATCCAGGTCTCGAACGGCACTCGCGCGAAGGTCGGGCAGAACGCGACCAGGCCCTCCTGCTCGTGCACGATCGCTCCCGGCAGCGGGCACAGCGGGCAGCCGGCCCGGAACGCCGCCGCCTCCTGCACGATCCGCGGCGGCAGGACGTGGAACGGCACCAGCTGCGAGTGCGAGTGGTCGAGGGATGCGCCGGCCGCAGCGCCCTCGTTGACCGACGCCAGCACGTAGCCCGCTCCGCCCCCAAGCAGTGCGGCCCGGCGGCTGCGCCAGGCCTCCATCACCGTCTCCGTCACCGCCGGGGGGAGGTCGCCGAGCGAGGTCACGTGGCGGGGCCCATGTACAACCACCTCATGGCCGGGAAGGGCCGGGTACTTGTTCGGCACCACCCGAACGATCCAGCCTGGACTGTCCGGCGGCGCACCGGCCGGCCGGCCGAAGGCCGCGGTCTCCGGTGGCGTCATCGCCTCGTGGCCCTCGCAGAACGGGCAGTGCTCGGCGTCGCCGACGCGGGTGGTGCGGCCGCTGGCTCCCGGCCGCGACGCGCGGCCGGGCACAACAAGCACCGTCTCCCCGGTCAGCGGGTTGGTACGCAGGTCGAGCGCTATTCCTTCGACTCCTCGATCGCCGTCTTCGGCATGAACGGCTGCAGCAGGTCGATCGGCACCGGGAAGATGGTGGTACTCGCGTTCGTGCCGGCGATCTCGGTCAGCGTCTGCAGGTAGCGCAGCGTCAGCGCGATCGGGTGCTCGCTGATCACGGCCGCCGCCTCGGTCAGCTTGGCCGATGCCTGGAACTCGCCCTCCGCCGCGATCACCTTTGCGCGGCGCTCGCGCTCCGCCTCCGCCTGCCGCGCCATCGCGCGCTGCATGCCGCTGGGGATCTCGACGTCGCGCACCTCGACGATGTTCACCTTGATGCCCCATGGCCCGGTCTGCTCGTCGATGATCCGCTGCAGGATCTGGTTGATCTTGTCGCGCTCCGACAGCAGCTCGTCAAGCATGTGCTGCCCCAGCACGCTGCGCAGCGTGGTCTGTGAGATCTGGGACGTCGCCAGCCCGAAGTCGGCCACCTTCACGATCGAGGCGCTGGGATCGACCGTCTGGAAGTAGGCCACGGCGTTCACGCGCACCGGCACGTTGTCCCGGGTGATCACCTCCTGGGGCGGGATCACCAGGGTCACCACGCGCAGGTCGACCTTGACCATGCGGTCGACGATCGGGATCAGCAGGAACAGGCCGGGCCCCTTCGGGTCGCCCAGCAGGCGCCCGAGCCGGAACACAACGCCGCGCTCGTACTCGCGCAGCACCCGCACCGCGTTGGCCAGGATGACCAGGAAGAAGACGATGATGACTGCAACGACGATCAGGGCGATCACTGGACTGCTCCCTCGGTTGAATGAACATCGGCCGGCGCCGGCTCGACGTGCAACACCAGGCCGTCCACGCCGCGCACGATCACCGTATCGCCCACGTCGGCACGGCCGCTGTCGGCCTGAGCCTGCCACAACGCGCCCTCCACGTACACCTCGCCCAGCGGCGCCAGCGGCGTGCGCACCACCGCCTCACGGCCGAGCATGCCCGCCAGGCCGATCGCAGCGGCAGGGGCATGGCGGGCGGCGACCACCTTGGTTGCCACGGTCGCCAGCCCGGCTCCGAACAGCACCGCGATCGTCAGCACCACGAATGGTGAGACGCCGATGTCGGATCCCGGGGTGCGGAACAGCAGCAGGCCGCCCGCGCAGAGCGCGACCACACCCGACAGCGCGATCAGCCCGTGGCTGGTGACGAACGCTTCGGCCAGGAGCAGCGCCACCCCCAGCACGATCAGCACCACGCCCGCCCAGTTGATCGGCACCACCGAGAAGCCGAACAGGGCGAGGATCAGGCAGACGGCGCCGAGCGTGCCGGGCAGGATCACGCCCGGGTGGAAGACCTCGTAGGCGAGGCCGCCGATGCCGGCCAGAAACAGCAGGAACAGCAGGTTGGGATCGATCAGGATGTTCAGCAGCTCGAGCGTCAGCGGCATGCTCTGGTGGTCGATCTGGGCGTTGGCCGTGTGCATCACCAGGTGCTTTGTGCCGCGGGTACCCATGCCGTCGATCTTTTGGAGCAGCGCCGTCAGGTTGGGGGAGACGCGCTCCACCAGGTTGATGGACACGGCTTCGTCGGCCGTGTAGCTCGTGGCCGTCCGCACGGTCAGCTGCGCAGCTCGGGCATTGCGGTCGTGCGTTGTGGCCAGCGACCGGATCTTCGCCTCCGCGTCGTTCAGGACCTTGCGGCGCAGGTCGGAGCCGAGGTTCTGACCGCTGGAGTCGATCGGCGTGGCCGCGCCGATGTTCGTGTTGGGCGCCATCGCCGCGTAGTCGCTGGCCATCGTCACGAACACCCCTGCAGAGGCCGCTCGGCCGCCCTGCGGCGACACGTACACGATCACCGGCAGCGTCGCCGCCAGCTCGTCCTGGACGATGTCGTCCATCGAGTTGCTGTCGCCGCCGGGCGTGTCCAGCAGGATCACCAGCGCCGCGGCGTGGTCGTTCTCGGCGCGCTTGATGGAGTCGCTGACGAAGCTGGCCGAGACCGGGTTGATCTCGCTGTCGAGTGTGATTGCGATCACCTGCGGCCGGGGCGCGCTTGCGCCGGCGCTGGAGGGCGCCATCGCTGCAACCACCAGCGCCAGCGCTGCCATTCCCCAGAGACGTGGTCTCGCCACTCCCGGTCAATATAGCCCCCGCAAAGCCGCCACATCTGGATCCGGGGCTACCCTGGGGCCTTGGGCGGTGATGTGTGCCAGTCAGTGCGCCGGTGGCGTCTGCTCATCTGCGCAGGGGTGATCGTGTCCGCTGCGGCGGTCGGCGCTGTCCCGTCGATGGCCGCGTCGGGAGGGGTGCGGATCACGAACGTGACCCGACACCGTGTCTCCCTGCCGTTGACGTTGCAGGCGCCGTGGCGGTTTCAGATGGTCGGGCTGCGCTGGCGCGGCTCGGGCCAGGTCGAGGTGCGTGCCGCGCTCGGCCGTACCTGGACGCGCTGGCTGCCGGGTTCGCAGGAAGCACCGGCGTGGGTCGGAGCCGCGGACCGCGTGCAGCTGCGGCGATCCGGCGCCGGGCCCGTGCACCGGCTTCGCGTCAGCTTCATCGACACGCCGCCGCAGCCTGCCGCCGGCCACGGGCTGATGCCCGCGACGACGCTCCGGCCGGCCATCATCAGGCGCGCCGGGTGGGGCGCGAACGAGTCGCTGCGACGGGCACCGCCCGAGTACGCGCCGGCTCTGAAGATGGTGTTCGTGCACCACACCGACACCGCCAGCGTCTACCCGTGCAGCGACTCGGCGCGGATCGTGCGCGGCATCTACGCCTATCACGTGCTCGCAAACGGCTGGAACGACATCGGCTACAACTTCCTCATCGACCGCTGCGGCCGGGTGTTCGAGGGGCGCTACGGCGGCATCACCCGGCCGGTGGTGGGTGCGCATGCGCGCGGCTTCAACACCGGTAGCGCCGGCATCGCGATGATTGGGACGTTCACGTCGACTCCGCCCACCCGAGCCGCCCGCCGAGCGCTGCGGGAGCTGATCGCATGGCGGCTCGATCTCGCCCACGTCGATCCCACCTCGAAGGTGCTGATGACGACCACGACGGGCAACGAGCGGTTCCCGCCCGGCACCCGTCTGCGGCTGCGGGCCGTCTCCGGGCACCGCGACACCGGCGCCACGTCCTGTCCGGGCGCGGCGCTCTATCGCCTGCTGCCGCGGATCGCCGCCTCGGTGCGCCGCATCGGGCTGCCCAAGATCTTCGACCCGCGGGTGAAGGGGTCGCTCAGGCGGCTGGGCCAGGACGGGGTGGCCCCGATCCGCTTCCGCGCGACGCTGTCTGAGGCCGCCGGCTGGACGCTGATCGTGCGCGGCCCGGACGGCGTCGTGGCCACCCACGACGGCCACGGCGACGCGGTCGACTGGACGTGGCCGGGGGCGGTGCCGCTGCTGCCGGGAGGTGCGTATCGCTGGACGCTTGCGACCGCGGGCGCGCGCCCGGTGCGGCTAGCGCTCGGCACGCTGCCCGACTGGAGCCTGGCCGGCATACCCGTGGCCGCGTCCGGTGACGTCACGTCGGGTGGCGTCTCCGACCTGCTCGCGAGCGACGGCGATGTGCTGGTGACCCGCGGCACCCCGTCCCAGTTGGTGACGACCGATCGCGTCGATCTCACCGCGGCCCAGTTCGCGGCCGCGACCATGGTCGGCGCAAGCCTGCGCACGGCGGCGGGCGACCAGGTCGTCGCGATCGAGCTGTGGGACTACGCCACCAGCAGCTGGATCGCCGCCGGCAGCTGCCGCGCCGTCGCCGACCACCGCTGCGACGTGCTGATCGCCGCCTCGCAACGGCAGTTCGGCCAGTGGCTCTCGGGCGCCTCGGCGGTCGAGATGCGGGTGCGCTACACCGCGGCCGGGCCGATGACGATCGATCGGGCGCGGTCGACGGTGATGGGCTGACCGTTCAGCGAAGCTCGACCCGCTCGACCTCGCCGGAGCTGTAGGCGCGCCCGTCCAGCAGCAGCCGGCCCTCCCCGTCGACACCCTCGCTGATGCCGCTGCCCGCGCCCACCAGCGTCACCTGCCGCCCGCGCAGCTCATCGCGTCCCAGGCCCATGAACCCGTCGCGCTGGAACGTGTCGTAGCGGTGCTCGAGTCCGGCCAGCAGCGCCACCAGGAGCTCCACGCGGTCGACCGGCCCGCCGGTCGCGATCTGCAGCGAGGTCGCGGGAACGCGCGCATCCGCAGGCAGCTGGGTCTCGCTCATGCCCGCGTTCACGCCCACGCCCAGCACCAGCTTGCCGTCGCGGAGTTCGGGCAGCACGCCGGCCAGCTTGCGGCCGTCCAGCATCACGTCGTTCGGCCAGCGGACTTGCGCGCGTTCGTGGCAGGCTTCGGCCACCGCCTCGGCTGCGACCAGCGAGAAGCTCGCCAGGCGTTGCGGCGGCGTGCGCGGCTCGAGCGCCAGCGAGAACAGCAGCCCTGTGCCCGCCTCCGCCTGCCAGGCGCGGCCGCGCCGGCCGCGCCCCTGCAGCTGGCGATCGCAGGCGGCCACGCCGCCCTCGGGCAGCGGCCGTGCCAGCTCCTGGGTGGACGTGCACTCGTCGGCCCACAGGTAGGGCCGCCCGAAGCGGCCGCGCAGCCGTGGCTCGACCTGCTCGGGAAGCATGGGCATTCCATAGAATAGGCGGCTCATGTTCCCGCAACCGAAACGCGCTGAGGCCCGTCTGACCCTGCGAGATCGGGTACGAGACGAGTCCGCGTACGCCGCGCTCTCGGATGTCGTGCTCGCCGCGCGGGCCCAGGACGGTGATCGCGCCGCCCTTGCCGCGCTGGTGGAGCGGCACGAGCCGCGGGTGCGGCGGCTGGCCGGATACCTGCTCAACGACCCGCAGGACGCGGAGGACGCCGCACAGGAGGCGCTCGCCAAGGTGCTCACCAGAATCGATCAGTTCCGCGGAGAGGCCCGCTTCGCGACCTGGCTCTACAGCCTGGTCACCAACACCTGCCGCGACCTCGGCGAGCGCCAGCGCCGGCGTCAGCACCAGGCGCTGGAGACCGCGCCCGAGGTGGCCTCGGCGCTTGGGCCGCACGACCTCGCCTGCCAGCGTGAGCAGCGCGCCGAGCTGGCGCGGGAGCTGGAGGGCCTGTCCAACGACCAGCGGCACGTGATGGTGATGAAGGACGTGCTCGCCCTCTCCTACGAGGAGATCGCGGACGTGCTCGAGATGCCGGTGGGCACGGTCAAGTGCCATGCACACCGCGGCCGCGCCCGCATGCGCCGGGCGCTGGAGCCGCCGGCCGAGGCGGTCTCGGCGTGACGGAGGGCCTCGTCCTGCCGCTTGAAAAGGCCGGCATCGAGGCGATCATCCCCCACCGCGACCCGTTCCTGCTGGTGGACGAGATCGTCGAGCTGGTTCCCGGTGAGCACGCCACCGGCCGCTACCACGTGCGCGACGATGCCTGGTACCTGCGCGGGCACTTCCCCGGCCGGCCGATCATGCCGGGCGTGCTGCAGGTCGAGGCGCTGGCGCAGGTGGGTGCGGTCTGCGGCCTCTCATCGCCCGGCTTGGCCGGCCGGCTGGCGCTGTTTGCGGGCATCGACGACGTCCGCTTCAAGCGGATCGTGGTGCCGGGGGACACGCTCACGCTGCGCTGCCAGATCACGCGCCTCCGCGGTCCGATCGGCAAGGCCGACGCCACCGCGTCGGTGGGAGACGACCTCGCCTGTCGCGCCGCGCTCACCTTTGCGTTGACGGAGCTGGATGCATGATCGCCGCCTGCGGACAGCGCGTTGCCATGATCGGCATCGGCTCCCACGTCCCCGACCGGGTGATGGGCAACGACGAGATCGCGACCATGGTCGAGACCAGCGACGAGTGGATCGCCCAGCGCACCGGCATCCGCGAGCGGCGGATCGCCGGCGACTCCGACTCCTCGGCCACGCTCGGCGCCGAGGCGGCCCGGCGCGCTCTGGCCAGCGCCGGCATCGATGCGGGGGAGCTCGACCTGATCGTGACCGCCACCGCCAGCCCCGACTACTACTTCCCGGCCACCGCCTCGTTGATCGGCGAGCGGATCGGCGCGGGTGAGGTGGCCGGCTACGACCTGTCCGCCGCCTGCACGGGCTTCATCTACGCGCTCGCGCAGGCCTACTCGCAGATCGCGGCAGGCCTGGCCGAGACGGTGCTCGTGGTCGGCACTGAGGTGTTCTCGCGGCTGCTGGACTGGAGCGATCGCTCGACCTGCATCCTGTTCGGTGACGGCGCCGGCGCCGTGGTGCTGCGCCGAGACGATGATCGTCACGGGCTGCGCGGCTTCGAGCTCGGCGCCGATGGGTCGGGCGCACTGCTGTTGTCGGTTGCCGCGGCCGGCCACGCCGCCGACCACGACGAGGGGCCGTTCGTCCAGATGAACGGGCCGGAGGTCTACAAGTTCGCAACCAGGGTGGTGGTCGATTCGTCCCTGCGCAGCCTGGAGGCCGCCGGCCTCGGCGTCGAGGACGTCGACGTGTTCGTGCCGCATCAGGCGAACAGGCGCATCATCGATCACGCCGCACGCCGGCTGGGGCTGGACGACGCCAAGGTGTTCTCCAACGTTGACCGATATGGCAACACCTCCGCCGGTTCGATCCCGATCTGCCTGGACGAGGCCTGGCGGCAGGGCCGGATCCGCCCGGGCGACGTCGTGCTGATGGTCGGGTTCGGCGGCGGCCTGGCCTGGGGATCCTGCGTGATGGAGTGGACGAAGGAGCGCGCATGAGCAAGATCGCCTTCTGCTTCCCGGGCCAGGGCAGCCAGCGCGTGGGCATGGGCCGCGAGCTGGCCGAGGCCTTTCCCGAGGCCGCCGACGTGTTCGACGGCGCCGGCCGTGCGGCGGGGTTCGACGTGCGCGCGGTCAGCTTCGAGGGCCCGCTCGATCAGCTGTCGCGCACCGAGATCACCCAGCCGGCGCTGATGGCGGCGTCGCTGGCGGCGTATCGGGCCGTCACCGCCGGCAGCTCGCTGCGCGCCGACGTCGTGGTCGGCCATAGCGTCGGCGAGTACGCCGCGCTGGCGGCGGCGGGTGCTGCCGACCTCGACCAGCTGTTCGAGCTTGTGAACGAGCGTGGCCGGATCAGCGCCGCGGCCGGTGCCCGTGGCGGCATGGCGGCCGTGCTCAAGCTGGACGACGACCAGGTCGAGCACCTCTGCGCACAGCGCGGCGATGTCTGGCCTGCCAACTACAACTGCCCCGGTCAGGTGGTGATCTCGGGCAGCGACGAGGCCCTCGAGGCCATGGCGGCGTCGGTCGGCGAGGCCGGCGGCAAGCAGATCAGGCTGAAGGTGGCGGGCGCGTTCCACTGCCCGCTGATGGCGGATGCGGCCGCCAGGTTCGCGCCGGCGGTGAATGCAGTCGGATTCGGGGATCTGTCGACGGCGTTCATGAGCACCGTCACCAACGAGCTCGAGACCGCCGAGCGGATCCCGGCGCTGCTGGTGGAGCAGCTGACGGCGCCGGTGCGGTTCACCCAGGCCGTTCACGCGCTGATTGCCGACGGCGTCGGCACGTTTGTGGAGCTGGGGCCGGGCGGGGTCCTGACCGGCCTGGTGAAGCGCATCGACCCGTCCGTGCGCGCGCTCTCGATCTCGACGCCCGCCGAGCTGAGGGCGGCACAGCAGGTGACGGCCGATGCCTGAGCTTGACGGCAGGGTGGCGCTGGTGACCGGGGGCTCGCGCGGCATCGGGGCAGCGATCTGCGCCGAACTGGCGGCGGCCGGCGCCGAGGTGGCCGTCAACTACGCGCGCGATGCATCGGCGGCTGACGCGGTCTGCGATGCCATCCGCACGGCCAGCGGCAGCGCCCACGCGGTGCAGGGCGACGTGTCCACCGCCGAGGGCGCGGCGGCGCTGGTGGCTGCCGTCGAGGGCGACGTCGGGCCGATCGCGATCCTGGTCAACAACGCCGGCATCACCCGGGACGACCTGATCATGCGCCTCTCCGACGAGGACTGGCGCTCGGTGATCGACACCAACCTAGGTGGCGCGTTCTTCACCTGCCGGGCGCTGTCGCGGCCGATGCTGAAGCGCCGCGCCGGCGTGATCGTCAACATCACGTCGATCGTTGGCGTGCATGGCAACGCCGGCCAGACCAACTACGCGGCCTCCAAGGCAGGTCTGATCGGGCTCACGAAGTCGCTGGCGAAGGAGCTGGGCGGCCGGGGTATTCGCGTGAATGCGATCGCGCCCGGCTACATTGCCACCGAGCTGACGAACGCGCTCCCGGATCAGGCACGCGGGGCAATCCTGGGTGGAACGCCGCTGGGACGGCTGGGTGAGCCGGCAGATGTGGCGCGGGCGGTGCGGTTCTTGTGCTCTGACGCAGCCGGTTTCATCACCGGTGACGTCCTGGCGGTGGATGGAGGGCTTGGCATATGAGCGACGGACAGGAACGACGACGGGTGGTCATCACCGGCATCGGCGCGGTCACGCCGTGCGGCCTGGACGCCGAGCAGACGTGGCAGTCCGTACGGGACGGCCGCTCCGGCGTGTCCGTGGTCGAGGGCTTCGAGGGCCACGTGCGGATCGCCGCGCAGGTGAAGGACTTCGAGCCCGAGCGGTACATGGAGCACCGATCGGTGCGAAAGACCGATCGTTTCGCGCAGTTCGCGGTGGCGGCCGCCACGATGGCCGTGGAGGATGCAGGCATCGACGTCCGCGCCGATGCCGAGCGGATCGGCTGCTCGATCGGCACCGGCATCGGCGGCCTCAAGACTGAGGAGATCGCTCACCGCAAGCTGTTCGAGGCCGGCCCCGACCGCCTCAACCCGTTCTGGGTGACGGCGCTGATCCCCAACATGGGTGCGGCCGAGATATCGATGGCGCTCGGTACCCGCGGCCCGCTCACCACCGAGTGCACCGCATGCGCCGCGTCGGCCATGTCGGTCGGGAACGGCGTGCTGTTCATCCGCGCCGGCATGGCGGACGCGATGCTGGTGGGGGGCGTCGAGGCGCCGGTGGTGCCGCTCGGTCTCGGCGGTTTCGGGACGATGCGGGCGCTGTCACGCCGCAACGACGACCCTGAGGGCGCCAGCCGTCCGTTCGACATGGGCCGGGACGGATTCGTCCTGGCCGAAGGCGGCGCCGTGCTGGTGATCGAGGAGCTGGAGCGGGCGCGTTCCCGCGGCGCGCACATCTATGCCGAGATCGTGGGGTACGGCATGTCGTCGGACGCCCACCATGTCACGGAACCGGATCCACTCGGCGGCAACCCGGCCCGGGCGATGCGAAACGCCATGGTCGACGGCGATGTGACCCCGGACATGATCGCCTACGTGAACGCGCATGGCACCTCGACCCCGGCCGGCGACGCCGCCGAGACGAAGGCGCTGAAGCTGGCGCTGGGCGAGGAGCGCGCATACCAGATCCCGACCTCATCGACCAAGAGCGAGACCGGGCATCTGCTGGGTGCCGCCGGCGCCCTGGAGACGATCATCACCGCGCTCGCGATGCGCGACTCGTTCGTGCCGCCCACCATCAACCAGACCGATCCCGACCCGGACTGCGATCTCGACTACGTCCCCAACGCCGGCCGGCAGGCCGACGTCCCCTATGCGCTCACGAACTCCTTCGGGTTCGGCGGGCATAACGCGGTGATCGTGCTGCGCCGGTGGGACGCGGACGCGAGCTAGCGCGCCACCGTCCGCAACCAATCCCAGCAGCTCGCGCGTCACACGTCGGAGGGTCAGTGGCCAAGGAGATCAGCGTCGACATCAGCCGTGTGGGGACGGAGGCCGGGCAATCCGAGACGGCCGCCGGCCGCACCCGCAACACCTGCCCGCGCTGCGACTCGCACTACCGCGAGGAGGAGATGGTCGCGAACCTGCGCGTGTGTGCGCACTGCGGCTACCACTTCCCGGTGACTGCTCGTGAGCGGATCGTGCAGCTGACCGACGAGGGCAGCTGGAGCGAGATCGCGCGCGAGCTGCACTCCGCGGACGCCCTCGAGTTCGTCGATACGCGAGCGTACCCCGAGCGCCTGCAGGCGGCGGAGCGGCAGACCGGGCTGAACGACGCGATGCTGGTGGGCTCGGCTGAGATCGGCGGCCTGCCGGTGGCGCTGGCGGTGATGGACTTCACCTTCCTGGGCGGCAGCATGGGCTCGGTGGTGGGGGAGAAGCTGTTCCGTGCCGCCGAGCTGGCGATCGAGCGGCGCATGCCTCTGGTGACCGTGTCCGCCTCCGGCGGCGCGCGCATGCAGGAGGGCGTGCTGGCCCTGATGCAGATGGCGAAGACGGTCGCAGCCGTGGACGAGCTACGCGAGGCCGGTCGGCCGTATATCTCGGTGCTGGCTCATCCGACGACCGGCGGCGTGGCCGCCAGCTTTGCGGCGCTGGGCGATGTCGTGCTCGCCGAGCCGGGGGCGCTGCTGTCGTTCTCAGGCCCGCGGGTCGTGCGCCAGACGACGCGTGAGGAAGTGCCCGACGACTTCGGCCTGGCGGAGTCGAACTTCCGGCACGGCCACATCGACCTGATCGTGCCGCGCCCGGAGCTGCGGGACATGGTTGCGCGCCTGGCGTGGCTGCTGGCGGGCGGCAATCCCTACCGGCGGCCGGCCCTGATCCCCGACCTCGGCGCACAGCGGGCCATGGGCCGCATCCTGGGCGGCGCCCGCCGCCGGATCACCGACATGTTGCCGGACCGTGACGGCGCCTGAGCGGCCGCGCCGCTTTCTGCGGCGACGCGGCGGCGACGGTGATGCCTGGCATGCGGTCGAGCTGGCACGCCACCAGGACCGTCCCTACACGCTCGACTACCTGGACCGCTTCTGCGACGACTTCGTCGAGCTGCACGGCGACCGGGCCGAGGGCGACGACCCGGCGATCGTGGCCGGCCTGGGGTCGTTCCGCGGCCAGACGGTGGCGTTCATCGGACACCAGAAGGGCCGCGACCTGAAGCAGCGCGCGTACCGCAACTTCGGCATGCCTCGCCCCGAGGGCTACCGCAAGGCGATGCGCGTGTTCGAGCTGGCCGGCCGGCTCGGCTTCCCGGTGGTGACCCTGATCGACACCCCCGGCGCCTATCCCGGCGTCGGCGCGGAGCAGCGCGGCCAGTCCGGCGCGATCGCGCGCTCGCAGCTGTTGCTGATGGGGCTGAACGTCCCGGTCGTGGCCTGCGTGATCGGCGAGGGAAGCTCCGGCGGTGCGCTAGCGATCGGCGTTGCCGACCGCGTGCTCATGCAGCAGCACACCATCTACACCGTGATCTCGCCAGAGGGCTGCGCCGCCATCCTCTGGAAGGACGCCGGAGAGGCCAAGCGTGCGGCCACGGCGCTGCGCCCGACCGCGCCGGCGTGCCTTGCCCTGGGCGTGATCGATCAGATCGTGCCGGAGCCAGGCGGCGGCGCCCATCGCGATCATGCCAAGGCTGCCGACATGCTGGGCGACGCGATCGCCGCCGAGCTCGAGTTCCTCGATACGCTGCCGCCGCTGGAGCGCCGCCGGCTGCGCCGGCAGAAGTTCGAGCGGATGGGCGCGTTCCTCGAGTAGACGGTGCCGGCTTGTGGCGCCGTGCCGGGCTACCGTGCGGGTATCCGCCCGCGTCCTCTGATCCTGCTCCTGTTCGCGCTTGCGGTGGCCGCTCTGATGTCGGGTGATGCCGCCGCGCAGTCGTTCGGTGACAGCCTGCCGTCGTTGCCCGCGGCGGCGCCCCTGCAGCTGACGCTCTCGCTGCAGCCGCGCCATCCCCGGCTGCTCGAGCGGCTGGCAGTCGCGTCCAGCGGGCGGCGGCCGTTGCCGCCGCGGCTGGTGCGCGCGCTGTTCCTGCCGCCGCAGCGCGACATCGCACGGGTGCGGGCGGTGATGGCAGCATCCGGCCTTCGGCTCCAGTCCCATCGGGGCCTTTCGATGTCGTTCACCGGTCCGGCGGCCGCCGCCGAACAGGCCTTTGGCGTGTCGTTGCACCCGGCTGCCGGCGGCCCCGGCCGGCGGGCCTCCGGCCGTCCCCAGGTGCCGGCGTCGATCGCCCCCCTGGTGCAGGACGTGGCGGGCCTGGACACGACGGCACCGCTGCAGCCGCTGGCCGCCGGCGGCGACCGCGCGCCGTCGCCCGCGACCTGCCCGGCGGCGGCACGCACCGGCGGCTATCTGCCGTCGCAGCTTGGCTCGGGGGGCGGGTACGGGCACTCGGCGTTGCTCTCAGGCGGCTACGACGGCCGCGGCGAGAGCATCGCGGTGGTGGCCTTCTCCTCCTACAGGCCCTCCGACGTGGCCGCCTATCAGGGCTGCTTCGGCACCTCCGTGCCGGTCATGAACCGGCTGGTGGGCCGCGCCGGCGGCGGTGACAGCGGCTCCGACGAGGTCGCACTCGACATCGAGACGGCGATCTCGGCCGCTCCCGGTCTTGATGCGGTGCACGTCTACATCGACCGGCCGGCCGGCACGATGGCAGAGGTCGTGAATGCGATCGTCGCAGATGCGCCCCTCACTCGCGTGCGGATCATCAGCGACAGCTGGGGCCTGTGCGAGCCGGCGGTGACGCCGGCGGCCGCGGCCGCAACCAACTCGGCGTTGCAGCTGGCCGCGGTCTCGGGCATCACGTTCGTGGCCGCGTCGGGCGATGCCGGCGCCTATGACTGTGGCGGCTTCCGCCAGCCGGCCGTGGACGACCCGGCCGCACAGCCCTTCGCCACCGGGGTCGGCGGCACGGATCTGCGGCTAACGCGGTCCGGCAACCGGCATGAGGTCGTGTGGAACGACGTCACCGGCGCTGGAGGCGGCGGTCTCTCGCGGTTCTGGCGGCGGCCGGGATGGCAGGTGGGTGCTGGCGTCAGGAACGGGTTCTCGAATGGCCACCGGCAGGTGCCGGACGTCTCCCTGCACGCGTCGCCCGCCCAGCACGGCTTTCCCATCTACTGCACGACCGGGGCCTGTGGGCATGCCGGATGGATGACGCTGGGCGGGACGAGCGCCTCCGCGCCGCTGCTGGCCGGCATCGTGGCCGACATGAACAGCTACTCGCTGGCCCACGGCGGCAAGCGGCTGGGATTCGCCAACCCGTTCCTGTACGGCAGCTTTGCGACAGACCCCGCCGCGTTCCGCGATGTCACGGTGGGCAGCAACAATCCCGACGGTGCGGGGCCCTACCCGGCCACGCCCGGCTACGACCAGGCGAGCGGCATCGGCGCGCCGCTGGCCGGTGCGCTGGCCGTCCACCTGGCCGCGTACGCGTCCGCTCGGCCCGTGTTCGCAGCCACGCGTATCTCGGCGCGTCCCTCGGGGGCGCGGACGTTGCGGCACGGCCGGTCGATCACCCTGCATGGCGTGCTCAGCGACGCCGAGGGCGGCATCGCCGGGGCGCGCGTGCTCGTCCAGGGCGCTTCGGCGATCGGCGTCCGCGAGTGGCGGCGAACGACCGGCCGCCACGGTGGCTGGTCGCTGCGGCTGCGGGCGCCGTCGCGCCGGACGCGCTGGCGTGCGGTCTACCTGGGGTCGGAGACGACGCGGCCGGCGATCTCCGACCGCCGCACGATCTACGTGATCCCGCCGCTCTGGGCTCGCGCCCCGGCCGGGCCGCTGAGGGCCGGTGTGCCGTTCTCGTTCGCGGGTCGCACGTTGCCCGCGCTGGCCGGCCGTCCGGTGGTCGCACAGATCCGCACGGCCGGCCGCCGCTGGCATCGCCTTGGCCCGGCCGGGGTGGGGGAGAGCGGCCGCTTCCGGCGGGTTGTGTCGCTGCCCCGCGCCGGTCGCTACCGGCTGCGCTGGCGGTATCACGGCGACCGCAACGGCCGTTGGCTGAGCGCCGTCTCGGCGTCGCGTTTGATCACGGTGGGCTGATCGCCACCGGGCACTTGGATACGATCGCGCGGTGACCCGCGGCCTCAACCGGATCGAGACCATCTCCGTGGCCCTGGCTGTGATCATCGCGGCCGCGGCCGGCGCGCTGGCGCTGGTATCGGCGGCCAACACGATCGTGTTCCTCGTCTCCGCGGCGGCCCTGGTGGCGCTTGCCTGGATCGTGGGCGTTGCCACCGAGCAGCTGGGAGCGAGCGCCGGGCCCAAGGTCGGCGGCGTGCTGAATGCCACCTTCGGCAACGCCGCGGAGCTGATCATCACCATCTTCGCCATCCGCGCAGGCCAGCTGGAGGTGGCCACCGCGTCGATCACGGGATCGATCCTTGGCAACACGCTGCTGGTGCTGGGCGCCTCGTTCTTTATCGGGGGCCTGAAGAACGGCCTGCAGTCGTTCAACCAGCGCGTGGCCGGCATGAACGCGTCGATGCTGGCGCTTGCGGTGATCGGTCTCGGTATCCCGACGCTGTTCGGCCACGTGGCCGACCACGCAGACGTGCAGGCCGTCTCGGACATCACCGCGGGCATCCTGCTCACGCTGTACGTGCTGATGCTGGTGTTCTACTTCCGCACGCCAGAGGTGGCCCACGTCTCGGGACACGACCTGACCGGGCCGCACTGGCCGGGACGGCTGGCGATGCTGCTGTTGCTGCTCTCGACCGGCGCTGTGGCCGTGATCTCCGACGTGTTCGTCGGTACGCTCGACGCCGTGATCTCCGATGTTGGCATCTCCGCGGTGTTCCTGGGCCTGATCATCGTGCCGCTGGTCGGCAACATCGCCGAGAACATCGTCGGCATCAAGATCGCCTACCAGAACGACATGGACTTCTCGATGCTGGTGTCGCTCGGCTCGTCGCTGCAGATCGCGCTGGGGGTGGCGCCGGCGCTGGTGTTCATCTCGCTTCTGACACCCCATCACTTCGACCTGCTGTTCCCGCTGGTGCAGGTGGTGTCGCTGGCGGCCGCCGCCTTCATCACGGCGCTGATCGCTTCGGACGGCGAGTCGAACTGGCTGGAGGGTGCGCAGCTGATGGCGGTCTACGGGATCATCGCAACCGCGGTGTGGTACCTGTGACGCCGTCGCGGCAGATCGCCTTTGCCGCCATCTTCGGCGTCGCCGCGCTGGCGCTGGGGATGCAGATTGCCGGCGTCGAGGGCCAGCTGGTGTTCGTCGTGGCCGGCGTGGGCGTGGCCGGCCTGGCCTGGGCGCTGGGCGAGGCCACCGAGCAGGCCGGCGGCTCCGCCGGGCCGCGCGTCTCGGCTCTGCTCAACGCCAGCTTCGGTAACCTGCCCGAGCTGGTGATCCTGGTGCTGGCGATCAACGCCGGGCTGGCGGACATCGCGCGGGCATCGATCATTGGCTCGGTGATCGGGAACGTGCTCCTGATCCTGGGGCTGGCCCTGCTGCTGGGCGGCTGGCGGCACGGCATCCAGCGGTTCAACGAGCGGATGGCCGGCACGAACGCCTCGATGCTGATCCTGGGGGTGGTGGGCCTGGGCCTGCCCACCCTGTTCCACGCCGTCGACCCCGACATGCAGGCCGAGCTGACCCTGTCGCGCTTCACCGCCGCGGCGCTGCTGTTCTGCTACGTCGCCTACGTCTACTTCTCGTTCACCACGCCCGGCCTGCAGTTCCACGACGAGCCGGGCGAGCTTGCCTGGACGCGGGCCCAGGCGGTGACCATGCTGGTGGCGACCGCTGCGGCCACCGGCGTCGTCTCGGAGGTGCTGGTGCACTCCATCGAGCCCACCATCAAGGCCTGGGGGGTGCCACGGGAGTTCATCGGGCTGATCGTCGTGCCGTTCGTGGGAAACGTGGCCGAGCACTTCTCGGCCGTCAAGCTGGCGATCAACAACCGGATGGACTTCGCGATGGGAATCACGTTCGGGTCGGGCATCCAGATATCGCTGCTGGCCAGCGCGGTGGCCGTGTTCGCGAGCATGCTGATCGGCAAGGAGCTGTCGCTGGTGTTCGACCCGCTGCAGCTGGCCGCGCTGGGCGCAGCCGCGATCGGGTCGACGATGGTGGCTCGGTCCGGTGAGACCAACTGGCTGGAGGGCCTGCAGCTGCTGGTCACCTACTTCATCGTGGCGGTGGCGTTCTGGCTGCTGTGACCCGTCGCAGCGAGCGGGCTGCTGCGGACCCTGTACTCGAAGTGAGCCGCCGCTACCGGATCGGGTACGCCTTCCCGTTCACGGCCGGCAGCACCTGTGACGTCACCCATGCCGGAGTCTGCACGACGCCGGTGCGGTAGGAGTACATGCCGTTGGGGTGCTTGCGCGCGGCCAGGTAGCCCAGCGCACCCGTGTTCGACATGTGGCACTTGATGCGGGCCGCGATCACCCAGCCGGTGGACTGGCTGTCCGATCCGGCGGAGGACGTCAGCGAGTAGCCGTGGTCGGAGCGCTGCAGGGAGCTCATGTAGGCGTAGCCGCGGCGCATCACCCGCCAGCCGCAGGGCGTTCCGGCGGCCCGCAGCGCCATCACCGCGGCGGCCGTGTCGTTGGAGTCCGAGCCGGTCCCTGCCGCGTAGCCGAACCCGCCCGAGCTGGCCTGGTGGGCCCTGATGTAGTCCACCGACCTGCGTGGCACCCGCGACCCGGCCACCTTCAGCGCCATCACGCCCCAGTAGGTCGAGCTCAGGAAGCCGCCGATGCGGCCGCCACGGCCGATCTTCGACCGCAGGGCGCGGACGAGGTTGCGCCCGGCGAAGTTGGCCGGGTTCCGGTTCAGCGCGGTTGCGGCCAGGATGCCGCGCTCGAGCGTGAAGGCATCCTTCCAGCCGTGCGCCTTCGAGGCCAGGAAGTGACCGGCGGTGTGGCCGCCGCTGCGGTGCATCGTGGCCGGGTGCCGGCCGGCGGCGGCCAGGCCCATCACAGCCCACTCGGTCAGCGACACCGCGGCCCTCCCGCCCGGTTCGGAGAAGCCGCCGGACACGCCCTGGCGCGATGCCAGGTAGTCGCCGCCGCCGGCGGCGGTCGCGGGCCCGGCCAGCGACGCCATCAGCAGGCCGGCCAGGAGGATGGTGATCAGGGTACGTCGGATCATGTCGGTGTCTCCAGGGGTGCGAAGGTTGCATGCAGGCGCCGCGCGTAGCGGTCGAGCATGCGGAACAGGGTCGGGCCTGCGATCACGGCGATCACAACGTTGCCGCTGGCGTGGGCCACGTCGAAGGGGATGCCGGTCGCGGCCAGGGTCATGAACGAGTGCAGGTTGGCGCTGGGGCCCAGGGTGCTCCAGGCCCACACGTCCATCAGCCAGTCGAACAGGAACCCGCACACGACGCCGTAGGCCGCCAGCGCCCAGCGGTTTCGCAGCGGCCGGCCGATCGCCGCCGCCCCGGCGCCGACCAGCGCCCAGCCGATCATCTGCCAGGGCGTCCACGGGCCCTGGCCCAGGAAGGCGTTCGAGACGAGGGCGGCCGCGCCGCCGGTCGCGATGCCGGCGCGGGCGCCCAGGGTTGCCCCCGTGATCGCGACGATCATCGTCACCGGCTGCACGTTCGGGATGAACGCGAACAGCACCCGCCCGCCGGCCGCCGCGGCTGCCAGCGCGGCCACCAGCGCCAGCTCACGGCTGCGGTTGGGCCCGGTCTCGACTGCCGAGACGGCCAGCACCACACAGCCCAGCGCGATCAGCAGCACGATGCTAGACACCGGCCCGCTCCGTCTCCGCGCGCAGCAGCGCCCCGGCCTGGGCGATCGTCGCGCAGCCCAGCGCCAGCCCGACCTGGCAGGCGAAGAACCCGCCGTGGGCAAGCAGGTCGACGGACCGGTTGTCGGCCAGCACCCGGCCGCGGGCCATCGTGGTCACCGCCTCCGCCGCCTCCGCGGCGAAGTCGATGTCGTGCGTCACCACCACCACGCCGCAGCCGTCTCCCGCCAGACGTCCCACCAGCTCCGCAAGCGCCAGCTTGCGGAGGCCGTCCATGCCGCGCGTGGGCTCGTCCAGAACCAGCAGCTCTGGCCGCATCACCGTCACCGATGCGATCGCGAGCCGCTGCCGCTCCCCGCTCGACAGGTCGCGCGGGTGCCGGCCGGCCAGCTCCTCGAGGCCGAATCGCGCCAGCTCGGCCGCCACCCGCCGCCCTCGTTCCGATCCGGCCACGCCGAGGTTCTCGAGCGCGTAGGCGACCTCGTCGTCGACCCGCTCCCGCACGGCGTGGTGTGCCGGGTTCTGACTGACGTAGCCGCGCACGCCATCGCCTTCGACGCGGCCGCCGTCGGGCCGCTCGAGACCGGTCGCGATCCGTGCCAGCGTCGACTTGCCCGCGCCGTTGGGTCCCACCAGCGCGGTCACGGAGCCCGCCCGCAGCGCGGTGGTGGCCCCGCGCAGCGCCGCCACCTCGCCGTAGCGCTTGGTTACCGCCGTGAGCTCCACGACCGTTGCCGCGGCCGGCAACTCGCAACGGCTCGGCGGTGCGGGAACGGCCAGCCGCCTGGCGTCTCGCACCGTCAGCGGCAGCTCCGGCCGGCGCGCCGCCACGAACGCCTGTGTGACGGGCGGCAGCAGCCAGGGCGCCGAGCCCGCCAGGTGCGCCGCCGCTCCCGCCGGCGACCCGTCGAACACGATCCGGCCGGCCTCCATCACCACCACCCTGTCGGCCTCCGCAAAGATCCGCGACGTGCGGTGCTCCGCCAGCACCACCGTCAGCCCGCGGTCGCGGTTGATGCGCGTCACCAGTGCCAGCAGCTCCTCGGCAGCGATCGGATCGAGCTGGCTGGTCGGCTCATCCAGGAGCAGCGTGCTCTGGCCCATGGCCAGCACCGATGCGATCGCCACCCGCTGCTGCACGCCGCCGGAGAGCTTGCCGGTCTCGCGCTCTGCCAGGTGGCCGGCGGCCACGGCGGTCAGCGCCTGCTCGGCCCGGGGCAGGATCTCCCGCGGGTCGCAGCCGAGGTTCTCGAGCCCGAAGGCGACCTCGTGATCGGCGCGCCGCATCACCAGCTGTGACTCCGGGTCCTGGAACACCAGCCCCACGTGCCGCGCTATCTGAGCCGGTGAGTGCTCGCGGGTGTCCAGGCCCTCGCTCACCACCTGCCCCGCCAGCTCGCCGCCGTGGAAGCTGGGCACCAGGCCCAGCGCCGCTCGCAGCAGGGTCGACTTGCCGCTGCCGGACTCGCCCAGCACCAGCGCCAGCTCGCCCTGCTCGACGTCCAGGCTGACGCCGTCGAGGGCGGGCGCGGCGGCGTCCGGATACCGGTAGCACACATCGCGCATCCGCAGAGCGTGGCTCATCGCGGCCGCCTTGACCAGCGAACCGTGACCGCTCCGGCCGCTCCGGCCAGGCCCACCAGCGCGGCCGTGGCCAGACCGACCGCCGTGAACGGGTCGCCCAGCAGATCGTAGTAGCGGTAGTCGTCGAGCGGGATCGCCGTGGCGACCACGGCGCAGGTGGCGATGCCGATTGCGGTCAGCAGGCGCTCCGGAGCGTCCAGGCCGGGCTGCGGCGTGCGGGTGCGAATGGCGCCTCCGTAGCCGCGCGCCTCCATCGCCTCGGCCAGCATCAGGGAGCGCTCCAGCGAGAGCCCCACCAGCGGCGCCGCCAGCGCGGCCGCAGGCCGCCGCCGGTGAAGCTGTGCCGCGCGCGACCGCGACGCCATCGCCAGGCCGGTCGCGTCCTGCTCCAGCGTGGGCAGCAGCCGCGAGGCCAGCGCGGCGATCATCGCCGAGCGCGGCGCCACCCGGGCCAGCGCGGCCAGCACGCGGTCGCCGTCGGCCAGCCGCACGAAGGCCGCAACGGCCATCGCCGACCCGATCAGGCGCAGTCCGGCGGCGATTCCGAACACGACCTCCTCCTGGGTGATCTCGGTGTCGAGCAGCGGGATGTGGGGGCCGCTCCAGATCGGCGTCAGCCCTTGCACCGACACGAACGGGTTGACCAGGAACACCAGCAGCGCGCTCGTCCCCGCGAACCAGACGTACATGGCGCGCGGCGGCGGCGACGACCACAGCAGCGCGCCCGCGGCAGCGGCACACGCGGCGATCGCAAACGGGTTGGACAGCGCGACCGATCCCGCCAGCAGCGCCGCGCACAGCAGGCCCACCGGCAGCGGGCTCACTGCCTGCCTCCGGCAGCCAGCAGCCGGCCGTCTGCGTCGAGCGCCACCGCGTAGGTATCGCGTACCAGCTGCGGGTGGCCGGCCAGCTGCGCGGCGGCGGCGCAGGCGCTCTGCTCGTCGTCGCCGGCCACCACCACGTCCACCGCCGAGCCGGGCGCTCCGGGCGGCTGGTAGCCGGCGATCAACGCGTGAGCGGCCGGCAACGGCTGCAGACCGCCGCTGCCGCGGTAGACCAGCACCCGACCGCTGGTCAGGGACACCGTCAGGCCCTTCCCTCGCCAGTCGGCCAGTCCCTGGCCGACCTGCGCGAACGTCTCCACCGTCACGTGATAGGGCGCGCTGCCGGACGTGACCTGCGCCCCGTCGGTTCGCAGCGCGCCGGCGATCCGGGAGGCGCAGCCGAGCCCACCCACCGACACCGGATGCCGATGGCCGTCGTACCCGTGGACGAACGGCTCCGGCCAGGCCCCGATCGCAACCGGCGTCTGCACCAGGTCGCGCCAGTAGCGGCGGTCCCACCACTCGCGATCGCCGGGGTGCAGCCGCATGTCCGCCGCCCCCACATCGGGTGCAATGCCGTTCACGAAGTACAGCCAGTCGTTTGAGGCCGAGCGGTCGCCGGACAGGCCGTTGACCGATTCGACGAACCTGCCGCCGTAGCTGGTGCCGACGTGGGCGACACGGCGCAGCGCGTCCAGCGCCGACTGCCCCGGCGCCGCCCGTGCCGAGACCAGCCGCGTGCCGCCGTAGTCGCGGGTCACGCTCACCTGAACGGCCGCCGGCCCGGGCGGGACGCTGGCGGCGCCCCGCCCGCAGCCGGCTGCGACAACCGCCAGCGCGGCTGTGGCTATGAGGCGTGCACCCACAGCTTCTGCGAGCGGATGGCACCCGTCTCGACAGCCCGCACCGAGGATGTGCCGCGGGCAAACCGCAGCGTCACGGTGCCGCTGGCGTTCACGGCGTGAGCGACGCCGTTGACCCGCACCTGGGCGCCTGCGGCCGGCGTGGCCGTTCCGGCATCGTCATAGGAGCTGACCCTGAAGGTGACCCTGCCGCCGGCCGGAGGCCGCCGCGTCGACGCGGTGATTCCGAGCGTGGGCTCGGTGGCGCCGGTCGCAGGGTCGAAGGTCGTGTAGTAGACCAGCACGTGGCTGTCGCGCGTGACCCGTGTCGATCCGAGGCCGCTGCTCGCCAGCTTCTGGTTCAGCTTGAACGCCCAGAAGGCGGTGCTGGGCGGCGTCAGGTGGGCGATCGACGACACGAAGAAGCCGCTCCAGGCGCCGCCGCAGCAGTCGCTCCAGGTCAGCCCCAGCGCGAACGGCTGCTTGCGCGAGGCCGTCACGATCGAGCCCAGCGCCGTCTGCTTCGTGGTGGTGTGACCCTGCAGCGTGCCGACGAACGGCCTGGCGTTGCCCTGGAAGATCGACTGCGACTTCCCCTCCACGCGGACGTGCGCGGCCAGAGCCGGGCCGGCCAGGGCTGCGGGCACCAGCAGTGCAGCCAGGGTGGCGATGATCAGACGAAGGCGGTGGATTGCCAACGCGTCCTCCTTCCTCGAGAGGCTCGATGAGCGTTTGCGCGGGCGGCAGGTCTTCTGGCTCGGGCGCGCTTCCCGGTCTCCCGGGCCGACGTGCTGGCCTTCCCGGCCGATCTGGCCAGTGGCTGCCTCGCGGCACGCACGACGAACGCCCTCACAGCGGCGGGACCGCACCGGATTTGCACCGGTTTCCCTTGACCACTCGCGGGGGCGCTACTGTAGCACGGCGATCGACCGAAGCAGCGCCCGCGCTCCGGCCTTGTCCAGCGGCTCGTTCAGGTTGCCGCACTTGGGCGATTGCACGCATGACGGGCAGCCCTTCTCGCAGGGGCACTCCTCGAGCAGCGCCGCCGTACGCGACACCCACGACTCGAACAGGTCGTACCCGCGCCTGGCGATGCCGGCGCCGCCCGGGTGGCCGTCGTAGACGAACACGGTGGGCGAGCCGGTCTGCGGGTGCAGGTCGGTCGAGAGGCCGCCGATGTCACCCCGGTCAGCGATCGCCAGCAGCGGCAGCAGCCCGATCATGGCGTGCTCGGCGGCATGCAGCGAGCCCAGCAGCGTCAGGTCGCGGGGCGGATCGGCCGGCACGAACCAGACCGCCTCCGTGGCGAAGCTGCGGGCCGGCATGTCCAGCGCCACCAGATCGATCGGGTGATGGTCGGCCAGCCGCTTGCGCTGGTAGGCGACCACCTGCTCGGTGGCCTCGATCTCGCCGAACCAGAGCTGCGCCGCCGGCAGCGTGCGGGTCTCCAGCTCGCGGACGATTCTGGTTGAGGACAGCCGCTTCACCTGCGTGTAGTAGTCGGCGTCGAAGGCGGTCACCAGCGCCACGTGAGCAGCGTGGTCGAGCGAGCCGACCAGGTATTGCTCACCCAGGTGCAGGTAGACGGCGCCCTCGTGGACGGTCGAGTCGGCGCGGGCGCCGTCCACGGTTCCCAGCAGCGTGCCGGTCTCTCGCTCCACCACTGCCACCGAGTCCGGCGAGGACGATCGCAACGACATGCGCGCGGCGGGATGGTCGCTGCCGCGGTACGCCAGCCCTGCCGGCGTGCGCACCAGATCCGGCATCGACTCGGCCAGCGCCAGGCCGGCGTCGCCGAAGTGGCTGCGGTCGGCGTCGGTCAGCGGAAGCTCGGCGGCGGCGCAGCGCAGGTGCCCGGCCATCACCGCCGGGTTGCCCGGGTTGCTGACAGCCGCCTCGGCCGGCCGCGCCAGCAGCTCGTCGGGGTGGTTTGCGAGGTACTGGTCGAGCTGGTCCTCGCCAGCCACGAGCATCCCGAGCCCCAGCCCGCGCCGGCCGGCGCGGCCCCACTGCTGCCGCAGCGATGCCATCCCTCCCGGGAAGCCGATGCTGATGGCGCAATCCAGCAGCCCGATGTCCACGCCCAGCTCGAGCGCGCTGGTGGCGACCACGCCCAGCAGCCGGCCCTCGGTCAGCCCGGTCTGGATCTCGCGGCGCTGCTCGGGTGTGTACCCGGCCCGGTAGGGCGCGATCCGCGGAGCCAGCTCCGGCGCGTTCAGCAGCAGGCCCTGGCGGGCGTAGCGGTGCACCAGCTCACAGGCCTTACGTGACTTCGCGAACACGATCGTACGCAGGCCGCGCGCGACCAGTCCAACCATCAGCGTCGCGGCCTCGCCCAGCGTGCTGGCGCGGACGCCCAGCTCGGCGTCCAGCAGGGGCGGGTTCCAGACGCACACGTCGCGCTCGGGGGTCGGCGATCCGTCCTGATCGATCACGGCCAGCTGGCGGCCGGCCAGCACCGCACCCGCCTCCGCCGGGTTGGCGATGGTGGCCGAAGCCAGCAGGAACCGTGGCTCCGCGCCGTAGGCGGCGGCGATCCGCCGCAGGCGTGCCAGCACGTTCGCCACGTGCGAGCCGAACACGCCCCGGTAGGCGTGCGCCTCGTCGACGACCACGTACCGCAGGTTGGCGATGGCGTCCGCCCAGCTCGAGTGGCCGGGCAGGATGCCGACGTGCAGCATGTCCGGGTTGGTCAGGATCAGGTTCGCCCAGCGACGCGCCTGCCGTCGCTCCCCGGTCGGCGTGTCGCCGTCGTAGATGGCCGGCCGCGCGCCGGGCGCGTGTAGCTGGGCGAGGCCGCGCGCCTGGTCCTGCGCCAGCGCCTTGGTCGGATACAGGTACAGCGCGCGGGCCGACGGGTCACGCGCGATCGCGTCCAGCACGGGCAGGTTGAAGGCCAGCGACTTGCCGCTGGCGGTGCCCGTCACCACCATGGCGTCGCCGTCGGCCGCGGCTCGCCACATCGCCGCCTGGTGGCGATACAGCCGCTCGATGCCCGCCGCCGCCAGCGCCGAGGCGAGACCGGGCTCCACGTCCGCCGGCAGCTCCGCCATCGTGGCGCTGCGGGCCGGGGTGCGCACGCGGTGCACCAGCTGGCTGCCCTCGGGAGCGGTGCCGTAGGCCAGCACCGGCTCCCAGTCGGCCATCACCGTCACGGCCGTGGGTGGGCGGGATAGCAGCCCAGGTACGCGATCTGTGCCACCTTGCCCTCCATCTCGCGCAGCGCCTCACCGACCGGGGCGTCGAGCGGGTGGCCCTCCAGGTCGGCGTAGAACTGGTAGTCCCAGGGGCGTCCCGGGATCGGGCGGGACTGCAGCGAGGACAGGTTCACGCCGTACCGGCGCAGCGGCTCGATCGCGTCGTGCAGCGCGCCGGGGTGGTGGTGGGTGACGAAGCGGATCGCGCAGCGCCAGTCCTCGCCAGGCGCGCGGTCGATGCGGGTGTGGCCGGCGACCGCCACGAACCGGGTGTAGTTCTGGGCGTGGTCGGAGACGTCGTTCAGGAGCACCGTCAGCTCGTAGCGATCGGCTGCCCACCGCGACGAGATCGCCGCCTGCCGCGCGTCGGCCGACTCGGCAACGCGCCTGGCGGCGCCGGCGGTGCTGGGCGCCACCTCCGGTAGCGTGTCCGGCAGCGACGAGAGGAAGCGCCGGCACTGCGTCAGCGCCATCGGGTGCGAGTGGATGCGCGCCAGCGCGTCGATGTTGGTTCCGGCCAGGCCCACCAGCACGTGCGGTACCGCCAGCACGGTCTCGTCGACGATCGAGAGGGGCGCGTGTGCGAGCACGTCGTAGGTCTCCGGGACGACGCCGGCCAGGGAGTTCTCGATCGGCAGCACGCCGCAACCGGCGTCCCCGCGCGTGACCGCGCGAACCACGTCCGGGATCGAGTGGCAGGCGACCAGCTCGGCCTCAGGGTACAGCCGGCCGGCCGCCTCGGCGGCGTACGCGCCCTCCTCTCCGAAATGTGCGACGGGTAGCGTCATCAGTTCCTCCAACAAAAAAGGCCTCCCACGGGGAGGCCCTGATAGCTCGCGGATCTGCTCCGGCGCGCTCAGATGCCTCCCTGCAGGGTGGTAAAGGCGAAGCCGAAGAAGGACAGCCGGTACATTGCCGCCCATGCTACCAGAGGACGAACTGGTCGAACGCATCCGCGCCGTCGCCGGAACCGGCGACGGGTTGGTGCTGGGCATCGGCGACGACGCGGCGGTGCTCGACGGCGGGTTCGTTGTCTGCTGCGACATGCTGGTCGACGGCGTGCACTTCGACTCGGCCCGGCAGTCGCTGCGGCAGATCGGCGCCCGCGCCGCTGCCGTGAACCTGTCCGATCTGGCCGCCATGGGCGCCTGGCCGGTCTGCCTGCTGGCGGCGTTCGGCCTGCCGCCGGACAGCGCTGATGCGGGCGAGCTTGCAGCCGGCATGGCCTCGCACGGCGTCCCGCTTGCCGGCGGCGATCTCTCGCGGGCCGCGGTGCTGACGGTGTCGGTGACGGCCGTCGGCCGGGCCGAGCATCCGGTGCTGCGCTCGGGTGGCCGTGCCGGCGACCGGCTGGTGGTGACCGGCTCGCTGGGCGCTCAGGCCGTGGCCGGCTTCACGGCGGAGGTGACGCCGAGGCTGCGGGAGGGGCAGGAGCTGGCCACGATCGCCACCGCCATGATCGACCTCTCCGACGGCATCGCCCGCGACGCCGGCCGCCTCGCGCGCGCGTCGGGCTGCGGCGCCCGCATCGATCTCGAGCGGCTGCCGCTCGCCGCCGGCGCCACCGTCGAGCAGGCCGCGGCCGGAGGCGAGGACTACGAGCTGCTGGCGGCGCTGCCGGGCACTCAGCCGCAGCCGTCGTTCGTGACCGACGTAGGGGAGCTGACCGGCGAGGGGGCCGTGCTGCTGCTGGACGCATCCGGGCCGCGCCACGATCTGGCCGGCTGGGACCACTTTCAGTGACGGGTGTTCTGGGCGGCCTGCTGGCCGCGCTGATGTGGGGCACCTCCACGGCGATCGCGTCGCGCTCGACGCGCATGATCGGCTCTCAGCAGGTGCTGGCCTACGTGGTGCTGACGGGCCTCGTGATCATGGTGGTGGCCGCACCGGTGGCGGAGGGTGTGCCGGAGGTGAACGGCCGCGGCGCAGCGTGGGCGCTTGCCGCGGGCGTTGCGTCGGTGGCCGGTCTCGGCTGCGTGTATGCCGCCCTGCGGATCGGCAAGGTGGGTGTTGTGGCGCCGATCGCGTCGTGCGAGGGGGCGCTGGCGGCGGTGTTCTCGGTGATCTTCCTGGGCGAGCAGCTGAGCCTGGGCGTGGCACTGGCCCTGGCGGTGGTCGCATGCGGAGTGGTGCTGGTGACGTTTCACGCGCACCTGTCCGACGTGCACCTGCGGCCGGCGCTGCTGGCGGGAACGTCGGCGATCGTGTTCGGCTTCGGGCTGGTGGCCAGCTCGCAGGCGGGTGGGGCGATCGGCCCCTACTGGACGATCCTCGTGTCGCGCGTGGTGGGCGTCGTGTTCGTGGTGGTGCCGATGGTGTTGTCGGGGCAGCTGCGGCTGCCGGGGCGGCGGGCCCTGCCGCTGGTGGTGTACTCGGGCCTTGCGGAGGTCACGGGTTTCGTCGGCTACATCACCGGTTCCCAGCACGGGGTCGCGGTGCCAGCCGTGCTGGCGTCGCAGTTCGCGGCGGTGGCGGCGTTCGTTTCGTTCCTGTTCTTCGGCGAGCGTCTGACCCGGATGCAGGTGTCCGGAGCGGTGCTGATCGGCACCGGCGTGGCGACGGTTGCTGTGCTGCGGGCCTAGATGGTCAACCATCCAAGGCTGGCGACAGCCAGCTGCTGAGCTCGTCCTCCAGCCGGCGGCGCGGGACGGCCCCGATCAGCGTCTTTCTGACCTCGCCGCCCTCGAACACCATCAGCGTCGGGATCGACAGCACCTGCAGCCGTTCGGCCGTCTCGTGGTTCTCGTCCACGTTCAGCTTCATGAACGCGACCCGGTCACCATGCTGCCCGGCCAGCTCGTCGAGGATCGGCTCCATCACGCGGCAGGGCGTGCACCAGGGCGCCCAGAAGTCGACCACCACGGGCCGGCCGGCCTGCTCGACCTGGCGGCGGAACGTGACGTCGTTGACCTCGACGATGTGATCGCTCACGCGGTGCTCCTCACGACGTCCAAACGCTCACGGTATCAACGAGACGCGCGGCTCGCCGTCGGGGCGCTCGAGCAGCGCCCCGCGCAGCGCGCGCAGGCGCAGTGCCGGCACCTCGCGTACCGCCTCGAGCACGATCGCGCGGCTCATCTTCGATTCGCCGTAGGCGCGGTCGGTGAAGGTGATCGGCAGCTCGACGACGCGCCCGCCCATGCGCAGGGTGCGGTAGGTCAGCTCGATCTGGAAGGCGTAGCCGCCCGCGCGCACGTGCGTCAGGTCGAGCGATTCGAGCACCCAGCGGCGGAAGCACTTGAAGCCGCCGGTGAGGTCGTGGATCGGCACCCCCAGCACCAGCCGCGCATACGTGCAGCCGCCACGGGAGATGAAACGGCGGTGAAGCGGCCAGCCGTCCACGCCGCCGCCGGCGGTGTAGCGCGACCCCAGCACCAGGTCGGCATGCCGTGACGCCTCGAGCATCGCCGGCAACGCCGACACCGGGTGCGACAGGTCGCAGTCCATCTCGATGACGTGGCTGAAGGGCCGCTGCAGCGCCCACTCGAAGCCGGCCAGGTAGGCGCGGCCGAGCCCCTGCTTGGCGGGACGGTGCAGCACGTGCAGCCAGTCGTGCCGGGCCGCCAGCTGGTCGGCCGCCTGCCCGGTGCCGTCGGGTGAGCCGTCGTCGACGACCAGCACCTCGCCCGGCATCGGAACCTGGTCGCGAATCGCCGCCAGCGAGTCGATCATGCGAGGCAGGTTCTCGCGCTCGTCGTAGGTGGGCAGCACGATCAGGTAGCGGCTCTGCTCCACGGTCTGACCCTATCATTGGCCCATGAGCGCAACGTTGACGAACGACGCTATCGCCGAGCGCTTCGAGCTGATGGCCGACCTGCTGGAGGTGGAGGGTGCCGTGGCCTACCGCGTGCTCGCCTACCGGCGTGCCGCAAAGACGCTGCGCGAGACCCCCGAGTCGGTGGTGCGGCTGTCGCAGCAGGGCCGGCTGACGGAGCTGTCCGGCGTCGGCGACACGATCTCCGACAAGGTGGCGGAGCTGATCACAAGCGGCCAGATCGCCGCCCTCCAGCGGCTGGTCGACCGCAATCCGCCCGGGGTGGTGCCGCTGATGCGCGTGCCCGGCATCGGTCCCAAGACGGCCAAGCGGGTGTTCGCCGAGCTCGGAATCACCACGGTGGACGAGGTGCTGCTGGCCGCCCGCGATGGGCGCATCAGCGGTGTGGCCGGCCTCGGCGATCGCACCGAGCAGGCGATCCTGGCCGGCCTGCAGGTGCCGCGCGAGCACAAGCGCGACCGCGTCGCGTCGGGGCGTCTGCGGCCGTTTGCCGAGCGGGTTGCCGCCGAGCTTCGGGAGCTCTCAGACGTCGATGAGTGCGAGATCGCCGGCAGCCTGCGCCGGTTCACCGACACCGCAAAGGACATCGACCTGGTGGTGGCCACACGGCGCCCGGCCGCCGTCGGCGACGCGTTCGGGTCGTACGACTGGGTGGCCGAGGTCGAGTCCCGCGGCGACGCGAAGCTGACCTGCATCGCGCATGACGGCAGCCGGGTCGAGCTGCGCATGATCGAGCCGGAGGTGTTCGGCAACCTGCTGCAGCACCTGACCGGTTCGAAGCACCACAACGTTGCGCTGCGGGAGGCTGCGGTGCGCGCCGGCCTCAAGGTCAGCGAGTACGGCATCGAGCAGGTCGAGACGGGCGAGGTGCTGCACTGCCGCGACGAGGCCGAGGTCTACGAGCGCCTGGGCATGGACTGGATCCCGCCCGAGCTGCGCGAGAACCGGGGTGAGATCGAGGCCGCCCGCAACCATGCGTTGCCTGAGCTGATCACGGTCGACCAGATCAGGGGCGACCTGCACGCGCACACCGATTGGAGCGACGGCAAGATGACGCTCGAGCAGCTGGTGGAGGGCGCGCGCGCGAAGGGCTACGAGTACCTGAACGTGACCGACCATTCGCCGGCCGTCGGGTTCGGGATGGGCCTGGATGCGGGCCGCATGCGCAAGCAGATCGAGCGGGTCCGCGAGCTGGCGGCCACGCTGGACGGCGGGTTCACGCTGCTGGTGGGTGCGGAGGTGGACATCCTCAAGAACGGCTCGCTGGACTACTCGGACGAGCTGATGGCGGAGCTGGACGTGGTCGTCGCCAGCCTGCACGCCTCCCACAGGCTGAACGCGGCCGACCAGACCAAGCGGCTGTGCGCTGCGATGGAGAACCCGCACGTCGACATCATCGGCCACCCCACCGGCAGGATGCTGGGCAAGCGGCCGGCCTACGCGATGGACATGGAGGCGGTGATCGCAAAGGCGGTCGACACCGGCACGGTGCTGGAGGTGAGCGGCCAGCCCCACCGCCTCGACCTCACCGACAGCAACGTGCGGATGGCGGTGGCAGCGGGCGCCAAGCTGTCGATCGACACCGACGCGCACAGCCTGGCCGCGCTCGACTACATGCGGTTCGGCGTCATGAACGCGCGGCGGGGCTGGGCGTCGCCGAAGGATGTGATCAACACGCGCACCTGGAAGCAGTTGAAGAAGCTGCTCAAGTAGGCCGGCCGCCGTTACAGCGACGCCAGCAGCGCGACCACCTGATCCGGGCCGTCCACGCACGCGTCGGCCTGCTCGATCAGCTCCGGCGGCCCCTCGGTCGAACGGACCGCGATCTTGATCGTGGCCTCGCGGAACGCGTCCAGGTCGGTGCGGTCGTCTCCCACGTACATCAGGTTCGTGATCCGCTTGCGGCCGCGCAGCCGCCGCACCGCCGATCCCTTATCGATCGCCACCGGCGGGCGCACCTCCAGCACCATCCGGCCGAAGCTCCAGGCCAGCCCGGCGCGGTCGAGCTTGGGCACGATCTGGGCCTCCAGATAGCGCAGCGCATGGTCGGGTCGCGGCGATCCCCGGAAGTGCACCGTGAACGTGATGCCCTTGTCCTCGACGCGGCAGCCCAGCTCCGGAAGCAGCCCGTCGTTCTCGACCACCAGCAGCGCCTCATGCACCGCATCCATGTATCGCGCAGCCTGCGGCACCACCGTCACGTCGTCTCGGTGCATCACCTCGAGGCCGTGGTTTCCTGATATGGCAACGCCGGGGATTGGCACCATCCGGCGAGCCTGGGCCGCGGGCCGTCCGGTCACGCACGCGACCAGCGTGTAGCGGTCCACCAGCCGCTTCAGCTCAGGCAACGCCGCCGGCAGCACCGTTGCCTGTTCAGGCGTGGGCGCTATAGGAGCCAGGGTGCCGTCGATGTCGCAGACGATCGCGCCGTGACGTGGGTCGGCCGCGAGCGTCGCAACCAGGTCGGCCAGGGTTCGCCCCATCGCCCTACACTACCCGCCGTGAACGCTCGCATGCCCGTGCTGGTCGGGATCGGCCTCGTGGCCGGCTTCTTCTCGGGTCTGTTCGGCGTTGGCGGTGGCATCCTGATAGTGCCCATGCTGGTCGCGCTGCGGCGGTATCCGCCCAAGTCGGCCATGGCCACGTCGCTGGCGGCGATCCTGTTCACCGCCGTCGCCGCGGCCGCCTCGCACGCCTCGGCCGGCAACGTCGCGTGGAAGGAGGGCGCGCTGATCGGGCTGCCGGCCGTGGCCGGCGCCGTGGTCGGTGCCTGGCTGCACCAGCGAATCGACACCAGGCGTGTGGTGCTGCTCTTCTCGGTGTTCCTGGCGCTCGTGTCGGTGAGGCTGGCGGCATGACGCACGAGATCGTGGCCGTCCTGTTCGGCTTCCTGGCCGGCATCCTGTCGGCGCTGTTCGGCGTCGGCGGCGGGCTGATCTTCGTGCCGACGCTGATCTTCCTGGGCGAGAACGCGCACGTCGCCGTCGCCACGTCGCTGGCGGCGATGGTGCCGGTGATCCTGTTGGGATCGTGGCGGCAGACCCGTTACGGAAACGTGAACTGGCGCGACGCGATCGTCATCGGCCTGGCATCGGTGCCCACGGCCAAGCTGGGCGAGGTGGTGGCCACATCGCTCTCCGGCAAGACGCTGCAGCGGTCGTTCGCCGTGCTGCTGATGGTGGTGGCGGTGCAGATGGCCGTGCGCGCGCTGCGTCGGACCGACGACGAGAAGCCGGCGGTCGAGGTCTCAGTCGCCGAGTCCGGGCCCTGAAACCGGCCCGTCGATCGGCAGCACATACACCGCCGGCGTCGGCATCGCGGCCCAGAACTCGAAATCGACCTGGTCGGGCACGATCGCGTGCAGCGCCAGCGCGATCAGGTTGCCATGGCTGGCCACCACGGTCCGTGCGCCGGGGTGGCGCCGCCGGAGCGGCTCCAGCACCCCGGTGACGCGTCGCCGGGCCTCGGCGGAGGACTCCCCGTCCTCGAGCGCGTACCCGAAATTCGTCCAGGCCCGCTGCAGCCGCTCACGCCAGTCGGGCAGGGCGCGGGGCGAGAGCAGCCGCTCGCGCAGGTCGTCGACCAGGCTGATCTCAACACCTGTCCGTCGTGCCAGCGGCTCGACCGTCTGCACCGCGCGCGTGTAGGGACTCGAGTAGATGGCGTCCACCGCCTCGGTGGCCAGCTCATCGGCCAGCCGCTCGGCGGCTCGGCGCCCGGCATCGGACAGCGGCCGGTCGTTCTCTTCATAGCGAGGATCTGAGGCCGCGACCGCCTCCGCATGCCGCACGAGCACGATCACCTGCTCGCGGCCAGCACCTCGTCAGCCTTCTGCTTGATCTCCTCGACCACGGTGGGATCGCGCAGCGTGGTGGTGTCGCCCAGCTCGTGGCCCTCCGCGATGTCGCGCAGCAGCCGTCGCATGATCTTGCCGGAGCGCGTCTTGGGCAGGTCGCTGACGATGATCACGGCCTTGGGCCGGGCGATCTTGCCGATCTTCTCGCCGATCCAGTCCCGCAGCTCGGCCGCCAGCTGGTCGCTTGGCTCGTAGCCGGATCGCAGCAGCACGAAGCAGAGCGGCGTCTGGCCGGTGAGCGGATCGGGTGCGGCCGTCGCCGCCGCCTCGGCCACCGCCGGGTGCTCGACCAGCGCCGACTCCAGCTCGATCGTCGAGAGCCGGTGCCCGGACACGTTCATCACGTCGTCGATCCGCCCCAGCAGCCAGAAGCAGCCGTCCTCATCCACCCGCGCGCCGTCGCCGGCGAAGTACGTGTCGGGGCCAAAGCGCTCGAAGTAGTTGCTCACGTACCGCGCGTCGTCGTTGTACAGCGTCCGGAAGATGCCCGGCCAGGGGCGGCGCAGCACCAGGTAGCCGCCGCGACCGGCGGCCACGGGGTTGCCCTGGTCGTCCACCACCTGCGCGCGGATGCCGGGCAGCGGCCGGGTCGCCGATCCCGGCTTGGCCGTCGTCACTCCGGGTAGCGGCGCGATCATGATCCCGCCGGTCTCTGTCTGCCACCAGGTGTCGACCACCGGACAACGCCCGCCGCCGATCGTCTTCCAGTACCAGACCCACGCCTCGGGGTTGATCGGCTCGCCGACGGTGCCCAGCAGCCGCAGGCTCGAGAGGTCATGCGCTTCCGGATGCTCGCTTCCGGCCTTGATGAAGGCGCGGATCAGAGTGGGTGCCGTGTAGTACTGCGTGACCTTGTAGCGCTCGATGATCTGCCAGTGCCGCGCCGGTGTGGGATGCATCGGGTCGCCCTCGTAGAGCACGCTGGTGGCGCCGTTGTTGAGCGGGCCGTAGACGATGTAGCTGTGGCCGGTCACCCAGCCGACGTCGGCCGCGCACCACCAGACGTCACCATCCTGGATGTCGAACACCCAGCGGTGCGTGGCGGAGGCGTAGGTGAGGTAGCCGCCCGTGGTGTGAACGGCCGCCTTCGGCTTGGCGGTGGTGCCGGATGTGTGCAGGCAGAACAGTGTGTGCTCCGCCTCGACCGGCTCGGCCGGATGCGCCTCCGGCTGCCGATCGACGGCGTCGTGCCACCAGTGGTCGCGGCCCTCCCGCATGGTCACGTCCGCTCCTGTGCGGCGCAGCACCAGCATGCCCTCCACGGTGGGCGCCAGATCGACGGCCTCGTCTGCGATCGCCTTCAGCGGGATCACCGAGCCCTTGCGCCAGGCCTCGTCCTGTGTGATCAGGAGCCGTGCGCCGGTGCCCTCCAGCCGCTCGCCCAGCGAGGCCGACGAGAACCCCCCGAATACGACCACGTGCGGCGCGCCGATGCGGGCGCAGGCCAGCATCGCCACGGGCAGCTCCGGCACCATCCCCATGTAGATGCCGACCACGTCACCCTTGCCGATCCCCAGCTCGCGCAGCGCTCCGGCGGTGCGGCAGACCTGTTCCAGCAGCTCGGAGTAGCTGATCGCGCGGTGCGGCTCGTCCGGATCCTCCGGCACGAAGTGGTAGGCGACGCGGTCGCCGCGCCCGGCCTGGACGTGGCGGTCGAGGCAGGAGTGGGAGGCATTCAGCCTGCCGTCGCGGAACCACGTGCAGTGCGGGGGCCGCCATTCGAGCGCCGTCTCCGGCTCCTCGAACCACCCCACCAGCCGGCGCGTCTGGTCCAGCCAGAACCCGTCAAGGTCGCGCTCGGCATCCTCGTACAGCGATGTGTCGTCGATCAAGGCCCGCTCGCTGAACCCCCGAGGCGGCGGAAACGTCCTGCCCTCGCTGAGCAGGACGTCGATCGACTCATCGCTCACGGGGTGTACTCGAACTCGTCCTCATCCTTCGACAGCGCCTTCTTCGCGACCACCACGGCTCCCACCGCCACCGCGCCCGCGGCTGCGGCCTTGGCCGCCTTCCTCTTTTTGGACGTCTTGGGCTGCGCCGTCGCCTTGGCCATGCCCTTCTTGATCTCCTTGGCGGCGCGCACGACCTCGTCCTGCACCTTCTTGTCGACGGCCGCGGAGCGTGCGCCGTCCTTCTGCACCTTGCCGAGCACCGTCTTGGCCGAGTCGAGCACCGACATGGCGGTCTCGCGCAGCTCGGGATCGTTCGCGACCCGGGTTGCGATCGGCGTGACCGTTTCGGCGATCTTGTCGGTTTTCATCTTGGCGGGCACGGCGTTACCTCCGAGGGAGTGGCTATTTGCTCACACTTTTCAGTCACACTACCACCCATGGATCTCGAGCGAGTCAACGCGCTGATGGAGGAGTGGGGCGAGCCGCGGTACCGTCAGCGGCAGGTCTACGAGGGCGTCATGAGGGGCCTGGCCGGCGACTACGAGCAGCTGACCCCGCTGCCGGCCGCGCTCCGGCGCCGCCTCGCAGACGCGGAGCCGCTGCGCCAGCTGCAGACGGTCGAGTCGCAGCGCTCCGACGACGGCACCATCAAGCTGCGCTTCACCAGCCGCGACGGCTTCCCCGTCGAGGCGGTTGCGATGAGCCATCACAACCGGCGCACCGTGTGCGTCTCGTCGCAGTCCGGCTGCCCGCTGGCATGCACCTTCTGCGCCACCGGCAGCATGGGCCTTGGCCGCAACCTGGCCGCCGGCGAGATCGCGGAACAGGTGACGGTGCTGGCGGCGATGCTGCGCGATCAGGGCGAGCGGGTGTCCAACGTGGTGATGATGGGCATGGGCGAGCCGTTCCTGAACTACGACGCCGTGCTCGCGGCCTGTCGCACGCTCAACGACCCGGCCGGCTTCGGCCTCGGTGCCCGCCAGATCGCGATCTCGACGGCCGGGTGGGTGCCCGGCATCGAGCGGCTGGCGGCCGAGCCGTTGCAGGTCAAGCTGGCGCTGTCGCTGCACGCTCCCAACGACCAGCTGCGCACCGAGCTGATGCCAGTAACGCGCCGCTTCCCGCTGGCGACGCTGATCGCCGCCTGCCGTGGCTACCGCGCCGTCACCCGCCGGCGCATCTTCGTCGAGTACCTGATGCTGGACGGAGTCAACGACAGCGACCGGCTGGCGGAGCAGCTGGCCGACCTGCTCGGGGGGGATGGGTTCCACGTCAACCTGATCGCGTACAACCCGACCGGCTCCGGCTACCGGGCGTCGTCGTCCACCCGCGTGGCCGGGTTTGCCGCCGTCCTGGAAG
>JBJMJD010000065.1:0-15695 GCA_045806525.1 Gaiellales bacterium | reverse complement strand
GACCCGCTTGATGGTGGCCGCCGCCGCCCGGGCGATGCCGGCCCCGACCGCGGTGGAGCCGGTGAATCCGATCTTGCCGACATCGGGATGCGCGACCAGGGCGCCGCCGACCGTGCCGCCCGGGCCCGGCACCACGTTCAGGGCGCCCGCCGGAAGCCCGGCCTCGGCCGCCAGCTCCGCGTAGCGGAGCACTGACAGCGGCGTCAGGCTGGCCGGCTTCAGCACGACGGTGTTCCCGGCCGCCAGCGCGGGTGCGATCTTCCAGTTGGCGATGTTGAGCGGGAAGTTCCAGGGCGTTATCAACCCGACCACGCCGATCGGCTCGCGGAACGTCATCGCCACGCCGTCTCGCTCGACCGGCACGGTGTGGCCGAAGAACTTGTCGACGGCCCCAGCGTAGTAGCGGATCACGTCGATGATCATCGACAGCTGGCCGCGTGCGTCGGAGATCGGCATGCCCACGTTCCGGCACTCCAGCAACGCCAGCTGCTCGGCGTGCTCCTCGACCAGGTTCGCGAAACGGTGCATCGTGCGGCCGCGGGTGACCGGCGACAGCGAGCCCCACTGTTCGTAGGCGCGAACGGCGGCAGCCACCGCCCGGTTGACGTCCTCGACGCCGGCCTCGGCAACCGTTGCCAGGTGCATGCCGGTGGCGGGATTCAGCACCTCGAAGCTGCGGCCCTCGGCCGCGTCGCCCCGCTCGCCGGCGATCAGCAGGCCCTCTGTGACGGTGGTGGACATCGGTGCTCCTTTCCGGGCGGCTACATCCGCTCGAAGCCGCGGAACCGCTCCCAGTCGGTGACCGCGGCGTCGAACGTGCGCTGTTCCATCCGAGCGTAGTGGAGGTAATGGTCCACCACGTCTGAGCCGAACGCTTCGCGCGCCATCTGCGATGCCTCCAGGAGCTCGATGGCGTCGCGCAGAGAGCTGGGGATGCGGCGCCTGTCCTTGGCGTCGTAGGCGTTGCCGGAATAGGCATCTTCGAGCGGGAGCTGCTCGTCGATACCGCGTAGGCCGGCCGCGATGATGGCCGCGAAGGCCAGGTAGGCGTTGCAGTCGGCGCCCGGCATCCGGTTCTCGAGGCGCAGGCCGTTGCCGTGCCCGACGACGCGAAAGGCGCAGGTGCGGTTGTCGGTGCCCCAGACCAGCGTGGTGGGTGCGAACGAGCCCCACGCGAAGCGCTTGTACGAGTTGATGTTGGGGGCGAAGAAGTACGTCAGCTGCTCCGTGTAGGCCAGCTGACCGGCGATGAAGTGGCGGAAGGTGTCGTTCATGCCGTGCCCGTCCGCGGCCGGGAACAGGCTGCCGCTCCCGTCCCAGAAGCTGCAGTGGATGTGGCACGAGTTACCCTCGCGCTCGTCCCACTTGGCCATGAACGAGATCGAGCTCTGGTGCTGCCATGCGATCTCGCGGGCGCCGTTCTTGTAGATGACGTGGTTGTCGGCCATCGTGAGCGCGTCGGCGTAGCGGAAGTTGACCTCGTGTTGGCCGAAGTTGCACTCGCCCTTTGAGTCCTCGACCGGGATGCCGGCACCGGTCATGCCCATGCGGATCGGCTTCAGCACGTCCTCGACGACGGTGGTGCCGAAGATGGAGTAGTCGACGTTGTAGGGGTTGGCGGGCGTCAGGTCGTGGTAGCGCTTGGCGCGGGCCTGGTCGTAGCTGTCGCGAAACAGCATGAACTCGAGCTCCGATCCGATGTTGGCCGTCCATCCGCGCTCGGCCAGCCGGTCGAGCTGGCGGCGCAGAACCTGCCGCGGCGAGGCCACCACCGGCTTTCCGTCCTGCCACTCGAGGTCGGCGACCACAAGTGCGGTGCCGGGAAGCCACGGCAGCCGCCGGATGGTGGCCATGTCAGGGCGGAAGACGAAGTCGCCGTAGCCGGAGTCCCAGGAGGCCATCTCGAATCCCTGCACCGGAGTCATGTCGATGTCGACCGTGAGCAGGTAGTAGCAGCCCTCCGCGCCGTGGTCGGCGATGTCCGACATGAAGAACGGCGCGTGCAGGCGCTTGCCCATCAGCCGGCCCTGCATGTCGGTCATGACCAGCAGCACCGTGTCGATGGCGCCTTCAGCGACCTCGCTGCGTAGCTCGTCCAGTGTCACCGTTTCCGTCCCCTCGCCTCGCGGGTTCCGTGGATCCGGGCCATTCATATACTCCTGCTGGTATGGACCGCAACCGGCCCCTGATCGGCATCACAGCCTACGAGGTGCCCGCGAGCTTCTCGCACTGGCTCGACATGCCGGCCGTGATGGTGCCGGCCGCCTACGCGCAGTCGGTGGTCGCGGCCGGTGGGCTGCCGGTCGTGATCCCGCCGGTCGAGGGCAGTGCCGGCCTGCTCGACCAGCTGCAGGGCCTGGTGCTGAGCGGTGGCTCCGACATCGACGCCGGCCTCTACGGCGAGCGGCAGCACCCCGAGACGCTGGGAGTGATCGCCCACCGCGACCGCTCCGAGCTCGAGCTGCTGGCGGGTGCGCTCGACCGCGATCTGCCGGTGCTCGGGATCTGCCGCGGCATGCAGCTTCTGAACGTGCAGCGCGGCGGCAGCCTGCACCAGCACCTGCCCGAGCTCGTGGACGGGTCGCTGCACAAGGCGGCGCCCGGCACGTTTGCGCTGCACCGCGTGGCGATCGAGCCGGGCTCGCGGTTGCAGGCGCTGCTGGGGCCGGCGGTGGAGGTGCACTCGTGCCATCACCAGGCTCCCGACCGGATCGGTGAGGGCCTGGCGGTGACGGCCCGGGCACCGGACGGCGTGGTGGAGGGCGTGGAGCTGGTCGGCGCGCGGTTCTGCATCGGCGTGCTGTGGCACCCGGAGGAGCACGCCGAGCACGGCGGTCCGCTGTTCCAGGGGCTGGTGGCCGCGGCCCAGCCGGCTGCGGTCGGTGGCTGACGTGCCTAGGGGCGCTGCGCCGCCCGGATCGCCTCGATCAGCTCGTCCAGCCCGACGCCCTTCTTGAGGCAGCTGGTGGCGCCTGCGGCCAGCGCGGCCTCGATCATCTGCGGCTCGTCGTAGGCGGAGAGCACCACCACCGGCATCGCCCACACCGACTGCGCGATCCGCTCGGTCGCCTCGATCCCGTCCACGTTGGGCATGCGCATGTCCATCACGACCACGTCCGGCGTTGTCTCTTCAGCCAAACCGACCGCCTCGGCGCCGTCGCTGGCCTCGGCCACCACCGTCATCCCGGCCTCTGCGAGGGCGTCGCGGAGGACGCCTCGCAGCAGCGCGTTGTCCTCCGCGATCAGGATACGGATCGACTCGCTCACGTGGCCGCCAAGCCTATGCGCTGCATATGCCGCGGTGCAACACGTCGCCGGTCAGCCCGCATACAACTGCTCCACGCGTTGCTGTGCCCACGCGGCCGCCTCCGGCGCGGAGCTGCCGCCGCTCCGCGCCAGGCAGTAGAGCACGCAGAACGAGTCACCGGCGCCGGTCGGATCTGCGAACCGCAGGCCCGAGCCGACCAGGCGGTGCTCGGTGCCGCCCGCCGTCACCGTGCAGCCCCGCTCGGCCATCGTCACCAGCAGCTCGGGCACGCTGAGCGGGCCGGACGCCTCCGCCTCGGCGTCGTTCAGCTTGAGCGCCCTCACGCCCTCCACCCACGCCGGATCGATCGGGCCGAGCTGCACCGGCCCGATCCGGCTGCCGCGGGCCAGCCCCTGAGCATCCAGACAGATCTCGTGACCGGCGCCGGCCAGAAGCGCGATCGACTCGGGCGGGAAGTCGCCGCCGGTCTGACCCCCGAGCACCACCCACTCGCACCCCCGCAACCGTGGCAGCAAGGCCGCGGTACGATCGATGTCGAGCGGCTCCGGTAGCGACAGGATCGACTGGCGCGTGACCCCGGCGGTGTGGTCGAGGTGGGACACCAGGGTGCCGGTCTCGATCGCCACCGGCTCGGCTCCGGCCGCCCGCAGCGCCCGCGCCGCGTACAGCGGCGAGCCGCCCTGCCGTCGCAGGATGCTGCCGTCGGCCTGCACGATCTGGTCGCTGGCCGTTGCCCCCAGCACCCCCACCCGGATCGCGGTCACGCCAGCGGGGCGGTCAGCGTGACCATCACCGGATCCTGATCGGCCACCTCGAGCGTGCCCCCGATTCGAACCGCCCGCTCCTGCAGCAGCAGCGTCACCGCCGGGTCCGGATCGCCGCCGCCGCGGGTCTCGATGCGCAGCCGCAGCGAGCGATGGCTCTCGGTCAGCTCGATCGCCACGGACGTGGCGCCGGCACGGACCGCGCTGATCGCTGTCTCCCGCGCGATCATGTAGACGGCCGCGTCGTGGGCGTTGTCCCGGGAGGATCGCTCGGTCGGAGCGGCCAGCTGGGCTGCGACGCCGTGCTCGTCCTGCAGCGTCTCGGTCAGCGCCGCGAGCGCCTGCACCAGACCGCTCTGCTCGAGTGCGACCGGATGCAGGCTGCCGCTCAGTCGGCGCAGCTCTTCGGCCGCCTCCATGGCCAGCTGCTGCAGCCGCTCCAGCGTGCGGCCGGCCTGCTCGGTCTGGCCGGTCGCCAGCGCGTGCTGGGCGCCGTCGGCCAGCAGCCGGATCGCGGTCATCAGCTGCTGGGGCCCGTCGTGCAGCCGGCTTGCGATCTCCTGCCGCTCGCCGTCGATGGTGAGCAGCACGTGGTCGAGCAGGACGTCTCGGCCCTGCGGCTGTGCTCGACGGCCGAGGCGCATCAGCGGATCGGTGAGTCGATCATCTAGTCGATCAGCGCGTAGCGGAGCGCCAGAGCCACGGCCTGCGTGCGGGTGTCAGCCTCGAGCTTCGTCATCGCGTTTCGGACGTGCGTGCGCACGGTCTCGGGGCTGATGAAGAGTCGTGATGCGATCTCGGGGTTCGAGAACCCGTTCGCAAGCAGGCCCAGGATCTCGCGCTCCCGAGTTGACAACGCCGGCAACCGCTCCGTTGCCTTCGGTGACACCAGCTCCGACGCGAGCGTGGGGTCGACGTAGGCACCACCCTCCGCCACGCGCTTGACGGCGCGCACGATGTCGTCGGGCGGCGCGTCCTTGAGCACGTATCCGCGGGCGCCGCAGTCGAGCCCCTCGGCCAGCAGCCCGCGCTCGCCGAACGCGGTGTAGAGGATCACGGCCATGCCGGGATGCGCGGCCGTGATCCGGCGGGTGGCCTCGAATCCGTCCATACCGCGCATCCTCACGTCCATCAGGATCACGTCGGGACGCCGGCGGTCGGCCATCTCGATCGCGGCGTCCCCGTTCGAGCTCTCGCCGATCACGGCGATCTCGCGGTCGCGGGCGAGTATCATCTTGACCCCCTCGCGCACCGCCGCGTGGTCGTCAACCACGAGCACACGCACCTGCTCGGTCCCACGTTCGATGGCCTTCTCCGCTTCCTGGCTGGAGTTCATGGCCCTCCGTACTGTGTCGGCGGGGAACGATTGGAAACAGCCTTGCGTACAATCGCCTCAATGTCAACTGCGCGCCGTACAGCGCTTCTGTCGTTTCTGGCGGCGCTTGCGCTGGTCGCCACGAAGCTGCTGGTGGGGCTGGCCACGTCAAGCCTCGGCATCCTGGCCGAGGCCCTGCACTCCGGCCTCGACGCCGTCGCCGCGCTGCTCTCGCTGTATGCGGTGGGCGTCGCCGAGCGGCCGCCCGACGAGCAACACCAGTACGGCCATGGCAAGGCGCAGCACCTGGCGGCGCTGTCGGAGGCGGCCATCCTGGCGGCCGTGGCGATCTGGATCGGCTTCGAGGCGGTCATGAGGCTGCGTTCCGGCGGTGGCGACGTGCAGCCGGAGTGGTACGCCTTCGTGCTCCTGTTCGGGGTGCTGATCGTCGACGCTGCGCGCTGGTCGGTGTCGTTCAGAACCGGCACCAGGGAGCGAAACGCGGCGCTCCTTGCCAGCGCGTGGCACTTCGCGTCCGACTTCGCCGGCACCACCGCCGTGCTGATCGGCCTGGCGCTGGTCTCTGCCGGGTATCCGCGGGCCGATGCCGTCGCGGCGCTGACGGTGGCAGCGCTGGTGCTGGTCGCTGCGGCGCGGCTGGCCCTGCGCAACATCGATGCGCTGATGGACCGCGCGCCCAGCGGGCTCGACCGGCGGATCGGGGAGATCGCCCAGCACGTGCCGGGCGTTGCCGAGGTGCGGTCGGTGCGCGTGCGGGAGGCAGGCGGCGAGAGCTTCGCCGACGTGGTGATCGGCGTCTCCCGCCTCGAGGGGCTGGAACGCAGCCACCAGACCATGGATCAGGTCGAGGATGCGGTGCGCTCGCAGATCGGCCCGGCCCAGGTGACGGTGCACGTCGAGCCCAGCACCGGCGCCGAGGCGCCCAACGAGCGGGTGGCGGCGGCCGCGTTGCGGGTGCCGGGGGTGGTCGAGACGCACAACATCTCGGTGCTCGAGCAGGGCTCCGGCGGCCGCGCCATCACATTGCACGTGCGGTTACCCGAGGACATGCCCATGCGCGAGGCCGCGCTCACGGTCGAGCAGCTGAAGCGGGAGATCCGCTCCGAGTTCGGCGTTGCGCGCGTCTACGCGCACGTGGAGCCGTCCGCCCTGGGCGCACAGCCGGCACGTGACATCGGAGCCGAGCAGCCGCAGCTGGTGCGCGCCGCCAGCGAGGCGGTCAGCCGGGTGGCGGGGCAGGGCGCAGCGGAGGTTGTGGTCTACCGCCAGGGCGAGCGCCTGCTGGTGGTGACCTCGCTGCGCGCGGAGCCGGGTCGCAGCGTGCGGGAGGCGCACGTCCTGGCAAGCCGAGTCGAGGACGCCGTTCGCGACGCCCTCGACTCGGTCGACGATGTGATCGTCGAGGTGTCTGCCGACGCCTAGTTCGAGTGGGCCGCCAGCGTCACGTTCACGGTCTGGGTGTGACCGTCGCGGACGATCTCCAGCTGAACGCTGTCACCCGGCTTCTTCGAGCTGATGCCGTTGGCCAGGTCATCGAACGTCGCGATCTCGTGGCCGTCGATCTTGGTGATCACGTCTCCGCCCAGCACGACCGTCTGGCCCTGGATCGTGGCCTGCGTAGTGCCGGCCTTGAGCCCCGCCTTGGCGGCCGGTGAGCCCGGCTCGACCTTGCCGATCAGCACGCCGTGATCGACGCTCAGGTTGAGCGCCTTGGCCAGGGCCGGGGTGACCTCGGAGCCGAGGATGCCCAGGTAGGTGTGCTCGGCCTTGCCGCTCGCGATGAGCTGCGCGGCGACCGTTCGCACGGTGTTGACGGGGACGGCGAAGCCGATGCCGATGCTGCCGCTCTCGGGGTTGTTGGGATCGTCCGACAGGATCTGGCTGGTGATGCCGATCACCTGACCCTCGTCGTTGATCAGCGGGCCACCGGAGTTGCCGTGGTTGATGGCGGCGTCGGTCTGGATCGCTCCGCGGATCTGGACGTCGCTCTGGAGCGAGCCGATGTCGCGGTTCAGGGCAGACACGATGCCGGTGGTGACGGTGCGCGTCTCGCCCAGCGGGTTCCCGATCGCGACCACCGGGTCGCCGACCTGAGCGGTCGAGGAGTTGCCCAGCTGCAGCGGTGTCAGCGCGTCTGACGGCGCATCCACCTTGAGGACGGCGACGTCGGTGTTCTTGTCGATGCCCAGCACGGTTGCGGTGTAGGTCTTGGCGGCCTGGGTGTCAGAGCCGAATGCGACCTGCACCTTGGACGCGTTCAGCACGACGTGGGCGTTGGTCAGGATGTGGCCGCTCTTGTCGATCACGAAGCCCGAGCCCAGCGCCTGCTGCTGTTGCTGCTGGGGGGCGGCGAAGGGGTCGGCGGGGTTCTGGGCGGTGGTGGTGGACGTGGCTGTCACGACGACCACTCCCGGTGCATCCTTGCGGTAGATCTGGTTGACGGAGAGACCGGTCGGGCTCGATGCGCTGACGGGCGAGACCTGAGTCTCCGTGTGGACGACGGTGCGTGTATCCGTGTGTGTCGAGTTGATTGTGTAGGCCGATCCGGCACCCACGAGCGCTGCCACGACAACCAGCGCTCCGTATCTCAGATAATTTCTCATGGCCCGTGTTGTAGGCGGCCGGAATTAACCTCTGATTACAGGCTTGGAGCCGGATTGGAGCGCCGCCGCTGCTCGCGGCGCGCGACCAGGTTCGAAACCACCGCAACCAGCAGCAGCGCGGAGATGTGCGCGACGGTGATGCTGAACCGATGCAGCGGGTTGGAGCCGTCGCGCCACACGCGGGCGAGGTTCGCGAGCACCGCCATCGAGCCGATGATGGCGACCGCGTCGGCCACCGGGGCGCCGTCCCCGGACTCGATGTGGAGCGCGACGCGGCTCGCGATGAGAACGGCCGCGAGCACCACCGCCAGCGCCACACCGTGGCTGAAGGCCAGGTCGCGGCGGCCGCTGATGCCGTCCGCGCCGTTCCAGTCGAGCGCCAGGTGCAGCAGCACCACCAGCGCGGCGGGCACTCCGGCGGCCGCCGTGTACGTGCGCAGGTTGGCTGCCGTCACGCCGAGTATCGTAGCCCGCATGCAGGTGCGTCTGATCGCCAACCCGAACGCCTCGGGCGTGCAGGGGGCGCTGATCGACCAGGTGGCGGCGCGGCTGGCACGTGCGGGCGACGTCGAGGTGCGCCTGACCGAGCGGCCGGGACAGGCCACCGACCTGGCGGGCGCGCCGGGCGTCGATGTGGTGGTGGCGATGGGCGGCGACGGCACCGCCAACGAGGTCGCCAACGGGATGCCGCCCGAGGCGCTGATGGGAGTGGTTCCGGCCGGCGCCAGCTCCGTGTTCGCACGGCAGCTGCGGCTGCCCCGAAAAACGCTGCCGGCGGCGGCCGTGCTGGCGACCGCGATCGCGGAGCGGCGCTGGCGTCCGCTTGGCCTCGGCTCGGTGAACGGACGCATGTTCACGTTCTCGGCCGGCATGGGGCTGGAGGCGGAGGCCACGCGGATCGTGGACGAGCGCCGCCGACAGCGCCCCGACGGCCGCAGGCCGCGTGACAGCGCGGTCGTGGCGGCGGCCGGGCGGGTGCTGTGGCGCGACCGCCTGTCGATGCCTGAGCGGATCACCGTGACGGCCGGCGATCGCTCCCTGCGCGCGTCCTACCTGGCGATCGCAAACCAGCACCCGTACTCGTACTGGGGCCGCCTGCCGGTGCGCACGGCCCCCCGTGCCGGCTTTGCGTCGGCGCTGGACGCGGTGGTCGTGTCGCCTCTGCGTCCGCACCAGCTCTGGCGGCTGCCGGCCTACGGTCTGGTGTGGCCGCGGCACGCGCGGGGCGGAGATCGCTACGTCACCTACCTGCACGACCTCGCTGCGCTCGACGTCGCGTGCGACGTCCCGGTCGGCCTGCAGCTGGACGGCGAGTACCTGGGGCAGGTGCAGGCCGCCGCCGTGCGCTACCACCCGCAGGCGCTGAGGGTGCTCATCCCACCCGCGGCGGAGGCATCCTTCCCGGTCCCGGCTCCGGAGCCGGCAGCGGCAGGTACGTGACGCTGGGCCGGCCGCGCGCCGGCTGTGGGAACAGCGCCATCAGCTCGTAGACGATCACCGGCAGGTCGGTGCCGACGGCCAGCCCGAGGTCGCGCGCCCTGTGCACGGTGATCGGGAAGTCGTGGGTGAAATAGCCGCCGGCCAGGAGCTCCGCCAGGCGGCCGGCCTCGTCCGTCGGCATCCGGTCGTCCAGCAGGTCGGTCACGAAGGCCAGCACCTGCCGCCGTGCCTTCTCGGCGACGTCAGCCAGCACCAGGAACCGGTCGTCGATCTGGGCCGGCTCCTTGGCCGCCGCCACGCGCAGGATGGATGCGGCAGGCATGTCGCCCAGCTGCGGGTCGACCGGCCCCAGCACCGCGTGGGCGTCCATCACGATCTCATCGGCGGCCAGCGCGATCAGGGTGCCGCCGCTCATCGCGTAGTGGGGCACCAGCACGGTCACCCGGGCCGGGTGGTCGCGCACCGCGTGCGCGATCTGCTCGGCAGCCAGCACCAGCCCGCCGGGCGTGTGCAGCACCAGGTCGATGGGCCGCTCGTCAGGCGTCATCCGGATCGCGCGCAGCACCTGCTCGGAGTCGTCGATGTCGATGAAGCGCACCAGCGGCACGCCGAACAGCCCGATCTGCTCCTGCCGGTGGATGATCGTGATCACCTGGCTGCCGCGCTGCCGCTGCAGCGCCGACAGCCTTCGCGATCGCGCCGCCACCACCGCGCGTTGCCGCATCAGCGGAGCGACCACGGTCAGAAACACGATCACCAGGAAGCCGAGTACCACCCAGACCATGGCCTGACCCTACTCTATGATCTCGCCCCGATGGGTCTGGCGATTGCGATCGGTCAGGGGCTGGGGCTGGCGGTGGCCGCCGGGTTCTTCGCGACCGCCCCGCTGGCGGTGGCGTCCTCGGTGGCGGCGCTGGGCTTCGCGGACGGCTCGCTGGGCTGGGCTGACGACCCGCTGACGGTCGCGCTGCTGTGGGTGCTGGCCGGCATCGAGCTGGTGGCCGACGCGATCTGGCCCGGCGCGGAGGCCGGTGGGCGCCTGCTGCGGCGGGTGGTGGGCGGCGGTCTTGTGTTCGAGCTGGTGGCCGGCGACGAGCTGCCGTACGTGGGCCTCGCGGTGGGCGCCGGCGTGGCCGCCGCCGTTGCGCTGACGCTGCGCCAGATCCGGATCCGGGCGATCCGTGCCGGCGGCGACGTACGCGGCACCGCGATGGTCGAGGACGGCACCGGCGTGGCCACGTCGCTGGCGGGAGCCGTGCCGTTTGTCGGTTTCCTGCTGGCCGGGGCGGCGGCCGTGCTGTTCGCCCGAACGCGCCGGCGCGACCAGGAGAAGTACAAGGGGCTGCGCGTCCTGCGCTGAGAGCGGCGGCGCTTCCCCACGCGGAGAACGTCCCGCCGCTCACACCTGTCCGCCACCGTCGCTCACCTACAATCAGCGGCCATGCCCAAGAAGCTGATCCTGACGGTGATCGATGGGCTGGGGCCGGCCCTGCTCGACCGCGTCGTCGCCGCCGGCCGCGCACCCACGCTGGCCCACCTGCAGGAGCTGGGCGACCGCACCGATGCCTGCGTATCCACCTTCCCCTCGCTGACGCCGGTCTGCCTGTCATCCCTGATCACGGGCCGCCACCCGGCCGGGCACCGGATCCCGAGCATGACCTGGTATCACCGCGACGAGGGGCGCTTCGTGGAGTACGGATCCTCGTTCCTGGCGACGCTGGCCGAGGGCACCCGCCAGATGGTCGACGACGTGCTGGTCAACCTCAACCTGCTGCACCTCTCGCCGCGGGCGACGACCGTGTTCGAGGCGCTGGAGGACGAGGGCCTGGTCACCGCGGCGGTCAACACCTACATCTGCCGGGGCCGCGTGCGCCATCCCATCACCCGCGACGCCGCGCGCCGGATCGCCCGGCGGGTCGGCATCGTGGATGCCGTGTACGGTCCCCGCCGGTACTTCTTCGGCGAGCTGTTCTGGTCGGACGACACCGGAGCGCCGCGCAACTTCGGCGGCTCGGTCGACCGCCACGGTGGTCACGTCGGCCGCTGGCTTGTGACCCGTGACGGGTTCGACTTCCTGTTCCTGTACCTCTACGAGACCGACGCCGCTCAGCACCGGGGCGGGGACGTGGTGGGCGCGGTCGAGCAGGCGGACGCCTCTCTGGGACTGCTGGTCGAAGCGGCCGGCGGCTGGGATCAGTTCCTGGAGCGCTACGCCGTCATGGTGGTGGCCGACCATAGCCAGAGCGCGGTCGAGCGGGCCGTCGACGCGCACGAGCCCCTGGAGGGGCTGAAGCTGTTCCGCTCCAGCCGCCACTCCGATCCGGCGGAGTGCGATCTGGCCGTCGCCGCCAGCAACCGGGTCGCGATGGCCTACCTGCTGCCCGGTGGCCGGCTGACGGCGAGTGAGGTCGGGCACCGGTATGCGCGGCACCCGTTCAGCGACGTCGTGATGTGGCAGGAGGGCGCCTGGTACGCCGTGCGGCGCGATGGCGGTGAGCTGCGCTTCCGGCGCGGCCGGCGGTTCGAGGACGCTCGCGGGAACAGCTGGGAGCTGGCGGGCGACCGCGACCTGCTCGACCCATTGCTCTACCCGAATGCGCTGGAGCGGATCGAGGGCGCCGTCTCCTGCGCCACCTCGGGCGACGTGATCGTGTCGGCCCGGCTCGGCGACGAGTTCGCCGACGCCGGCGGCCAGCACCACGCCGGCGGTGGCAGCCACGGCTCGCTGCGCGCCGAGGACTCGCTGGTGCCGCTGATCACGGCCGGGTTCGACGCGCCCACCGGCCTGGGAGCCCAGCCGTCGATCACCGATCTGACGCCGCTGGCGCTGCGGCACTTCTCACACGCTGCGGAGCCGGCACGATCGATCCTCTAGGCTGTGCCGGATGAAGGATGCCCGCACCGACGTCGCCAGCGTCGGCCTGAAAGGCCACGCCGAGAGGTTCAACGTCGGGGTGCGAAGCCATCACAACTGGCTGGAGCTGGCGCGCTTCTGCGTCGTGGGAGGATCTGGCTACGTGATCAACGTCGGGCTGTTCACCCTGTTCTATCGCAGCCTGCCCTACCCGATCGCGTTCGTGCTCGCCTTCGTGGTGGCGGCGACCAGCAACTTCATCTGGAACCGGGTGTGGACGTTCAAGATCGAGCACGGAGAGCCGCACGTCCAGTACGCCAGGTTCCTGGCGGTCAGCCTGCTCGCGCTCGCCATCGACCTGGCGGCGCTGGCGCTGCTGGTCGAGGTGGCGGGAATGCACAAGCCGGTCGCCGCGGCGATCGCGATCGTGGTCGCGACGCCGATCAGCTTCCTTGGCAATAAGCTCTGGAGCTTCGCCGCGTAGTTGTGGAATCGATCATCTAGAGGCGCGATCGCGATCGTGCTGGCGCTGCTGCTGGCGCCGGGCGTTGCGCACGCCGACGCCAAGCCACATCTCACAGCGGCGCGCGTGATCGCGATCGCGGCCAGCGACCCGGCGGTGGGGCCGCTGTTCACTGCCAACAAGGGCGCCCACTGGGAGGTCGTGTACGACGCGCCCAGCGGGACGTGGACGGCCGTGCTCGAGCCCCGCGGCAAGCACAACGTGCTGGCCTCGTTCAAGATCGACGACTCCACCAGCGCGATCCTGAACACCACCGTCACGCCGAAGCTGGGGCCGCCGCGGCTGACGCCGGCTGAGGCGATCGCGCTGGCGCGGCGCTCCGGCGCGCTGCGCAGCTGGATCGCCCAGTACCCGGGCGTCAAGGCCACGGCCACGCTGGGCGACGACCGCGTGTGGACGGTCGGCTTCGACGACCGCGACGGCGCGCAGGTGGCGGCGGCCCGGGTCAGTGACACGGCGATGACGCTGACGAACGTGCGCACCGGCCCGCAGGTGGACTGGCAGCTCGCCCGCGGCGAGCCCTCGTCGTACGGGCGTCTGGCCAACCGCTGGTGGGTGTTCCTGCCGCTCTGCGCTCTGTTCCTGGGCGGGTTGGTGGACTGGCGCCGGCCCTTCACCATGCGCACGCTCGATCTGCTGGTGCTGCTCTCGTTCGGCATCTCCCTGCACTGGTTCAACCAGGGCGACGTGTTCATCTCGACGCCGCTCATCTATCCGCCGCTGGTCTACCTGCTGGCCAGAATGATCCGCCTGGGCAGCAGCCATCGCCCGCGCGGCATCGACATCGGTGCGACGCATGCGCTGGTGCTGGTGGCGCTGTGCTTCGCCCTGGTCGGCTTCCGGCTGGGGCTGAACAACCGCGACTCGAACATCCTCGACGTCGGCTACGCCGGCGTTGTCGGCGCCGACCGGCTGCTGAACGGCAGTCAACCCTACGGGAACATGCCGACCAGCCAGGGCACCGCCTGCGCCGGCCGCTACGCGAACGGCGATCCGATCGGCTATGTCCAGTCCACCAGCGGCCGCTGCGAGTCGCCGGTCTCCAGCGGTGACACCTACGGGCCGGCGGTGTACGTGGCGTACATGCCGTTCGTGGCGGTCTTCGGCTGGAGCGGGCTGTGGGACGACCTGCCGGCCGCCCATGTGGCCGCCTGCGCATTCGACCTGCTGGCGATGGCGGGCCTGTTCGTCGCCGGCTGGCGGTTCGGGAACGCGCGACTGGGGCTGCTGCTGGCGTTCGCCTGGGTTGCCAACCCGTTCACGCTCTACGCGCTGAACATGAACACCAACGACGCGCTCGTGGGCGCGCTGCTGGCCTGGTTCATCGCCGCCCTGTCGGTGCCGTGGCTGCGGGGCGGGCTGATGGCGGCGGCGGGACTGGCCAAGCTCGGCCCGCTGGCGCTGGTGCCGCTCATGATGTCGCTGCAGCGGCGGGTGGCGACGCTGGCCGGGTTCCTGCTGACGTCGCTGCTGCTGCTGTCGATGCTGGCGAGGCAGAGCGACGGCCTGCACGTGTTCTGGGACCGCACCTTCCACTACCAGCTGAACCGGGTGACGCCGCTCTCGATCTGGACGCTGGGTGCGTTTCACCCGGGCTGGCCGACGCTGCACTGGCTGCAGCAGGCGCTGCAGGTGGTCGTGGTGCTCGGCTGCCTGCTGCTGGCGGTGCTGCCCCGGGGACGCAAGGACGCGGTGGCCGTGGCGGCGCTGGCCGCCGCCGCGCTGATCGCGACGCAGGTGGTCTCCAGCTACTGGTTCTACCCGTACATCTGCTGGTGGCTGCCGCTGGCGCTGTTCGCGATGCTGGTGCCACGGCGGGCACCGTCGCCGGAGCCGCTCAGCCCACGCTGAAGCGGAACGTCTCGATCGAGGAGGCGCGGCCGCTGGCCGGATCGCACTCGATCAGCGCACCCTCGATGCGCACCTCGTTCTCGGCCGGCTCAAACCGCACCGGCAACCCGGTCTGGAACCGCCGCAGCACCAGCTCGGTGCGGACGCCGATCACGGAGTCGTGGGGGCCGGTCATGCCGCCGTCGGTGAGGTAGGCGGTGCCACCCGGCAGCACGGCGGCATCGTTGGTCTGGACGTGGGTGTGGGTGCCGATCAGCGCGGTCACGCGTCCGTCGAGCAGCCGGCCCAGCGCCACCTTCTCGCTGGTGGCCTCGGCGTGGAAGTCGACCAGAACGACCTTCGCCCGCGTTCGCGCGTCGGCGACCAGTGCGGCGGCCACCTCGAAGGGGCTCTGGGCGGCATCCAGGAACAGCTGGCCGATCAGGTTGATCACGGCCACCGGGGTGCCGTCGGCGGCTTCGACGACCGCCACGCCCCGGCCCGGCGCGTTGGCGGCATGGTTGGCGGGCCGCACGATCCGATCGTTGGTTCCAAGGAACGGATAGACCTCGCGCTGCCGGTATGCGTGGTTTCCCAACGTGATCGCGTCCACGCCGGCCACGTACAGCTTGAGCGCGATGCGGCTGGTGACGCCGACGCCGTCGGCCGCGTTCTCCGCGTTTGCCACGACCAGGTCGATGCTGTGCCGATCGCGCAGCTCCGGCAGCTGCATCTCCACAGCGCGACGCCCGGGAGCGCCGAAGATGTCCGCGATGAAGAGGATCCGCACGGGCGGATCGTACGGCACGCCGCCGTGGCTAGAGGAGCGGGCTGGCTCCCGGTGCTGGGCTGACCTGCATGGAGACGTGGTTTCCGGAGTCGGACGTGTAGTTCGCGACCGTCTGGTGCAGCAGCTTGGACAGGTCGACGATCCTGCCCAGCGGCGTCAGCGACGCATGCACGGGCGAGCCAACGTCGACAGCCAGGTGCTGCTCGAGGTTGCCGACGGTCACGATCACCGCGGCCAGGTCGCTGGGCCGGATCTGCACGATGCTGCCGCGCACCTTGCCGTTCAGG